>JADGCN010000070.1 GCA_015228975.1 Magnetococcales bacterium
GAATCCGGTACCAGGCGAGACACTCTTAGCGTCCAGCGCAACCATTGCTCCTGCCGCTTTTGCCCGGCGGCTTGTGGTATCGGTGCTGGTCATCAACCTGTTCGTCTGGGGACTGGCGGGGTGGTCTCTGGAGCAGAGTCGCCGACAGTACCAGGAACCGGATGGACCATTGGCACTGGTGGATCGTTGCCGTCGTCCTGCTCATTCTGGAGGTACTCTCACCGGCCTTTTTCTTCCTGTGGTTGGCTGGTGCCGCCGGCCTTGTTGGAGCACTGGTACTGCTCCTGCCCGACCTGGGATGGAAGAGCCAGTGGCTCTGCTTTTCCAGTTTCTCCCTGCTTTCCCTGGGTGTTTGGCATCTCCTGCTCAAGAAACGACCAACAAAGAGTGCGCAGCCCACCTTGAACCGCCGCAGCAGCCAGTACATCGGTCGAACCTTCTCCCTGTCGGAGCCCATTGTCAACGGTGTGGGACGCATCCGTGTGGATGATTCGAGTTGGAAGGTAGCGGGAGCCGACACTCCGGCGGGGGGTAGTGTGCGGGTGGTGAGCGTGGACGGCACTGTACTTTATGTCGAACCAGTGTGACCGATCACCGATCAGACCCTCTGCTGCGCCGAACCCACAGTTGCCCGTCCCATACCAGCGTCGGCACATCTTGCGACTGTTTTTCCCTGTGCCGGCTTTCTGGCCCTGGCCACCATAATACCACACCCACCCACCGGCGCGAACGTGGTGCGACTGGTGGCGAAGGGTGGCACTCTGGCGCGGAGCGACTGCGCCTTCCATCAGAAAAATCCGTATTAGAATGCCGGACCGGACCAAAGTTTGATCCTGTTTGCCAATTTTGCCAACCGAAAATTTTATCTAACTGGTCCAGAAGCTGTGGACCAGTCATTATCATTGATATTGAAAGGAAAATGTCTGGTCCACAGATCTGTGGACCAGAAGGCGTCTGGTCCACAGCTTTTGGAGAATTCCGGCAGAGAGAGAATGGAAAGGCCGTTTTCGACGTTCTCTGCTCCGGATTTAGACCAAAAAGAATTTCAAACTATGTTTGCTAACCTTTGAAAGTATTGTTCTTTTTCTTGAATGCAAAAGCCGCCTTGGGAGGCGGCTTTAAACTATAGACTTTTTCGAAAACTTTAATTGGTGGAGCATACGATACAGTTTCGAACTTTTTCTCCAGGAGAATGTTGCAGCGCAGCAGGAGAAAAGTTCGCAGTGTCATGTGGTGGCCAAATGATACAGACTTGTGCATCTGGCTGGTATTGCATTTATTTTACTGTGACATCGAACTTTTCACATGAGTCCGACGAGCCACCTGTGGGCACGTCTTCGACTATCGCTTGGGGAGCAAGTGCATTGTCGGAAATTTCCCGGCCTTTTCTCCGGAGGAATCCGGAGAATGCAGGGGCCTCCCTTCCTGGAGTCGGATTCTCCGGATGGCTCCGGAGAATCCAGCCCACCGCCGGTCAGGATGGATCCGCCAGCACACTCTCCAAAGTCGTGGCATCCAGGATCCGCAGGCTCCACTCTTCCAGGGTGGACAGATCGGCTTTGGCAATTTTGTCGCTGGTCCAGGCAGGCAGGTTGCCGAAGCGGCGTTGGAGAAGGCGAGTCAGCATTGATGCCCCCTCTTCTCGGCGGCCTTTCTCCTCCCCAATCTGCTCACCCTCCTGTCGGCCTTCCTGTCGGCCTTCCTGCCGACCTTCCCGCAAGGCCTCCTCCCGTGCCTGTTCAACCGCCCCCCGCGCATCCGCTATGGCAATACCGGCCTTGTCATACATTTCAAGCTCCTCAGCCGTCATGTTGGACGCCATGGCCATCTCAAAAGCATGGCGAAAGGGGGCTGTGCTCAGCTTCTCAGGCACTTCCTGCAGGGAACCGGCATACTTGATAAAAAAAATCCACTTATCGAGGATGTCGTCCAACTCCTCCAGCGACTTGACAAACTTGGGGAGCTCGACAAAAAAGTGGATGATGTCCTGCAAAAAGGAGTTGCCGGTGATGGTCTCACGTGACTCGTGGCAGGAGACGCAATGGGTAAAGTCATGGAACAGGACAAAATCGGTGATGGTAATGGCGATCACCTGGTTCAGTCTGGGATAGTCTTCACCCCGCTCGATCTGGTGCGCATACGCTTTGGCGGCGTTGTACTGGATCCGCTTCAGGAAGGCGGCCACCTTTTGAACCTGCATCTCCACAATGTAGGACACCCCACGATGATCTCGGCATTTGACATCCAGGATGGAATATTTCAGCTCCCGGATCTTCGGGGCCAGGAAGGGGTCGAGGATGGTCAACTCGGCGATGCGCCGATCCCCCTCCAGTCCCAGCAGGCTCTCCAGGAAACTGACAAGGACGTCCTTGGCACTGTCGCTGCCGAAGATCTTCTTGAACGCGAAGTCGATGCGTGGGTCGATGAATTTCATGGTTGGGCCACCTGTTGACAAAGATCACCAAACTACCGAGCCAGTGTATCTCCTTGCTGGGCGAAATGCCACCAGATTCGTTGCAGGAGCCAGATTGAGCCGTCGTTCAGTCCACCACTTGACGCACTGCCTCCAATAGCCTTTCCCTGGTGAAAGGTTTTTCGATCTGCTGAACTGCACCGAAATCCTTGGCAATGCGCAGGTTGAACGAAGCATCCAATCCACGCCCTCCACCAGACATAGCAATGATTTTCACCCCCGGATAAATCTCTTGCAGCTGCATGATGAATTCAACACCATCCACCTCCGGCATTAATATGTCCGTGATCACGAGATCAGCAGGTTCCTCCCGATATCGCTGCAAGCCTTGTTTGCCATCAACCGCCTCTTCGATAGAGTGTCCCTCCTCCTCAAGGATCTCCAACACAAAAGCCCGAATGGACATGTCATCATCAACTACAAGAACGTGTGCCATATTTTATCCCCCATTTCCACCCGCCAGTTGCGGATGAGGTATCGATGGTGTGGGGATGAAGTATGCACACCATCATGATTATCGAAATCAAGATCCGTGTCAAGTGGCCAGAGTCCCAGACGATTCATGCAACAACGCCTTGGTGAACTATTCGCTGGAACAATAGTTCGTCAGTGCAAGATGTGCCGATTGTCCAGCCTGGATAAGTTGACCGACCAGGGAATCGATCTCTGAGAGTTCGCCTAAGTGGGCAATGGACTCCAGTCTGTCCGCCAATTCTCCCATTCGGAACAGACCGATTTGTCTACAAACACTCTTCATGGAATGGCTTTCGAAGGCCACACTCTCTAGATCGTTTGCAAGGATTGCCTGCCGAATCTTTTCAGTACGCACCAGGAGTCCAGAATGGAAATGCTGCACGACTCTGAAAAAACTGGGGCCAAGCTCTTCCTTCATTGCGGCCAGTTTTGTTAAATCAAGGGCAGCGTTGTCTTCTGTATCGTGGATCACTCCCTCGTCGCGAGACGTATTGCCCTCGTCGGTCCTTTTCATGTCTCTACCTCTTCTTCTGTCTGGATATTGATGGACTGGATAGCCAGTTCAACCTTATATCGACTGCACCGAATGCTCATCTGCGAAGGAGCTGTTCATTTTATCACTTAAGTACACAGCCTCTAATACCTGAATTCGGGTAAAAGGCTTTTTCAACTGCTGAACAGAGCCAAGGAACCTGGTGAGTTTCAGTACGAGCTGTGCCTCCATTCCATGGCCGCCGCCAGAAATAGCAATAATTTTCACCGATGGCAAACACTCTTTCAGTTCCATAATGAGTTCAAGCCCATCTTGTTCCGGCATAAATATATCTGTAATAACAATATTAAAAATATTTTCCCGATACCGCTTCGACGCTTGTTTTCCGTCAACCGCCTCATCTACTTGGTGCCCATCACTCTCAAGATATGAACGCAACAAGGCCCTGACAGATATATCGTCGTCAACAATAAGTATTTTTGCCACATTCTTTACCTTTTCAATGACCTACCAAAGAAACGCCACTTAAACATATATTTTTTTATCATTCAATCTGAAAATAGATACCGAACTTGGCTATTTCCATAATTTTCATGATTCTTGGGCTGCAATTGCTCAGGTGGATGTCCGCCTTATCGTCCCCGCAATGGCTCCGCAACAGAAGTAGCATACCCAAAGCAGCACTGTCGAAGTTGGTTACAGCCCGAAAATCTATTTTGTAGGATTGTCTGGGGTCACGGTGACAATAGCACTCTCGAAACTCCCTGTGAGTCTTGAAGTTAAACTCTTCTGGTAGACGCAATATAATTCTTGAATCTAATTCTTCTATCATGATCATGGCACTTCCTTTCTGTCACCCAATGCAACATTAGTCAATAAATCGTTCAAGACACCATGACCTCAACGAATGTGATGTCGTCGGTTGCCTTTCGCCCGGAACGAAAATTCTCCAGTACTGGGAGCAAAGCCTCCATCGCTGTTTCGGATACGAACGACTCTTCCAAAAAACGATCCATCTGTTCCTCGCCGAACAATTCGCCGGTGGAGGAACATGTTTCCTCGATCCCATCAGTAAAAAGGTAAATCCTATCTCCTGCCGTCAGTGAATGTTTTGTGCAGTGATCGTTTTTGGGGAGACGCTGACTGATGCCCAGGGGTGGCAGAAAGGATGGGAATTTGGCCAGAATCTTGCCGTCCCGGATCATCGTTACTGCGGGCAATGCAGCATTCCAGACGCGCATTTCCCCGTTACCCCGGTCCGATTCCAGAAATGCGACCGCTAAAAACATGTTCACCGGCAACCTGTGAAAAATCGTCTCATTGATTTGGATAATAATCTGCTGCAGTGGCAAATCCTGATGTATCAGACGGTAGAAAATGTCAGCCACCAAGGGACCGCTAATGGCCGCCGACAGACCATGCCCGGTAAAATCCCCCACCATAATATATTGCACACCATCAGATCTGTATGCAGAGAGCACCATATCACCGATGGTTTTTTCCAATGGAGTCATTAATATGCGCAACCCACGGCAGTCGAAATGATCGTCTTGCCGCATTTTGAGAATTACATTCTCCACATCCTGCCGATCTGCAGCTAACCGGTTGGCCAACTCGGCTCGCTGCAACCATGCTTTGATCCTCACCTTCAGAATGATGGGATTGATAGGCTTTGTAAGGAAGTCATCACCGCCACACTCCAGGCAATGGGCCAACTCTTTGTCGGTCTGCACTGATGTCAAGAAGATCACAGGCACGAACCACGTATGTTGGCTCCTGGCCTTAATCCTCTGGGTGGCCTGATACCCATCCAGTACCGGCATTTGGATATCCATCAGAATTAAGTCGCACTCCCCTTCTTCCAAACAGTTCAGTGCCTCTTGGCCGTCAGAGGCCTGGACCACACGATACCCCTCCTGCTGAAGCAACTCCTCCAAGAAAATCCGTGTCCCCGGATCGTCATCCACCACTAGAATCGCAGGCATTGCCGATATGTCCTCAGGACGATGGCTTGGCTGGAGCCAAGATGGACTGACTAATATCAGAGAAAGTCTCTTTAATCACCATTATCTCTGGCAAAACCTCCACAAACAACGGCACTAACCGGGGGTCAAAAGCAGTTCCAGAACAACGCCGGATTTCGTTCACCGACTCTTCCACGCTCCATGGTTCCTTATAGGGCCGTTTGGAAGTGAGAGCGTCAAACACATCGGCCAAGCTGCAAATGCGGCCCATCAGGGGAATTTCCTCGCCCGCCATGCCATAGGGGTAACCTTTACCATCCCATTTTTCATGGTGGGTTAGGGCAATAAGATGGGCGGTTTGCAACAGAAGAGAGGGTTCCCGGTCCAGAAGCTCTCCTCCCAGCAGTGTATGCCGCTTCATTATGGTAAACTCCGTCTCGGTCAGCTTTCCCGGTTTCAGAAGAATACTGTCCGGAATGCCGATTTTGCCAACATCATGCATGGGCGCAGCCTCCAGCAGCAATTCCTGGTCGCTGAGTGAAAGCCCATGAGCCTGTCCAAGCAAAGCGGAATATCGGCTCATACGCATGATGTGAAGACCGGTTTCGTTATCCCGGTATTCTGCCGCTTGGCCCAGACGACGAATGATCTCCATCCGGGTACGTAACAATTCCATCTCTCGATTTGACAATGCCTGGGCAGTGCTGGCACTACGCAGGATATAACGGACCCGGTGGCCCAGCAGGCCCCAATGAATGGGCTTGGTAATAAAGTCAGTGGCCCCCAACCGGTAGGCCCGCTCAATGGAGGTCATGTCATCCAGACTGGTGGCCATCACGATGGGCAAATGCTCCAGCCCCTTCTGTTGGCGAATGATCTGGCACATGGAAAATCCATCCATTCTGGGCATCACCACATCAGAGATCACCATATCGGGACGCTCCTTCTGTATGATCTCCCATGCCTGCTCCCCATTCTCTGCCTCCACCACGCGACAGCCGTCCTGCTCCAATGCCTCCCGCATGGGCAACCGTTGCATAAACTCATCATCCACTATCAATATCAACGGATTTTCTAATTCATCGACCAGTTCAGTCATGGAGATCTCCTTCTTGTTGAGAGCGACACAACTCGCTCAAGGCCTGTTTGACTTCGTCAAAGGTGGAGCCACTTAACCGTAATTGTTGACTCACCAGTGCCAAATCGGCGTAGCCCGCCTCCATGGCCCGCCCAAGTTCGGCTAGGCGCACGGCACCCATGGTAAGACTGGAGGATTTCAGTGTGTGAGCAGAGACCCTCACCCCTTCGGGGTTATTTTGTGCCAGTGCCCGTTCCAGGTCGGCCAACAACTCTGGGGTTCGCGCTAGGTAGCTCTCCACCATTTTGCGCAATAGACCTTTGTTGCCCTTGCGGGCCAGATCGAGAATGTGGCCCAGGGCCACTTGATCCAAAACAGGAACATCTGGTAACACCATCGTGTCGTTGGCCTGATCGCCGGGGAGTGACACCGGAGAGGAGACAGCTTGGGTGGTATCCCGACTCGGTTCAGGGGATGACGCAACAGCTTGCTCATCTCCCACTGCATCGCCGATTGGCTTGGACAGCCAACGGTACAGAATAGCACCCATATCCGTTGGACTGAACGGCTTGCGCAGATAGTCGTCCATCCCTGCCTCTTGACACTGTCGCCGACTTTGCTCCAGCACATGGGCGGTCAGGGCGATGATGGGCGTGTGTGGACCTGCCGTCTTTTTTTCCCATTGGCGCAGACGTCTGGTCGTCTCAAAGCCATCCATGATGGGCATTTCGCAGTCCATAAAGATGGCATCGAAGGATGGATCAGCCCCGCGAACGGCGGTCAGGGCCTGTTTGCCATTGCTGGCCACCGTTACCTGACAACCGAACAGCTCCAAAGTCGCCACGGCTACCTCCTGATTGACTTGGTTATCCTCCACCAGCAGGATCCGTCGATCGAAGTGCAGGTTGTCCGGGGTGGGCAGTCGTTGGACGGCCTGCCAGATGGCAATTTCTCGCCGATCTCCCTCTTGTTGCTTACCAAAACGGGCGGTAAACCAGAAGGTAGATCCTTGACCGGGTTCACTGGCCACTCCCAAATCACCATCCATCATGGCCACCAGTCGCTTGGTAATGGCCAACCCCAAGCCGGTGCCACCAAACTTGCGGGAGATGGAGGAATCTTCCTGGGAAAATGCCTGAAACATCTGTCGCTTGTACTCGGGAGAGATGCCGACACCCGTGTCAGTCACCTGGAAGCGCAGCAGGACATCCGCCTTGCGTCCCTCCATGACCTTCACCGTCAGGCTGATGGATCCCTCCTCGGTAAATTTGCTGGCATTGCCCATCAGGTTGAACAGTATCTGGCTCAGTCGGTGGGGATCCCCCAGGAGATGGAGGGGCAAACCATCTGGTAGCGTACAATGGATGGCCACCCCCCTGTTTTTGGTGCGTTCCGAGAACAGGTTGACAATATCATGGACGATTCCGTCCAGGTCAAACCGCAACATTTCCAGGACCATCTGACCGGCCTGGATCTTGGAGAGATCAAGAATATCGTTAATAATGCGCAGTAAGGTGCGCCCGGAGCGATGGATGGTCTCGACGTAATGGCGTTGCTGGTCCGTCATAGAGGTTCTCAGGAGCAGGTCGGTCATCCCCAGCAAACCGTTCATGGGGGTACGGATTTCGTGACTCATGGTAGCAAGGAAATCGGCTTTTGCCTGATTGGCTACCTCTGCCTCCTTTTTAGCCAGGAGGATATTCGTTTCCGCCTCCTTGCGTTCGGTGATGTCCCGCACAACGGCCATAAGTACTGTCTTGCCATCCAGGGCCACCGAATTGAGAAGCACTTCGGCGGGAAAATCGCGCCCATCGATGCGTCGGAGCATCCAATCGAAACGATTGGAACCTTGAGCCAGGGCCGTGGCATTGTGCTGATTGGCCAAGCTGAAAGAATCTCCTCCTTGGGGTTGTATGGGAGGAGAGATGTCAGAGGGGTGCAAGCCACAGAAGTCCTCCCGGCAAGCGCAACCGAAAAGGGCCAAGGTGGCGGCGTTGCAGTCGAAAAAACCATTCTCGTCCAGCAACGCCACGGCGTCATAGGAAGACTCAAACAGGGTACGAAAGTGCGCTTCGGAACGGGCCAAAGCCTGCTCTACCCGTTTACGCTCGGTGATGTCCCGAAAGGAAACCACTGCCCCATGCATTTCTCCCGCACGGTGGATTGGCGAGGCATTCATAGCCACTGGAAAGCCACTCCCATCCCGACGCAAAAACCACTCATCATCCGAAGTGACCGCTCCACCCTGATCGAATACCTGATACAGAAAAGAGTCCACAGGAAGATAGGGAGACCCATCCATCCGGGTATGATGAAACAGGTGATGTGGTGATTGCCCCAGCACCTCTTCCTCCCGCCACCCCAAGATACGCAATGCGGTGGGGTTAATGAATGTGATCAGCCAAGCCTGATCAATCACATACAAACCCTCGCCTAGATTGGCGGTAATTTCCCGCAGTTTGTCGCGCTCCTCTTGCAACTCTGCCTGAGTTTGTTCCCGCTCCTTAATCTCCCTGATCAACAGGGTATTGGCTCTCTTCAGCAACTCTTCGGCCTTTATTCTTATTCTGCGGCTCTGGAATCCCTCCATAAGTTGCGCACAGGCAATGAGCACTGGCCCCAGATACTCCACCAAGGCCGAATCGTAACTTTGGGGGCGATTGGCTATCCCCAGCACACCCACAACTTTTTCTCGGCGTTTGATGGGCAACCCCAGAAAGGCGTGGAGCGGTGGATGCCCATCAAACAAATCGCGCCAGTAGGGATCCATGGCCGGATCGTTCAGGATAACCGACTGACCGCCAAGAACAGGGTCGGCAAAAAAATCGCGCATCCTTGTCCCATGAAGATCGGTAGCAGCATCGCTAGCGACACACCGCTTGGTTGTCGCACCCCCAGAAGTGCTGAGGGCGGCCAGTGTTTGCAGGTGGGCAGTTTTTTGTTCATCCTCCTTGATTTCGGCAATGAAACCATTGGTACTACCGGTCAGCCTCAGGATCTCCAGGAGAAGCGCGTCGAAGACTTGGTCTGGGTTGGAATCATCGATGAACAGGCTTTGGATGCGGTTGACACACCCGACCTGAAGCTCCAACTGGTTCTTGGCGGCCAGGAGTTCTGCGTCGGCAATTTTCCGGGCACTAACATCCAAAATTTGCGTCACAAAATGGAGGGGAAGACCGTTGCCATCTCGGATCATGGCAACGCTCAACAGTACAAAGACAACGTGGCCATCCTTGTGAATATACCGTTTTTCCGAATGCAAATGCGTAATGATTCCTGCCAACATTTGGTGCAGATGAGCCAAGTTGGAGCCTAAATCATCGGGATGGGTAATGGTCTGGAAATTGATAGCCAGCAACTCCTCCTCCCCATAACCAAGTATGGCGCACAGTGCCCGGTTGACCTTGAGCCACCGTCCATCGGGAGAAACCAGGGCCATACCATGGGCAGCGTTTTCAAAAGCACCCCGGAAGCTGGATTCACTGAGTCGGAGGGCATCTTCCGTTTGTTGCCGTTCCAGTATCAGTTCGGCGTTTCTCTCTTCTGTGTTCAGCAGCGACCGACTCAATAGCAGGTGGGTCTCCACCCGCGCCAGTACTTCCTCCACCGCAAACGGTTTGTTGATAAAGTCCACCCCGCCGACCTGAAAGCCTTTGATCTTATCGGCGGTATCGGTCAGACCGCTGATAAAAATAACCGGGAGGTTGATGGCTGGATTCATAGCCATTAATTGGCGGCAGACCTCAAATCCATTCATATCCGGTAGTGTAATGTCCAGCAATATCAGATCGGGTGCCGTGACTTGGTAGGCAGTAAGGGCCACCCTGGCGGTGTGGGCGATGCGCACGGTATGGCCTTTGGCCCGGAGGATTCCGGCGAGAAAGCTCGAAGTCGCCAGGTCGTCGTCAACAACCAAGATGGTGCCTGTTACTGGTTCATCCATCTTGAAGAAGCTCCCCTTCGATCTGTTCGCACGTGTGATGCCACGAATCTTCCCTTCTCGCGTTGGGTTGTCCGTTGCTTTGACTGGCGATCTGTTGGAGCACATCCAGCAATTTCTTTTTCTTAATCGGTTTGGTCAGATAAAGATCGCATCCTGCTTCCTGACTGCGTTTTATTTCCCCCTCCATGGCATGGGCCGACAGGGCAATGATCGGCACAGGAGAGCGGTTCATTTCCCTCTCCCATTGGCGAATCTGACAGGTAGCGGTGTAACCGTCCATGTTTGGCATTTGGATGTCCATGACCACAACGTCGAACATTTCCTTTTGCACTCGAGCGACCGCCTCCACCCCATCGTCCACCATGACCAATTGGTGCGGAGTCTGCAAAAGATACGCCTCGAACAGTACCTGGTTTTCCTCGACGTCTTCCGCCAGCAAAATGCGCAAACTTCTTGTATTGACTACCGCGTGTTGTTCTTCATCAGTGTCCAGGGAGTTTGTGGTCTCGGCAATCAGCAGTGGAAGCGTGAAAAAGAAGGTACTTCCTTTCCCCAAACAGCTCTCCACCCAAATACGCCCACCCATCAACTCTACCAAACGCTGGGAAATGGCCAGCCCCAGACCGGTGCCCCCATAGTTCCGGGTGATTCCCATATCGGCCTGAGTGAAGCGTCCAAAAACATGTGCAATCTGTTCCTGGGCAATGCCAATGCCGGTGTCGACGACTTTGAACAGGAGGGTTCCCGAATCCTGAGGATTAATGGTCAAGCTCACATCTACCCGCCCCTGATGCGTAAATTTGATCGCATTGCCCAACAGGTTGATGAGAACTTGGCGTATCCGACCCTCATCCCCCAACACGACATCTGGAACATCCGCTGCCACCTCCGACTCCAGGGTAAGCCCCTTTATCTCGGAGGTCATCTGTAGTACGCGAGTGGTTATCTCCAGTACGCGACGGGGAAAGACAGGTAATTCGTTCAAAGAGATGCACCCCGCCTCGACGCGGGAAAAATCCAGAACATCGTTGATAATGACCAGCAGGGCACTGCCAGAGCTGTGCATGGTCTGCGCAAAATTTCGTTGCGTGGGGTTGAGGTCAGTTTCCAGTAACAATTCTGACATACCCAGCACCACGTTCATGGGTGTGCGGATTTCATGACTCATTGAGGCCAGGAATTCCCCTTTTGCACGAGACGCTGCCTCAGCCTGCTCCTTAGCCTGAAGCAAAGCCATTTCACCCCGTTTATTTTCGGTAACATCCAGCAACGCGAAAATCAACCACTCCACCATCCCCTGATCGTTCTTGACGGGGTACAAAGTCCAGTCCCAGTAGGTCACCCCCCATTCGGGATGGTCTGGAAACCCAAAAGGCTTGGCAGTGACTGAAAAAGGTTCACCGGTTTCAATCACCTGCCGAAAAATGGCTTCGGTTTTTTCGTGAGGGTACAAGGCAAAATAATTTTTACCCTGGAAAAACGCTTCATCCAAGGCACAAGCCAAGGCGTAGGAACGGTTCACCCGGATAAAATCAAAATCCCTGTCAAGAAAGACCACGGACAGGTAGGTCGTATTGAAAAGCTTTTCCAACAGATCATTGGACTTCTTCAATTCCTGCATCGCCAGTTCCACCGCTTCCTTGGACCGCACCAGCGACGCCTCCAACTGCTTACGCTCCGTAATATCCCGGAAAGCCAGCACAGCACCGCGCACATCACCGGAGCGGAGAATGGGCGAGGCAATGAGGGCCATGGGGATACAGACGCCATCCCGATGCCAGAGCCATTCTTCTTCCATGGTCACAACGTCCCCGTTACTCAGCACACTCCATATAGGACATTCAACGAAGGGATAGGGAGAGCCATCCATATGCGAATGGTGGAAAAGATCGTGGAAGGAGTGGCCCAGCACCTCGTCTATCTGCCACCCCAGCATGGTCAAGGCCGTGGGGTTAATCAGAGTGATCTGGCCTTTTTGATTGATCACACACAACCCCTCGGCCAGGGTGGCGGAGATCTCATGCATCCGATGTTCACTTTCCCTCAGGGTATCCTCGTGCCGCTTTTGCTCGGTAACGTCGGTAAAGATCCACACCCGACCACTGACCCCCTCCTTACCAAACAGAGGGGCTGAAAAACGATCCAAAATCCGCCCATCCTTGCAGCGTACCACATCGGTATCGGTGATATCCGATTGGGAGAGTTTCCGCAGCAGCTTGATAAACCGTCTCGGTTCCTCCACTTGCCTAACGGCAGATTTCAGCAACTTGCCCCCCTCTTTCTCCAGCGAGATAGATTTGGAAATCTGCCATATTTCCCTGAAACGGGCATTGGCTTGCAGGACGCCACCATCCTTGCTCATCACCAGGATACCATCCCGGGTGGATTCGAACGTAGCCCGCAATAATTCCTCGCTATTGAATAGATTTTCCTCTATTTCAAGCCTTTTTCTGCGGTTTTGGTACCCCTCGACAATCTGTGCACATGCGGATATAACCGGTCCCAGGTACTCCACCAGAGCCATATCGTAACCGTGCGGGCGATTGGCCAGTCCCAACACAGCCACAATATTTTCACCTCGCTTAATGGGAACCTCCAGGAGGGCATGCAGTGGCGGATGGCTCAGAGGCAGAGCGTAATGTTTGGGTTTGGCGGACAGGTCGTTGGCAATCACCGGGTGACCACTGAGAATGGTTTCAACACACTGACCGCTCGTCTTGGTGAATTGAAACCCGGAAAAGCCGTTCTCGGAATGAATACTGGTTTTTTCATCCTGGACGATACTGAAGATGGCCAGGGTTTGAAAACCGCAGCCCCCCTGTAATTCCTGCCGAACCTCGGCGATGAATCCATAGGTACTGGTGGTGAGTCTCATAACCTCCATCAGAAGGGTATTGAAGACCTCATCGGAATGTGATTTCTTGATAAACAGGCTCTGGATGCGGTTGACGCAACCCACCTGCAGTTCCAATTGGTTCTTGGCGGCCAGAAGTTCCGCTTCGGACACTCTTTGGGTGGTGATATCCTGAATGTGTACCACGCAATGCAGCGGTTGACCATTAGCATCCCAGACCAGAGCGACTCTCAGCAACACCCATATGACGTGGCCATCCCGGTGGAAATACCGTTTTTCTCTCTGACAGACCGAAATGGTTCCAGCCAGCAACTGGCGCATATAAGCCGCATCGATCTCCCGATCATCGGGATGGGTGATGGTCTGCAGGTCGGTGGCCAGCAGCTCTTCCTCTCCATAACCGAATATAGCACACAGGGTTTGGTTGACCTTGAGTAACCGGCCCTGCGTGGAGACCAGAGCCATGCCATGGGCGGCGGTCTCGAAGGCACCCCGAAAACAGGATTCACTGAGTCGGAGCACTTCCTCCGCCTGTTTACGTTCGCTGATGTCGGCAAGGGTAATGCGCACCATGGATGGGAAGTTGTCTCTAGCCTCCGAGTACATGCCGTCCAGGTGGGCATGAAAGGTAAAGTCATCCGAACGCCGGAGCAACAGTTCGCAGCTGTGCCGCCCGCCCCCCTGTACAGCGGACAGAAATCGGTGCCAGATGGCGATCTCTTCGGCGGTAATAAACCGGGCAAACTGACATCGGCGCAGCTTGTTAAGCTCCATCCCGAGGAGTGTGGCCCCGGTGAAATTCACTTCCTCGATCATGCCACCAAAGGTCAGTGTTAAATAGCCAACCGGGGCAAAATCATAGAGGTCCACGTAACGATCACGCGAGGCCACCACATCGACCAGGGTGAGACGCAACTCTTCGATCTTCACCTCCAGTTCGATCTGCCGTACACGCAATCCATGCTCAAGTTCGTCGATGGGAAGGGTGGCTGACGTATTCGTCGGAGGGTTGCGGGCAAGCTGCGCCCTTCGCATTGAGTCTTGTATGGGCGACTTCTTGGTCATTGGGTTACCCCTGCCGAGGATTGTGATACGTGGAGGCCAATGACGATACACTGGCCTCGGATGACATCAGGACGCCCCATTCCACCCCCAATTGGGGGGGGTTAAAAAGAGTCACCCGACCCGAGCTTATGGGAAATCCCTACCTTGACAATCGCCCGAAAGAATCAAGCGAATTCGTTGTATTGACGAATATTTTTTCACAACACCTCAGGGAAACAGACCGACAAAAAGGAAATAATCATTCCTGCCACGTTAATGTATCGTAACGATGACGCTTAATGTGTTCATAAAAACAACTGCAAAATCATCCAAATTCTACCGATGCCACGAACAGAAACTTCATCCCCTCCCACAAAAATCAAGCAACTTCTTCTAAACAAGAAAATATTTTTTCCCGGTCAGCAGAGAAAGGCATGACAAAGCCCGAAACACTTCTCACCCATCCGCTCCAGAATGCGCAGCCATCTCAATCTGGTTGGCAATCCCCTGAAGGACACCCAGCAACTTACTTTTATTGATCGGTTTAGTCAGATAAAGATCACATCCAGCCTCTCGGCTACATTGAACCTCCGTCTCCATGGCATGGGCCGACAGGGCAATGATCAGCACGGGGACAAGTCCCATTTCCCGTTCCCACTGACGGATCTGCCGAGTAGCGGTGTAGCCGTCCATTCTTGGCATCTGGATGTCCACAACCACAACGTCGAACATTTCCTTTTGCACTCGAGCGACCGCCTCCACCCCATCGTCCACCATGACCAAGTAGTGCGGTGTACCCGCAAGAAAGGCATCAAACAGAATTTGGTTTTCTTCAACGTCTTCCGCCAGTAGGATGCGCAAAGATCGGGTACTTGCTTCCGTGGTCGGCTCCACGAGCTTGATCTGCAGCTCTGAGGCTACCGCAATTTTTATGGGCAGAGTGAAACAGAATTGACTCCCTTGCCCCAATTGGCTTTCCACCCAGATCCGACCACCCATCAGCTCTAGCAAACGCTGCGAGATGGCCAACCCTAAACCGGTGCCCCCATAGTTTCGGGTAATTCCACTATCAGCCTGGGTGAACCGTTCAAAAATATCGACCAACCGTTCCTGGGCAATACCAATACCGGTATCGATAACCTTGAAGAGCAGGGTTCCTGGCTCCTGGGGATGCACAGTTAGGCTTACATCTACCCGTCCCTCTTTGGTAAATTTGATCGCATTACCCAGCAGGTTGATGAGTATCTGACGCACCCTGCTGTCGTCACCAAAAACAGCTTCCGGGATGTCTGACGCCACCAAAACCTCCATGGCAATTCCTTTTTTCTCGGCAACCACCTCCATTAAATGGGTGGTATCCACCACCACTTGACGGGGGGAGAAAGGTCTTTCATCCACAGAGATGCGCCCTGCCTCAATGCGGGAGAAATCCAGAACATCGCTAATCACCCCCAGCATAGCTTTCCCCGAATGGTGCATGGTCTCAAGAAATCGACGTTGTGTCGGGTTGAGAGAGGTTTCCAGCAACAACTCGGACATACCCAGTACGACGTTCATGGGGGTGCGAATTTCGTGGCTCATACTGGACAAGAATTCTGATTTGGCTAGGTTAGCTGTTTCCGCTGCCAACTTAGCGTTCTCCAACTGGGCATTTTTATCCTGCATCAGTTGATCTAAGCGTTTGCGTTCGGTGAACAGTGCCTCTTCCGCCTCCTTGCGAGCGGTGTTGTCCGTACCAATCAGCAAGTAACCAATGATGTTATCCTGGTTATTACGCAGAGCCGTGACCGACACAACCGCCGGGACGCGACTGCCATCCTTGCGAATGTAGGTCAGCTCGTAGATGTCCTCAATACCACGTGAAGCCTTGAACACCAGGGCTTCGAATCCAGGAGCAATCGGCGTGTCAAGCTCGACACTCAGTGCCTTGGCGCGGGCGGTCACCTCCTGCGGATCGGAGATGTCGGCGGGCGTGATCTTGTTCATCACTTCGATGGCCGCATAACCCAACATGCACTCGGCACCGACGTTGAAAATCTGGATAACCCCCTTCGCGTCCGTGGCAATACTGGAAAAGTTGGCACTGTTGAAAATCGCGCTTTGCAGTGCTCCTGCCTTGAGTAGTGCCTCTTCTGCCTCCTTGCGCGCAGTGTTGTCCGTACCGATCAGCAGGTAGCCAATGATTTCATCCTGGGCATCACGCAGGGCCGTGACTGATACAACCGCCGGGAAACGGCTACCATCCTTGCGGA
>JADGCN010000071.1 GCA_015228975.1 Magnetococcales bacterium
TTGTATGTAGCTTATCAAACAAAGGCAAATGTCCGATTCCAACTGAATCAAAACAGTTCAGCGCCTTGTTGACCGTGGTCATCGCTTTTTACAGCGATTACGCCTTCCGCCATTGGGGCGTGCAGAAAGAAAAGATATTCCATGCCAATCCGAATCCGCGTCACGTCCATGATCTAAAGCAACTACTACGGCGGCGTAGAAGCAGCGCCCTTGCCATACTGATTCTGGCCTTCGGCTACATCATTCTGGCTTGGCTCAAAACCGATCCCCACAAACTGCCCGATTGGCTTTCTTTCCTGGATGTGGTCTACGGCCCTTACTTGCCGTAACGCCCCCCCTACTCCAACACGGAATGGATGGCGCGGTCCCATTCGTTGACCTTCAAACAGTGTACGTGTTGTTATTGATTATTAATATGAAACGGCATGGTAAGTGCTAGGGAAATCCCGATCATTCGGTCTTTGTATAGGGCGTAGCGACTCTCATGGCAACCCGTGCATGAGAAGAGGGGCGGCAAAGCTCACCTTACACACACAAGGCAAGCAAGGGGCCGATGCGCACCTGGCGCACACTTTCGGGGTACACCATGTATCTGGAGCATTTTTCCATCAAGCGTTTTCCGTTTCCCAGCGCCCCCGATTTTTCTCTTTTTTACCCCGGCGGCAACCGGAGTACCATTGTCGATGCCATGGCCTTCGCCATCGAAAGCGGTGAAGCCATCCTCAAGGTAGTCGGTGATGTCGGCAGCGGCAAGACGACATTGTGCAACGCCATCGCCAAAAAATTGTCACCCCATTACGAATGCGTACTGCTGCAAAATCCCAATTATTCCCCGGAAGATATTCTCATGGCCATTGCCGCGGAACTGGGAATGGATACCCGGGAGCATGTCAGTCGCGTGGCGATGACGGCGTTTTTGAGCGCCTATCTGGAGCGATGCCATGCCAAAGGCCGTGGGGTCGTCCTGCTCATCGACGAGGCGCAAGGAATGCCCCGGGAAACCTTGGAAGAGGTGCGCCTGCTCAGCAACCTTGAAGTCGGAGATTCGGTTTTTTACCAGATCGTCCTCTTTGGCCAGCCCGAACTGGATCAACACATCAATCAACACGCCATGCGGCAACTTCGGGAGCGCATCAACCACGGTTTCACCCTGGAACCACTCACCCTGAAAGAAACCACACGCTACCTGGAACGACGACTCAATCACGCCGGGCATCGAGGTCCGCCGCTGTATTCCCCCACAGCCATTCGTCTCCTACACTTGGCATCGCGGGGAGGTTTTCGCCGCATCAACATGTTGGCCCACAAAGCCTTGATGGCCGCCTTTGCCGATCGGCAAAGACGCGTGCGCGCCCGGGATGTGCTGCGCGCCATACGCGATTGCCATTTCCCCATCGCCCTGTTCCGCCACGCGCAAGAGATGCGCCCCATCTTCGTAAAAACTGCGATTCTCCTCCTTGTAACACTCGGTCTGGCCCTGATGGTCCGCCACGTTCTGACCCCCAACCCCGGACCCATGATCGCCCAATCCCTGGTCCAATCCCAAGACAGGGCCTCTCCAGAGATTCGCTATACCCATCCCCTTGAAGTCGTTCAGCCCAACCCGCAAAGGAAGCCCCAATGACAATCCCGGAACCGGTAACCCGAAGGGGTTGGTTGCTGGCACTGACGATTGTTGTCACACTTGGCGGGTGTGCCGGCGAAAGCAAAAATCCGTTTCCCCCCAAAGAGGGGCACATCGAAGCCAAAGCCGCCACAACCGGAACCATACCCGAACCAGTGGCCATCTCGCCGTTTTTCAACGAGACACGTCCCGAAGACAACGCCGTGGATCGGACAGCACTCTATTCCATCGCCGTCGAGGAGATGAAGGTCAAAAACCTGCTGGCCACCTTGGCCCGCGATGCCCATATCAACCTGGATGTCCACCCCGATGTCCAAGGGACCGTCAACCTGAACGTCATCGACCAAACCTTGCCGCAAATTTTGGAACGGATCAGCAAACAGGTGAACGTCCGCTTTCGCCAGGATGGCAAAACCTTGTTCGCCACCCCCGACTGGCCCTACCTGCACACCTATCGCATCAATTATCTCAACCTGGATCGGAGTTCCGTCAGTGACCTAAGGCTCTCCAGCCAGATTTCCGTTTCCGAAACCCATACCAACGCCTCCAGTACCAAGGGGACCGAAATTGTAGAAGGATCGCGTGACGACTCGACTTTGCACGCCTCGAACAATTCCAGCAACAATTTTTGGAAAATTTTGGAACAAAACATTCTGGCCATCATCGAACAATCTGAAGAAACTTCCGACAAGTCACCCATGACCCCGGGAAGTGCGCAGGCCAAGGATTCCATCCCGGGGATCGTGCCCAGGGCACTGGATGATACGGCCCTGGGCCTCCTGCCCGGCAGCATTCCCAAAGCCATAACGCCTCCCGAACAGACGGCAAAAACCAAAAAAGTGATTGTCAACCCCCAAAGCGGCTTGTTGTCGGTACGGGCCACCTCCAAGCAACACAAGGAGGTCCAGGAATACCTGGACCAAGTCATGAACGGTGCCCAGCGTCAGGTGCGCATCGAGGCCACCATCGTCGAAATACGCTTGAACGACGAATTCCAGGCCGGTGTTGACTGGAACGCCTTTCGCGATGTCCAGAGCAACCGCCAGGTGTCCCGCACCGTGATTCACAACACCGATGCCACAGGCGGGTCCACCGTTTTTCAGGATGAGGCGTCGATGTTTAATTTAAGTTTAAGCAACGCCGCCGCCGGAATCAATACGCTGACCGGGACCATTCATAACGTGACGGCGGCAGTGCGCCTGTTGCATCAATTTGGCGATGTCAAGGTTCTCTCCACCCCCAAACTGGTTGCCATGAACAATCAGGTGGCCGTCCTCAAGGTGGTGGACAATGAGGTTTATTTCACCGTGGAGAAAAATGAGAAATCGGTCAACGGTGAACAAATGACGACCTACACCTCCAAGGTTCACACCGTGCCCATCGGTCTGGTCATGCATGTCATACCGCAAATAAGCCCCGAAGACGATGTTTCCCTCATCGTCCGTCCCACCATTACCCGTATCGTCGATTATGCACAGGATCCCAATCCCGATCTGTCCAAAACCGACGTGGTCAGCCGCGTACCGAAAATCCAGGTGCGGGAATTGGAATCGATGTTGACACTCCACAGCGGCCAGGTTGCGGTGATCGGCGGATTGATGACCAACGTGGCCAATCAGAATGATAAAGATATGCCGGGATTCAAGGAACTCCCCGTGTTGGGAGGGCTGTTTGAAAATCGTACAAAAAGTTTCAGCAAAACCGAACTGGTCCTGTTTTTACGTCCATCGGTGCTGCACGCCGAGGGGGATTTGGTGCGGGGTCGAGAAGCTGAACTGCTGAAAGATACCGGTCCAAAACCATGAACCTGCTCCTGGACACCTTCATGAAGGCGGAAAAACGGCGCCACGAACGCATGCGCCGCCGTCAGGAGGAGTCGCAGCAGGATCCCGCTCCCATTCTGCACAATTCCATATTTGACGGGCATGAACACCCATCCCTGACGGAATCACCAGAGGAATCGACACCAGGTGCCCTCCCCCCCGAATCGGTGTCCGAGACCGTCATCAACCACCCCGGCCATCGAAGAAGCCGCAAACGTCGCCGGCAAACGCCACCAGCACCTTTTGAACGCTCCGCCAAACTTGTTTCCAGCCAGGCAGATCGCGATTTCGGTTGGAAAACAATCCGCGAACCAGCTTGGCTCATCATTCTGGACCGTGTTGCAACCAAGATTTTTTCCCGGTACGGCGTATTGGCCGTGGCGGCGATCGCCGCATTGATCTGGTGGCCGAACCACGCTTCCAACAAAAAATTGGCGGATTCCGTACCGAAAAAAGAGACTTTGGATCATTTTTTGCAGCGCCAAGTGGTACCGGTGACCCCGGCGAAGAAGGAAATTGTTTTACCCGAGTCAACGGTTGCCAATCCCCCCGCGATACGGGAAGTGGCGACAAAGGCGACCCCGCCACCGGATAAGTCCAACCCCGTTCCCGAGACCGATACCCGGCTGGCCCCACCGATAGCAGAAGTCAGGACCACCGAAAAATCAACTCCCCGATTGTTGGAACCAGAGGTCATTGACGTAAACCGCAATGCCGTTTCCAAGGAATCCCCACGTGGGGTGGCGAATGAGAAAAAGGAAGCACCCGCAACAGTCCGATGGGAGGGGAAGATGCCACCGCATCGCCCCGCAGCACCCTCGATAACACCCCCAGCCACGGTGACGACCCCGATAGAGGGCGGTTCCGTGGCACCTGATCGCAACAAAAAACCAGCCGTGGCTTTGATGGATCAGGAACAACCATTCCGTCTGTCCCACCTGCCCGCCCGGAAAAAATCGGAATCGAGCCTGAAAAAAGCCCGTCTGGCGATCCAATCGGGCCAACTGGATCAGGCCCAGAAAGGGTACGAACAGGTTCTGACCCTGGAACCCGACAACAAGGAAGCCTTGATGGGACTCGCCTCTCTGGCGATTCAAAACAATCGTTACGAGAATGCGAAAGGTTACTACGATCGTATCCTGGAAAAAGTGCCCAACGACACCGATGCCTTGGTGGGACGGATTGGTGTAACCAAATCGGCATCACCGCTGCAACGCATCTCCCAGATCAAGCAACTCCTGGTACGCACCCCCGATAACGCCCAACTTTATTTTATCCTGGGCTCCACTTACGCCTCACAGCAACAGTGGAATCTGGCGCAACCGGCGTTGCAAAGCGCCTTTCGGCTCAATCCTGGCAATCCCGACATTCCGTTTAACCTGGGCGTGGCCCTGGATCATTTGGGAAGGATTGATGAAGCCTTGAATTATTATCGTCTGGCCCTCCAGGCTGCGGGCAGCCGCACAGTGGGATTTGATCGTGCGGCGTTGCAGCGCCGTATTCACGAACTTGGCACCCGGTTTGAGAGTGCCGTTACCCATAACAACAGGTCAGTTCCATGAATGACGCATTTGACTCCGCCAAATCATCGATTGTGCCCGCCACACCGGCCCGGCAGACCATGATCGCCATCCGACGCCATCTCGGGACCGGATTTGTGCTGATCATGCTGTTGGGCCTGGGAAATCTGGCCCTGATTCCCTGGCAGGAACCCCGCTTGACCATTCGCATTCAGCCTGAAGATGCCCATGTCACCCTGCACAACATCGACAAAGCCTATACGCCGGGCATGCGTCTGCCCCCCGGACGCTACCATGTCGCAATCTTCCGTCCCGGCTACGTCGCCAAGACCGGGTACATCGACCTGACCCACGAGGATTGGTCACAGTGGGTGGTCCTGGAGCCGGAACGCAATAGCCAACCCTTGCTGTCCCTGCACGAGGAAAGAGAAACCGTCCCCTCAACCTCCAAAACCTCCCCGGTCGCGCAAGAGAATACGGGGGAGCATCCGTTCCATGCCGTCACAGCCAAGTTGCACTGCAAAAAGATCAACTTTTGTGCCCGGGAATAGTGCGGTCCCACGTCCCCTCAGGTTTTGAAAAAGGCAACCGCTTGTTGCAACACATTGGATTGTTCCGACAAATCATGGGCCGTTGCACTCATCTCTTCGGAAGCACCGGCATTTTGTTGAATCACCTGATCCAATTGTTGCACGGCGGTATTGATCTGCTCCGCCCCCTGGTTTTGCTCCCTGGAACTGGCTGAGATTTCATTAACCAATTCCGCTGTTTTCTCAATGTCCGGGACCAAGCGGCTCAACAAATCGCCCGCCGTCTCGGCAACCAGGACACTGGAATTGGACAGGTGGGTGATTTCACCCGCAGCTCCCTGGCTGCGTTCCGCCAGCTTGCGCACCTCCGCGGCAACAACCGCAAACCCTTTGCCATGCTCACCGGCACGAGCCGCCTCAATGGCGGCGTTCAAAGCCAGCAGGTTGGTTTGTCTGGCGATCTCTTCAATGATAGTGATTTTGCCGGCAATTTCCTTCATGGCCCGCACCGCCTCGGTGACCGCAACACCACTTTCCTTGGCATCCTTGGCGGCTTTGCCGGCGATACTCTCAGTCTGGGAGGCATTCTCGGTGTTTTGGGAAATATTGGCGCGCATTTGCTCCATGGCGGAACTGGTTTGTTCAATGTTGGCGGCTTGTCGCGTCGCCCCATCGGCGATTTGCGACGAACTGGCGGAGAGTTCCTCACTGCCGCTGGCCACGTTTTGCGACGAAACCACCACCTTCTGGATGACCTCCGCAAGGGTACGTGCGGCATCGTTCAATGCCAAACCCGCCTGACCAACCTCGTCATTGGAAAGAACCTGGACCTTTACCGAAAGATCCCCCTTGGACAAGCGTACCAACCCCTTGGAAATATCTTCCACCGGCTTTTGCACAAACCTGGTGATCATCGTGGTGAAAATGCCGCCCCCCAGGAGAAGGGCAACCGACACCAGCCCCACCACCTTGATGGTTGCCTCGTGTTTGGCCTTATTGAGTTCGGCCAATGGCGCACTGAGGGTCAACACGCCGACCTGCTCGTCCACTTGCCAATTTTCCATCTCAAAACCGAAGACATCCTTGTTGTCGCCAATGGGGTTGGTCTTGCTGTCGCCATGACAGACGAGACACCCTTTTTCCACCTTGATTTCCTTGGCGAAGAGAAAGACGCCAGCCTCTTTATCCTCCATGGCCAGTTCTGATTTCCCGGTTTGTTTCATCTGGTCCATGGTGCGAATTTCGGCGGGGGTCGCCTGGGCATTGGGATCGCGGGGACGGGTGCGTTTGGCGGCCCGAACGGTAAATCCGGCGCTTTTGGCAGCGCTTTCGCTCGAACGCAACATGGCAATGACCGGAATCATCGCATGCAGATTGGTTTTTCGGGCACACTCAAGGCGTGCCTGGGACGATGTTTCCTGACGGCACTTTTGGGCATCGCTCCACAAGTCATCCTTGAATAATTTTTTGTTCCAGGCTTCCCCCATGTTTCGGCGGATGCTGTCGCCCTGGCTCAGGATGGTTTGGGAGATGACCGTTTTTTCATGGCTGTAATCTTCAACAACCCGATCCAGCAAGATGCCTCCGATGATGCTCATGGCCAGGAGAAACACGATCGTGAAGACACCAATAATCTTTTTTGAAAAGCCCAAATTAAGAAACCAGTTCATCGGACATCTCCCCGAGCGGCCAAGCAGACCACCTGTCAAAATATTTTGGAAGTTAACCACCCTTGCCCTTGCGGTCGAAACGGCGCTGCAGATGCATGACAAGCGGCGTCCCCCAACCAGTTCCCCCCCCCTTGTTCTTTTGCAAAGGTACACCATGCGACTGAAAAAGGAAATGGTTTCACCAAGGAATTCCTTTTTTCCTCACCCCGTGCACTTATAATTAATGAAAATCAATTCCACCTATTATAGTTTGTCAGCAAGGAAAAAACGCTGGAATGTAAAAAATTGGATTAATTGCACCCCTGATTCAACCGACAAGTGACCCTGTTGGAAGGAACTTTTCTGGATACCATGTGGAATGAACGGTTGGTTCACTTACTTTAATACATTCCCTCATTTATTGAAATCCAGACAGAGATAATTATTGCTTTGACAGTGTAAAATAGTGTGCAGCTCATTTCTTCCTTGACACGCTGCCGGGAAACTGTTTGAGTGGACAATCTGGTTGTAGTAGCCTTAATGTTATTGAAAATTAGCAGAAAATTTTACCCTGATGGTGCATTTTTTATTTACAAAGGTACCCTTTTTTGAGTATTAATTCCGGGTATTGGTACAAGGTTCTTCCAAACTTCTTTTAATTTTTTTTATTGCATTACAGAGTCCTGTTACAAAGATAATTGAGAAAAAATTGCATAAAGGCTCAAGTTTACCGAGGAAAAGTTCGAGAATTACTCTCAAGATTATCAAGGGCAGAACCTTCAAAGCAGATTACGGTAATATGGCGGGTTTCGCCAAGAGCAGCCCTTATCCAAGCCCTAAGTATCCTTAAGCACGGATGAGGCAAATAAAGGTCACGCACTCCAAGCAGCGAAAGTTAAGGTTGCAAGAAGGTAAATCGGCAGAGATCCCCAGGTGGATCGCATACGCACACATGCAGTAGATCATTCTAAACGGGAGAGAAGTATGAAACGACCAGTGAAATCTGTACTCAAGAAAATGGCTGCTTTGCCATTGCTTTTTCTTGCAGCCTGCGCACCACCGCCTTACGATGGGGTCTACGGCACCGCCGACCCCGTAGTCGACACCATTGTCGCTACCAAAATGGATACGGCCCTCCTGATTAAACAGGATGTCGGTTCCTACTGCCGGGCGGGGGAAATTTGGGGTGGCCGTCTGCGTGACATGCAGGGCGCACTCTATGGAGCCAAACAAACTGACCCTGAATTCGTATCGTTCCTCAGGACCGGCGAAGCGCCGAGCATGAACCTGCGCTCCCCCGTTGGACGCTTCTACTTCGGTGTCACCACCGAACTGAAGAACAAGTTCAATTCCTGCTTCACCACCTCTTTTGATCGTATGGATGCCGAGAAGGTTCTCGGTATGCACATTGCCAAGGCGGCACACGACATCGGTGCCGAAGTGGGTGCTGACTTTGCGCAATGGCCCTTGGAATTCTTCAAAACCAATATTCCCCGGGCCACCGAGAGCAATGGCAAGTTTGTCAGCTTTGCCAAAGAAATGAACGACCATGCCTTGTTGCAGTTGGAATATTTCAACGAGCTGTTGACTGTGGGTTCCCCCGCGGATCGTCAGGCATTCAAAGTCGGTTTCGTTTGCCATTACAACAAAACCATGGTCGACGTTTATGCCAAGCTCGCCACGATGGGTGTGAGCAAAAAACCCACCAAGCCCGCTGATGCGCTCACCGACAAGATCAACTGCGATACCCCCAGCATGGAGAGTGTCGAGTTGGCGTACACCCACTCAGAGAATTTGGCCAACCTTGAGATCCCTGCCCTGATCTATGCCAACCACCCCTTGTTCGCCAAGGATGCCAATGAATTGGGCTTCCGTGTGTTCACCGGCGAAGAACTGTACATGCGCTTTTATCGTCGGGCGCTGCACGAAGCGGGTGTCACCTTGGGCAAAAAATTGTACCATGGCCTGATGAGCCGCAACGATGGCATGGAATACCTGCGTAATCTGGCCCTGGCCATCGAAGCCCCGGACGATATGAAGAAGTTTTTCGACCCCGGCTTCCTGCAATCGTTTGACCACCAAGGGAATGTCTACTTGGCCGATATGATGTGCGGTATCGACAAGAGCGCCTGCCCCGTGGTGTCGATTCAAAAACAAAAGCCGGATGTAACAATGCCTCACAAGGCCAGCAAGCCCGCCAAAGCCAGCAAAGCAGCCCCTGCGGCCAAACCGGCTGCGGCCAAACCCGCGAACTCTTCAGCTATCGAAGGCAGTTCCCAGGTTTCCCAAAATGCGGGTGGCCCCTGTTTCGTCCATGTTGGCGTCTACACCAACCAGGAGAACACCCTGGTGGCCAAGGAACAACTGGAAAAGGCTGACGTGTTGAATGTCCTGATGCGTGAAGTCTCCATGAGCGGTGGTAAGACGGCCACTCAGGTGCGTGTCGGGCCTTTCGCCAGCCGTGAGGACGCCAATTCGGTTCGGGATCGTTTGAGCAAATCGTTCCCCGAACGCCTTGGCGACACCGCCTGCCTGACGGCGGATGCGAAGTAACTCGGTTACCCCTGTTGGATGATCCATAACCTGCCGGAATGACTGTCAACGTGCAGTCCTCCGGCAGGTGGCATCCAGGGGGATTCATAACGAGATAAAGACAAAACCTTGTACTGGTATAACCCGGTCTAATAAGATTCCCAGACGAACCATTGAGGGTCGGATCTGGAATCTCGGAGAGAAGGGAGAGGTAAATTGAAAAATATGAAAAAAGCTCTGTTAGGCGGAGCGTTGGCGGTTCTTCTGAGCACCCCGGCCTATGCCCACGATTTTTGGGGCGGTTATTACGGGACCTACCCGTATGTCGGGCACGATTCCGATGGAGATCGTATCCCCGATGGGTTGGATCATTGCCCTGGAACCTCAGCGCTTGCCGCGATCAACAACATGGGATGCCCCGTTGACAGCGATATGGACGGCGTTCCCGATTTTCGTGATGATTGCAGATACACGCCCCCGGGGATCAAGGTTGATTCCCGCGGCTGCCGTATCGACAGCGACATCGACGGCGTAACCGATGACATGGACAAATGCCCCAACACCCCCTGGGGTGACAAGGTGGACAGCACCGGTTGCACCATTGCCCCCAAAGTGGTCCTTTACTTCGGCACCAACAGCGCCAAAGTATCCTCCGAAGGGGTCAAGATCCTCGCTGAGCTCGCCAAAGAACTGGCCGCCAATCGTGGTACCCGGATCGAAATCCAGGGCCATGCCGATGCACGCGCCACCAGCTCTTACAATGGAAACCTGGGTGCCAAACGGGCCGCGGCTGTCAAAGCGATCCTGCTGAAAAACAAAGTGGCCCCGAAACAGTTGGTCACCATCAGCCATGGCGAGGAGCGCCCCCGGTTTTACAACGCGTTCCCCGAAGGTCGTGACAAAAATCGCCGTGTCGAGATTTTCCAGGTCCGTGAACTGGATCAAGGCGATGGTCCGACATCACGTCAGATTGATTCGATCCGCTAATCTGGCGGTTACATAACAATAAATTGTTTGTATCGTGAAAAAGCTTGCGGCGTTGTCGCAAGCTTTTTTTTTAAAAACAATCCATCAATAATGCCCTGTGTCGCAGAGGGGATATGTATGGGCGGTTCCTTTGTTCCACCTCTCCCGAAGGGGTGGCTCACAGTGACACTTCTTGACTCCACGGTCATATGACAAACCACTCCAACGCCCCTCTGTTGCGAAAAATCCTCGATCAACTCGATGCCATGGAAAGCCGTTTTGGGGAAATGCGGCGCTCCAGCGAAGAGGAAATCCGGGTTCTTCGCACACAGGTATCGCAACTCCTTGAGCAAGGTGATCCGCCCAAAGAGGAGCCACAAAACCCTCCTCAAGAGAATCATTTGCTGTCCATCCCCGCAGGGGATGCGCCGGAAAAATCGCTTTCCACGGTACCCGATTTTTCCACCCCCATACCCGAGGCAACCCGGAGCAACCCCAAGAAACCCGGACGGTCCTATTTCATGGGTTGCCTCCTGGTACTCCTGACTGCCGCTTTGATCGTTATCGGCTTGTTCCTGGGACGGCAAGCCTTTGAGCAAATGTGGGACGCCCTACCCAGTCGGGAACAAATTGAAACCACCAGCCGGGCCATGCAATTCATCCTGGGCAAGGAAAAGGGCAACATTGAGGAAATTGCCGTTGTCAATACCGTGCATGTCTCCCTCGACCAGATGCCCCCGCATCTGCCACAAGCCTTTATCGCCATTGAAGATCAACGTTTTTACCAACACTGGGGATTGGATCCGCTGGGAATGTTGTCCAGCCTGGGACGTTCCATTGTACAGGGCAAACGCCTGGGGGGGGGCAGCACCATCAGCCAACAGACCGTCAAAAATTTATTTTTCAACTCATCACGCAGCCTGTACCGCAAAATAAAAGAATCGGTCCTGGCACTGAAACTGGAATATTATTTTTCAAAAAATGATATTTTACACATGTACCTCAACAATGCCTACTTTGGGGAAACCATCTACGGTATTGAAGCCGCTGCGCTCAGTTATTATGCAAAACACGCCTCGGAACTCAATCTGATGGAATCGGCCATGTTGGCCGCAGCGGTCAAGGGTCCCAACTATTATCACCCGCAAAAACATCCGGATCGCAGCCGAATACGTGCCCGTCTGGTGCTGCAAAAAATGCAGGAACTGGGCTTCATCAGCGCAAACGACATGGCCCAAGCCCTGGCCACGGGCATCCAGATGGGCAAAGCGGCCTGGCAACCAGTTCAGCATCAATTCTTGCGTGATTGGATCGTGCCCGACCTCCTCGCCATCCTCGGCAAGTATGAAGGTCGCTTTCGTGTGCTGACCACCTTGGATCCCAAAATACAGCATGATGCCCACGTTGCTTTGCAGACACAACTGCGCAAAGCCAAGTCGCGGCAGGTGGAACAGGGGGCCATCCTCTCTTTGGGCAAGGATGGCGCCGTGTTGGCCATGCAGGGTGGCGTTGACTTTGCGGAAAGCCAGTTGAACCGTTGCACCCAGGCGGTTCGTTCACCCGGATCCGCCCTGAAAACCTTTTTATATTTAACCGCCCTGGAACATGGCATGAATCGCAACACCACACTGGAAGATGCCCCGGTGGAAATTGACGATTGGACCCCCAATAACTTTGATAATGACTATCTGGGGGAAATCTCACTGGAAAAGGCGTTCATTCTTTCACGCAACACGGTGGCCGTCTCGGTTTTGCAACAGATTGGTCTGGATACTTACCTGGATCGCTTGCGCCGATTGGGGTTGGAGCGTTCCATGCCAGCCAATTTCACCCTGGCCCTGGGTACGGGTGAAATGACCATGCTGGAGCTGGCCACTTTGTACGCCGTGTTGGCCAACGATGGCATCAAGGTGGTTCCTTATGCCATTTCCGGGATTCTCGACATGCAGGGGGAATTGCTATACTGGCACAAGCCGGTGCCCGTCAAACGGTTGGTCGATGCGGGACCTTTGAAGCAGATCAAAGAATTGTTATCCAAGGTTGTCAAAGCGGGAACGGGGCAAAAAGCCGCCCTGGCTCATCAAACGGTGTATGGCAAGACTGGAACCAGTCAGGGGTTCAGGGATGCCTGGTTCGTCGGGTTCACCGATCAGATGACCACTGCGGTATGGTTGGGTAACGATGACAACACCCCTATGGACGACATAACCGGTGGCAGTTTGCCCGCCACCATTTGGAAAAAATACATGGAAAAAGTTGCTGTCCCATAAGTAGATATTCCATATTTAACTATTTGTCTTGGAATCTACTTTATAAATTTTAAATCAGGGTCGCATCCCAGCCGGTGAAGTGTCCCCCCCTTCGTCCACGCTTCGTTGCAACTCCACGCATAACCGCGCCACGACTTCTTGCCAATCGCCGCGACGAGACTGACGAAACAGGCGCAAATCGGGGTACCAGGGGGTATGATCGCTCTCCAGCTGCCAACGCCAGTCGGGGACGTGGGGCAACAACAACCAACCCGGACGACCCAAAGCCCCCACCAGATGCATGACACTGGTATCGACGCCAATCACCAAGTCCAGATTCATGATGAGGGCAGCGGTATCGGCATAATCGGTCAAGAGATCGCGGCAATCCCGCACCCGATCATGACCTGGAAACCCCTGCCAATCACCCTCTTTTTGCAAGCTGACAAAGTGTATCCCTTCCAGATTCAATAACGGTTGCAACAGATGGGGATCGAGGGAGCGCTGGCGATCATTTTGGTGCGTTGCCGAGCCGTGCCACACCAAGCCGACCCGCAAACGGGGATCATCCCCCCAAAGATTATGAAATTTCTCACCCAACTCAAGGGGAATTACCAAATATTGGCCGGCATCCGGTGTCCACGGCCCCCCCAATACAAGGGGCAGGCTCATGAGAGGGATCTGACTGTCGCAGGGAGGGATATCCGCCACCGCAGTCACCAACTGGTCGATGGCGGCGATTTCTTGAAACAGGCGTTGCAACGATTGCGGACACACCAACACGACCCTGGCACCAGAATTTTTCTTCACGAGTGGCAGATAACGGATGAATTGGATGGAATCCCCATACCCCTGCTCACAATGAACCAATAAGGTTTTCCCCGCCCCGAGAACTTCGCCTTGCCACTGCGGTTGATCGTAGCCATGCGGCAAGAAATCCTGTTTTTTCCAACGCCACTCGTACAACGGCCACCCCCGGGCGGCATCACCCAGCAACAAATACACGACCCCCTTGGCGAAATGGGCCTCGGCGAAATCGGGACGCAACGCCAATGCCTGATCATAAGCCGCCAAGGATTCGTCCCAACGGCGTAATTCCCGCAATACATTGCCCAAATTGTACCATGCTTCCCCATAGCCGGGTTGAATGGCAAGCGCCCGATGAAACGGACGTGTCGCCTCCTCCAGGTCATCCAATGCCACCAGGGCATTGCCCAAATTATAGTATGCCTGGACAAATGCGGGTTTCAGATCGATTGCAAGCCGATACCAGTGTACCGCCGCCGGGAAATCCCGTTGCATGGCCAGGATCCGCCCCAGGTTATAGCACGCTTCCGCGGATCCCGGATCCGCTGCAATCGACTGATGGTAGGCTTCCCGTGCCCGATCCAGCTCGCCCCGGGCCAGGAACACGTTGCCCAAACCATTGAAGGCCCCCGCATGATCGGGTACCAAGCGTAACAGTGTCTGGAAGGTCTCTTGTGCCTCAGTCAAGTGCCCCAATTGTTCCAAGACATGCCCCCGATTGCCCAGGGCGGCGACAAAGTCGGGACGCAAGGCCAGTGCCTCCGCATAACACGATTCCGCCTCGACGAGGCGACCCAACGCAACCAGGGTGTTGCCCAGGTTGTACCGGGCTTCAGGTGCCCTGACCAACTGCGACAGCATGGCGACCGCCCCGGTCATGCAACTCTCCCATTGACCGGGTACTGTTTGGCGCAACAATCGCATCCCCGGATACCACGGGCTCGTCGTCCCGGTTTCGAGCCATCGCCAATCGGCAACCGCCGGCAGCATCACCCAGGTCGGACATGCCAACGCCCCAGCCAGATGCACCACCGCCGTATCCACGGCAATGACCACATCCAATTGCGCAATGAGAGCCGCTGTATCCGCAAAATCATGTAACTCACGCACCCGGTTGATGAAATGATCCCGTCCAGCAAAGAGCTGCAACTCTTCCGGAGTGGCGTCTTTCTGCAGATTGACCAGGAAACACCCCTCAACCTGGAACAGGGGCAACCAATGGCGGGGGTCCATGGAACGGCGCCGATCATTTTTGTGCCGGGGATCGCCACGCCAGGCAATCCCCACCTTCAAGCCTGGTAGACGCGATAAATCATCCCGAAATGGCGCCGCCCAGCCGGGGTCAACCGTCAGATAAGGGGAAACAGCCGGTATCGTCTCCAGGGTTACGGCACAGCGTTGGGCCAGACTCAGTAACGGAACCTGATAATCGCACGCCGGCAATTCATAAGGACTGGATACCAGATGATCAATCCCCACCGCCGTGGCAAACAAACGCTTCAGGGATTCGGGACAAAGAACAACGATCCTGGCACGGGATAGCTCCTTGGCCCCGGGGAGCAGTCGAATAAATTGAATCGCATCGCCAAACCCTTGTTCGCAATGTACCAGCAACGTTTTTCCAGGAATGGATTCCCCCTGCCACAACGTCTGCGTATGCGGGTGTGGGATGAAGTAGCGTGTTTTCCAGCGCCATTCATAATAGCGCCAACCCAGTGCCCATTCCCCCCGCTGCAAATGATAGAAACCCAATCCCATATGGGCCTCGGCATGATCGGGATCCTTGGTCAGGGCGCGCTGAAAGCACTCTTTGGCCCGCTCCCCCAACCCCATCTCCAGATACATGGCCCCCAGATTGGCACGGGCATCGGCAAAATCGGGATGGAGCCGCAACACCCGTTCAAGCACCGTGGTCGCCTCGGCAAACCGCCCCATCTGTTTGTAGATACTGCCCAGATTGTTGAGTCCATCCTCATAATCGGGGCGGATGGCCAGCGCCTGCCGCATTCTGGCTTCCGCCTCCTCCAGTCGTCCCAATTCCTGAAACGCCAAACCCATGTTGGACAAAATTTCAGGCGTATCCGGCATGAGGGCCAAAGCTCGGGAAAAACAGGCCAATGCCGTTTCGTATCGCCCCTGCTGGTGAAAAGCCGCCCCCAGATTGGACAACACATCGCCATGATCGGGCATGAGCTGCAACGCCTTTTGCAGTACCGCGATTGCTTCCTCTGAGCGGCGTTGCCTCACAAGCACCCAGCCCAGTTGCACATACGCCTCGGCAAGATCGGGCGCCCCCTGAATCACCTGCCGGTAGCAGGCAACGGCATCCTCCAGGCAACCCAACTCTTTCAAGCCATTACCAGCGTAAAAACAGGCCTGCGGTATCGCGCCCGCCAATGCCCGTACCCGGCGGTAATGGTTCGCTGCCTGGTCTTTTTTTTCCAATATTTTATAAACATTGGCCAGGTTGTAATGGGTTTCCAGCCCATCGGGACGAAAGACGAGCGCCCGTTCCAAACATTGCCGGGCGGCTTCGTGATGACCCGATTGGTGCGCCAGGACACCAAACAGATGCAAGGCCTCGGGATGGTTGGGATCTTGTTGCAAGATCTGTCGGTAAAGGGCTTCAGCCTCTGGTAACCGACCCGATTGATGCCGCTCCAACGCCAACGCCAAACGTTCCGCAATGGTAGCTGTCGCCTGATTCATAACGATCTGTTATCCCTATGAATATTGTTCTGGGATTGATAAAACAGGCCTTGATCATCGTTTCGTCCGTGCCGACTCATTCTGGATTCCCGCTTTCGCG
>JADGCN010000072.1 GCA_015228975.1 Magnetococcales bacterium
CCCACTCGCATTTTCAAGCCGGTGGTGTTCCTACAGTTCCGGACCGGTGCTGGCATGGAATCCAGCATCCAAAAAATCAGACGCGCCGCCAATACCTTTTCCGAACCCAGACGACGCCGCCTGCACACACTGCTCGCGGAACTGGCCCAATTGGCCCATGACCACCACGCACTCCTGTTCCCCAAACAGCCCCCCCACATTTGCCACATGGAAACACCAGACGGAAGTTTTGGCTTCGCCCCCATCCTGACCATTTGTCCCGTTATGCCCAACAAATTGCCAGCTGGCGCCGTGTCCGGTCCGGGGGAATCCATGGATGAAAGTTTTGTGATGCCCGATGGCGAACAGGTTTCCGAACTGGCTTCCTGGCCCGAAGAGCATTTACGCCGAGCCGGTCTGCAACGAAAAACCTGCCAAGTGTTCTGGTACGAAACCAAAGGGGGCATCATGGTTTCGCCACTCAATCATAACTAACAGGAGCGTTTGACTATCATGGACGCAGAAAATCCGTTATTGAAGAGCCCGTTTCCCGAATCCCTGCAAGCTGTGCGCGATGTCATCGGCCTGGAGAAAACACTGGAATTGGTCGGCAATTGTGGCGGCACGCGAATTTTCATACCCAGAAGCATGAGCGAATCACACCGATTGGCCCACATGTTGGGATTGAGTGCCGCCAGCAAACTGAGTCGCCATTTCGGCGGGGAAAGTTTGTCGGTCGTACGCGGTGCCTCTGCCCTCAGGGAGTTGCGCAATCGAAAGATAATCGATCAATACAACAAGGGGGAGAAAGTCGCCGACATTGCCCGCACCTTTGCTTTGACCGAACGGCGCGTCTACACCATCCTGAGCAAACCGTACAAAAGGTAACCACAGCCACTGCCCGCACGAAGGGAACCTCCAACGTTCGCTTACTTTTCAAGTTGTTTTCAGAAAAGTAAGCGAACAAGGGGGTGCGGGGCGCAACCGGGTCCGACGACCACACCAACCCAGTCTCTATAGAACCTTTTTCAAGGATTGTTCAATCTTGTTGGACATGGAAGAAATTTCACTGATAACGCGATCGATATCCCCTGCCAAATCCCTGGCCACCCGGGCCGTGGATTTCACCTCCCCCGCCACCACCGCGAAACCTTTGCCAAACTCCCCGGCTCGCGAGGCCTGAATGCCGGCATTGATAGCCAGCACTTCGAGTTCATTGGAAATTTTCTCAATACCGTGCAACGTCTTGGAGACATCGCGGGTATTGCGATCAATTTCCTGGCGCACGCTTGAGAGATCCGTGAACACCTGATCGTTGGCTTTGCTGCGATTTTCTTCCATAATGTCAATGAACAACACAGCCGCGTCCACATCGATAATCTTGGAATCACCCCGATTCTGATGGAGAAATTCAGAAATTTCCGGGGATCCCGCAGCATCGAGAATAAGGTCGACGGAGAAATTTTTGATGGCCATTTCCGCTTTGGTCAGTGTTTTGACACCCAACTTCATGGCCAAGGACATGGCAGGGGCATTGGCATCGGAATCGACGACATAAACCGGCTCAACATCCTTGCTCTTATTGAATATTTCAAGAAGTTCCTTGCTCTGATCGCCACCACCCACGATACCGATCTTTTTCTTGTCCGCTTTGTTCTCCATGGTACACTCCCAAAGATTGCCCTCCTCAAAAAACCCTCGAAACAGGCTTGATGCCAAGCCACCAGCCGGCCTGTCCGCCACATGTGACCACCCCCCCCCCACTTCAATCCCGGCGGCGATCCTGGCCACAGGACACACACCAGCAGCCCATTTTCCTATTACTACCATGATAAACAGGGTATAGGGTACCTTTCATCACCATCAGGATGTATTTTCCAGAACAGCCGCGCATTACGGCTCGTGGAGCGCAGCCCGTTCTTTCCCGTTCGCAACATTTCTGCCAGCACCCTGGGGTGCGTGGAGCAACGCATGAATCATTTTTTCCAGGGCGAAACCATCTCCGGGAAACAAGGGATGATCGCCGGCAACCAGAACAACCTGCGATTTCCCTGCCAAAGCCGGTACCTGGTTCATGTCCTGACTGAACGCGGGAACCAGGCTGTCCCCCAGGACAAAGGATTGGCTGCGAACAACGGAAATATAGCGGATATCAGGATGGAAGGTCGTGTTCAGGGCAAACAGCAGCGAACCGGGAACCGGGCGCGTCAGGTCCTGGAGTACATCCCGGGAATCCCGCAACAACGGATAGGGGCCACCGATAAAAAACTCCTTGAAAATTTCGACGGGCCAGGGGTCGGAGATGGCATCCAGGGCTTGCTCCGCCCTGGGCGTTCCCAGATGCGGCGCGGCAATGGTGATCAGGGCCTTGACAGAAGGCAGTCCGCCCCGCGTCAAGGCGGCACGGGCCACAACCCCACCTACCGAATGACCCACGAGAATCAAGGATTGGCCAGGACGGGCATGCGCCAACTGGTGGAGCTGCCGCTCCAGAACCAGCGCCTGCAAGCCGATGGGGGCCAGGGACGGGAGTTGGGCGAGATATACCGCATGTTCGGGGTTGGATTTGCGTACACCATGTCGCGGAGATGGCACAAACCACGGCCAGTCGGAAAGCAGCACCCCTTCATAAGGCAATGCATGCCGTTCCAGGATGGAGACAACACCGCTGTCAAGCCAGGACTGGGGCGACCCCAGATAACCATGGATCAGAACCACCATATCGGCCCGGGCACTGCCACTCGGCAAAAAAAGGGCCGCAACTAGCAAAAGGGAAAAGAGTTTTTTCATAGGGCGGGACGAGAACCAGAAAATACATCAAGTATTTGTGGGTAGGGACAAGGGATGATACAATTGATTACTGGATTGCCAAACCAGCCTTCCCCAACGTTGAGAATAATACCCGAACACCAAGCATTGCAAGGGATGTCTTGGGGTCGCCGCGCAAGCAAACACCTTGAAACGACAGCTTTGCCGCATCTTCAACCCATCACCAGACAGGCAAACGAGGTAATAACGTGATCGAAGACTATCAGCCGACCAAAATTGTCGTCACGGTCAAAACCCAATACATGGAGTCCCACTCCACTCCGGAAAACGGCGAATACGCCTTTGGCTATGCCGTCACCATTCGCAACGAGGGTCCACTCACCGCGCAACTCCTGCGCCGCCATTGGATCATCCTGTCGGACAATGGTCGCCGGCAAGAGGTACGCGGTGAAGGGGTCATAGGGGAAACACCCAGATTACAGCCCGGAGAGGTCTTCAACTACACCAGTTGGACCGTGTTGGAAACCCCAACCGGCCACATGGAGGGGCGCTATCTTTTCATCACCGAGGAGGGCGAACAGTTTTGGGCACCCATCCCGGTATTTTTCCTGGAGGTCCCCGGCTCTCGCGTATTGAACTGACCGTATCTCCCGGATTGCCCCACTCAAAACGGGGAGAACCATTTGCTGGACAGAAACGGGTTATACTTTCGCTCCGCCCCCAGAGTGGTATCGGGACCGTGTCCCGGATGACAGACGATGTCATCCCCCAAAGGGAGCAGCCGGGTTTTAATCGAATGGAGCAATTGATCGTGGTTGCCCCCCGGCAGATCGGTACGACCGATGGAACCCTGAAACAAGGTATCGCCAACCGCCATGCTGTTCCCCCAGCGCAGACAAACGCCCCCAGGGGTATGACCCGGGGTATGGATCACCTGGATTTCCATCCCGGAAACTTGAAGGACTTCATTATCCGCCAATTCCCGATCAATGGTCGGGGCGGCACCAAAGGGCAATCCCCAGGCTTTGGCATGTTGCCGGGCCGCCGCAACCAGGGGCGCATCCCCGGGATGAATCCAAAACGCGCATCCCGTTTCCTCCTTCAGATCGGCAACGCCACCCAGGTGATCGAAATGACCATGGGTATTGATGATGTGCGTCAACTTGACACCCAATTGATCCAATTGCGCCAAGATACGCGGGGCATCTCCACCCGGATCGACGATCACGGCCAATCCCTCTTCGCGATTGGCCAAAATTTGACAATTGACCTGGAGAACGCCCGCCTCCATGGAAAGATGATAGGGTGTAACCATTGACGATTCCTTGGTTGGTGGTCAAATACCCGTTGAGCGGCACATCCGCCCCCCTCATTCAGGGCACCATGTCGGCAGTCAAACCTTCGCGCATAACCACCCGGTAACCTTTTTCCCGCAACTGCTCCACCAAGAGATTCATGTTTTCCATGGCGGGGCCTAAATTGTCAAAAGCCTCGCGACGAATGGTGCCCGAGGAGCCGGAACGCCCCCACTCCCGGATGATCTGCCATTCCCCCAGGAGATCTCGTTGAATCTGGATAGAATAAAACCATACGCCACCAGATTGCTCGTTAACTTTTTGGAGATATGCTTTCATCACCGATGCACTTGGTAGCCCAACCGTGCGATTTTTCCGTGAACCGTTCCGCGACCCGGCTATAATAGGCTAGAAAGCTCGCCAAATCCAAGTCACATTGAAAGTTTTTGCACATTATGGAAAAAAAGGCAGTCATGGCCGACACCGTTGCATCCCACACCTGGGTGCTGCCCCGTCCCATTGTCAACCGCATGTTGACCCACGCCATGCAATCCGCCCCGGAAGAATGTGTTGGCATCCTTGCGGGCAAGGGGCGCACCATACAAGAATGGCACCCGCTACCCAATGCCCTGCATCACGAACGACAGTTCCTCGCCGACCCCGCACGCCACATCCAAATCATGAAAGAATTACGAGAACGCGGCCTGGAGATGATCGCCATTTACCACAGCCATCCGGGGGCCCCGGCCGAACCTTCAGCCAAGGATTTCAATGAGTCCTTCTATCCCGAAGCCCTTTATCTCATTATCTCCCTGAATACCCAGGGGCGATTGGATATGAACGGATTTTTACTTCAGGGAGGACAAGCCCGGTCACAAGAATTAATCATTTGCGACTAGCTTGAAGACCTCGTATCCGAACCGCGATTCATGACTTGACAGGACGATGACGGTGATCAAACGTTTTCTTTACTGGATTTTCCATTCCGTGGCCCCTTATTTCGTCGGGATCAGCTTGGGAGTCGCTTTTTTTATCATGCTGATTCACTATCTGGATTCCCATGGCACCTTGCTACAGAGCGCCCCGGGATTGGCCGAACGATTGGAACAATGGACCGGTTCGGACGCCGCCGCAGAAAAAGAAAAACTACAACCGTATCCTGCGATTCCGACAACAACGCTGCACAAGTCGGAAGCGGACGCGAACATTCCGGTCCACTCCGGCCAAGTCGCGGGAAAACATCACGGTGACGGCAACCGCGAACCGGGAATGAACGTGGCTTCTTCATCCAGCGCGATGGGACCAAGGGTACCGCAGCACGTTGACAATGCCCCGACAACCAAGTCGCAACAGGCCTTGGAGCGCAATGACCGCGCCGTTTACACCAGCGCCAAGCCCACTCTCCAAGGGGAACAATCGGCACCCCACTCACCGCCACACCCGGGGGCCAATGAGGGCAAGGCCGCCGCCAACCAGGCCAAAACCCGGATCGAAGAGTGCGGTCCCCCGCCACCCCCGGGACCCAATCCGGGCTACGAACGCCACATGGCCTGTCAATGGCGTCGAAATTGCCAAATTCACTTAGAAAACTATCAAAGAATGATCGAGGAAGGCTTGCGCGCCTGTCCGACCCATACCACACATGCCCCCATGTGCCGCAACTATTACCGTTCCCTGCAAATGCAAATCCCGCCACAAGCCTGCGATTGGCCCCGGCTTGGCACTTGGCCATGACACGTCACGGTGTTGCCAGGGAACGGGAACAATCCCGCGACAACCGCGACAAAGCCATGCGCGACAGGTATGGACTGGGTTAAAAAAAGACAGGAAGCGACCGGGAAACAACGAACGTGAAAATGTGGCGGGAGCGACGGGACTTGAACCCGCGACCTCCGGCGTGACAGGCCGGCATTCTAACCAGCTGAACTACGCCCCCGTTTGAAGAATTGCGACTATACCTTATCTCTACATCCACTGCAAGGCTGCTTTCAAACTCTTTCACCAGCCATGCACCCGCCTTATGTTCGTGGACAATTCCGTTGAGGATGGTAGGCGGAACAGGGTTTGAACCTGTGACCTCCGGCTTGTAAGGCCGATGCTCTCCCAGCTGAGCTATCCGCCCCTGTGACTCACCAAGGGGACATCACCACCGACGAAACATTCCCCCGCTACCTACACACACCCCCTTGCGAAACCTTGCGACCACAAGGATCGCTCAACCCACCGCCTCACGCAATCCCTTCCCAGGGCGAAACTTGGGCTGTTTCGCTGCGGGAATTTGAATTTCGGCTCCGGTACGCGGGTTACGACCGGTCCGGGCAGCTCGTTCGGATACGCTGAAGGTACCAAATCCCACCAAGCTCACCTGGTCACCAGACTTCAATGCCCCTTCAATAGCGCTGACAATCGCATCGATTGCCTCTCCCGATTGGGCCTTGGTCAGTCCGGTTTTTGCTGCAACGGCATCGACGAGTTCGGTTTTGTTCAAGAGACTACCCTCCCCTTGTTATGTTCCTGAAAAATTGGCCCCCACAAGAAGCCCCTGGTATGGTGATCAACCACCTGCCCACCAAACAAAGCCCACCTGCGGCCATGTACTTGGCATGGTATAATACCCATCAGCGGGCGGTGTCAAGTGCCTTTCTTAATGGGTGATGGACGGTGGTTCCACATGCACGGCCTCTTCCGCCAGCACCACTGGAGCGACCTTCTCTACTTCACCCTCCGCCTTGACTGGAGTGATCTCACGGACCAGGGCCATTTTCAACACTTCATCCATGTGGTTAACCGGATGCACCTCGATATCCTTGAGAATGGTTAACGGGATTTCCTTCAGATCCTTAAGATTTTCGTGTGGGATCAAAACATGTTTAATCCCGGCGCGATGCGCGGCCAGGAGTTTTTCCTTCAGGCCCCCAATGACCAGAACGCGCCCGCGCAAGGTGATCTCGCCGGTCATGGCCACATCCTTACGCACGGGAATACCGGTGAGAATACTGGCGATTGTCGTCGTAATGGCAATTCCCGCCGACGGACCATCCTTGGGCGTGGCCCCTTCGGGCACGTGAATGTGGAAGTCGTGCTTTTGGAAGAAATCATCGGCGCTCATCCCCCAATCCCGGGAGCGGGAACGGGCGTAGGTCATGGCCGCCTGTGCCGACTCCTGCATCACATCGCCCAGCTTTCCGGTAATGGTGAGTTTGCCCTTGCCATCCAGAATCGATGCCTCAATGGACAGAAGCTCACCTCCCACTTCGGTCCAGGCCAATCCCGTGGTGACCCCCACCAGATCGGTCTCCTCCGCTAGGCCGAAGCGGTATTTTTTCACGCCGAGATATTTACCCAATCCCTTGGCGCTGATGCTCATCCCTTCCCGTCCCTCCTCGGTGAGGAGGATGCGCGCCGACTTACGACACAAACTGGCGATTTCCCGTTCCAAATTGCGGACGCCGGCCTCCCGGGTATAATAGCGGATGATATCGACGATCCCCCCCTCGGAGAGGTGAAATTCACCCGCCTCCAGGCCATGGGCCTCCATCTGTTTGGGAATCAAATATTTGGTGGCAATGCGCAACTTTTCCTGCTCCGTATACCCCGCCAGTCGAATCACCTCCATGCGATCCAAAAGCGGCCTGGGTATGTTCAAGCTGTTGGCGGTCGTCAGAAACATCACCTGGGAAAGATCATAATCCACTTCCAGATAATGATCGTTGAAGGTGTTGTTTTGTTCCGGATCCAGCACCTCCAGCAATGCCGAGGAGGGATCGCCCCGGTAATCGGACCCGACCTTGTCGATTTCGTCGAGCAGGAACAGGGGATTGTTGGAACCCGCTTTTTTCATGGATTGAATGATCTTGCCCGGCAGCGAACCGATATAGGTCCGGCGATGACCACGAATCTCCGCCTCGTCGCGAATCCCACCCAATGACATACGGACATATTCCCGTCCGGAGGCTCGGGCGATGGACTTGGCCAGCGAAGTCTTGCCAACGCCGGGCGGGCCGACCAAACATAAGATGGGGCCTTTGATCTTTTTGACTTTTTGCTGTACGGCAAGCTGTTCCAGGATGCGTTCCTTGACCTTTTCCAAACCCCAATGATCCTCTTCAAGGATGGCCTCCGCCTCCTTGAGATCATGTTTCAGCTCCGACGACTTGCTCCAGGGCAAGGAAACCAACCAATCAACATAATTGCGTACAACCGTGGCCTCAGCGGACATGGGCGCCATCTGCTTGAGTTTTTTCAGCTCCGACTCGGCCTTGGTTCTGGCCTCCTCGGTCATGCCAACCTCGGCGATGCGACCGGCCAGCTCGTTCAACTCATCCTTCTCGTCGTCCCGGTCGCCCAACTCTTTCTGAATCGCCTTCATCTGCTCATTCAGGTAGTAGTCCCGGTGACTTTTCTCCATCTGCCGCTTGACCCGGCCACGCACCCGCTTTTCAACCTGGAGGACATCGATCTCCTGCTCCAACGCCAGCAGCAAGCGCTCAAGACGGTCATAAACCGTATCCAATTCCAGGAGTTCCTGTTTGTCGGGAACTTTCAGATTGATATGCGTCGCGGCGATATCCGCCAAGCGTTCCGGATCGTCCAACGATTGAAACGTCATCAACACTTCCGGAGCCAGCTTTTTGTTCAACTTGGCATAGGCTTCAAACTGGGCAACCACGGTACGCATGATGGCGCGGGCTTCTGTCATATTGCCCTGCTGTGTCGGCAAATATTCCGCCTCCACCAGGAAATAGGGATCTTTTTGCAGATAGCGGGTAATGCGCATGCGTTGACCACCCTCAACCAACACCTTCACCGTGTTGTCGGGCAGTTTGAGAACCTGCAGGATGGATCCTTCGACACCCACGTCAAAGATATCCCCGTCCTCTGGATTGTCGGTGGCGGGATTTTTCTGCGTCACCAGTAAAATACGCCGATCCTCCTCCTTGGTTGTAACCGCATCCAGTGCGCGTATGGATCGCTCACGCCCCACAAAAAGGGGAACGATCATTTGGGGAAAAACAACAATGTCACGTAACGGCAATACCGCGATACGGACAACGTTGGCCGATGCACCCGATGATACACTCATGATAGGGCCTTCCTTAAGCCTGGGCTTCCATCTGGCGCTCCTCGTAGATCAACAGAGGCTCGGCTTTGTTTTCGATTGATTCCTGATTGACCACCACTTCCCGGACTTCCGGCAGCGACGGTATGTTGTACATCACGTCCAACAAAACCGTTTCCAGGATGGCCCTGAGACCCCGGGCACCCGTTTTAAGTTTAACGGCCTTGACGGCAACCGCCTTGACCGCCTCCGCCGTGAACGTCAACCGCACCCCCTCCAGGTCCAACAACTTTTTGTATTGTTTGATCAAGGCATTCTTGGGTTCTTCCAGGATTCGCACCAAGGCCGCCTCATCCAAATCCGACAAGGTGGCGATCACTGGGAGCCGTCCGACGAATTCCGGGATCAGGCCGAACTGTATCAAGTCTTCCGGTTCCAACAATGGCAGCAGTTCGTTGATCTCCCGATCCCCGGCGGTGAACTTGACCTCGGCACCGAAACCAATGCCGTGATGTTTGTTGGAGCGCCGCTCGATCACCTTGCCCAAACCGTTGAACGCACCGCCACAAATCACCAAAATGTTGGTGGTGTCCACCTGGAGGTATTCCTGCTGCGGATGCTTGCGCCCCCCCTGTGGTGGGACATTGGCGATCGTTCCCTCGATAATTTTCAACAGCGCCTGCTGCACCCCTTCGCCGGAAACATCCCGTGTTATCGAAGGATTGTCCGATTTCCGGGAAATTTTATCAATTTCGTCAATAAAGACGATACCTTTCTGCGCCTTCTCCACGTCATTGTCGGCGGCTTGCAACAGGCGCAGGATGATGTTTTCCACATCCTCACCCACATACCCCGCTTCCGTCAGGGTTGTGGCATCGGTAATGGTGAACGGGACATCCAGAATGCGGGCCAAGGTTTGCGCCAACAAGGTTTTACCGGATCCGGTCGGACCCACCAGCAGAATATTGGACTTGGCGATTTCGACATCGTCCTTGCCGCCGTTGCCCGTCCCCAATCGTTTGTAGTGGTTGTACACGGCAACCGACAGCACCTTTTTGGCATGGTCCTGACCGATGACATGCTCATCCAGAATATCCTTGATTTCCTGCGGGGTGGGGATACCGACCTTGGATTTCTCGTCGCCGGTCCCTCCCTTCTCCTCCTTGATGATATCCCGGCAAAGGTCGACGCACTCGTTGCATATGAAGACGGACGGCCCGGCTATTAGCTTGCGCACCTCATGCTGCGTCTTGCCGCAGAAAGAACAATGAAGAACACTTCCCGATTCCGATCTTTTCTTTGCCATGGTTTCTCTCGAGCTGATTGACTATCTTCCTTCGGGACACCGAAGCAAACAAAGACACCGCCCCCTGCATCATTTTTCCGGTGGGGCCTCCCGTTTCTCAATGACCCTGTCCACCAATCCGTATTCGCAGGCCTCCTGGGCACTGAGGAAATAATCCCGTTCCACGTCTTTGGCGATGCGTTTCAGTGGCTGGCCCGTATGTTTGACCAGCACGGCGTTCAAACGTTCCCGTATTTTCGCCATTTCCTTGGCATGTATTTCGATGTCGGAAGCCTGCCCCTGAAAACCACCCGATGGTTGATGGATCATGACGCGGGAGTTGGGCAAAACCAAACGCTTCCCCGGGGTACCCGCCGCCAGCAAGACCGCACCCATGCTGGCCGCCTGACCCAGGCACAAGGTACTGACATCGGGGCGGATGAATTGCATGGTATCGTAGATGGCCAAACCCGCCGTCACGTGTCCACCCGGTGAGTTGATGTACAGATGGATATCTTTTTCCGGGTTTTCCGATTCCAGGAACAGCAACTGCGCGATGACCAGATTGGCGACATTGTCGTCAATGCCCCCCACCAAAAAGATCAGCCGCTCTTTGAGGAGCCTGGAATAGATATCGTAGGCCCGCTCACCGCGGTTGGTGGTTTCCACCACCATGGGAACCAAGTTCATCCATCACCTCGTCAAAAGTCTTTATTCTTCGATGCATGATTCAGACCAAGAAACCGAAGGCGATTCCCACCCCGATTCCCGCCGGAACACCCCCCATTCAACCCGGATCAACCAGGCAAAATCTCACTGCGGGAGATCCCGGAGCATCCCGAATCCGGCACTATTTTCCCTTTTCGCCGCTACCGCCCATGAGTTCATCCAAACGCACCGCCTGCTCGGTGACCGTGCTGTTTTTGATGACCCACTCCACCACCATGCCCTGGAGTACCGTATCCCGCAAATCTGCCATTTTCTCTTCATTTTCACGAACCATGCGCCGAACCTCCCCGGCCCGGTCACCAAAGGCCTGGGTCATTTCCATCAGGTGTTCTTCAACGAGTTCCTCGTCCACCTCGATCTTTTCCTTGACCGCAATGGCGGAAAGCAGCAGGCCCAGCCGAACCTTGCGTCCCGCGGAATGCTCGAACATGCCCAACAATTGCTCGTCACTGACACCCATCTTCGACATGTCGACGCCACGGGCCTGATATTCCCGCTTCATCTGCGACAACATGTTGCGCCGTTCACGCATCTCCAGGCGACTGGGGATTTCAAAGGTATTGGCCTGCAACAAGGCCTCAAAAACGGCATCCTCCACCTTTTTTTCCGACTTGGCCTCGCTGTCCACTTCCAGGCGATCCCGGATCATCTCACGCAGTTTATCCAGTCCCCCTTCGGTGACACCCGCCTTCTTGGCCAACTCATCATCCAGTTCCGGCAAAATGCGGGCCCGCACCTCGTGGAGGAAACATTGGAACAGGGCATCCTTGCCCGCCAACTCCTTGTTGCCGTAATCAGCGGGGAAGGTCACCTTGACCTCGCGTTTATCGCCGGCCCTGCACGATACCAATTGATCCTCAAACCCCGGAACGAAACGACCACTCCCCAGCTCAAGGAGATATTTCTCCGCCTTGCCCCCCTCAAAGGGTTGCCCGTCGACAAAACCCTCAAAATCCATGAGAACCTGATCACCCAATACCGCAACCCGACCTGGATCCGCCTCAAACCGTCCCTGACTGGCGCGGATTTCTTCGATGACCTTGGCGACATCCTCATCGGACAGCGTCACCGTCGGTCGGGTCAGGGTCAATCCGGTATAACCCGTGGGTTCAACCTTGGGAAAAACCTGGATCGTGGCACGGTACGTGTAATCCCGACCCCTCTCGAATTCGCCAAGGACGATCTCCGGATGATCCACGGGTTCCAGGTTGTGATCCGTCAGGGCCTTGGGAAAGCTTTCCCGATAAAACTGGTCGGCCAGGTTACTGCTCCAGTGATCCTTGAACCGGCTTTCCAACAATTTCCTGGGAATCTTGCCGGGACGAAAGCCTGGCAAACGCACTGAGGATGCCAATCGCGTCAGCTCTTGATCCAACCGTTGTTCAACTTCGGCGGCGCTGAAGACAAACGTAATTTCCCGATCAAAGGCTGCTTTTTCTGTAATAGTGAATTCCATGTATCCGTGCTTTGGCTGATTGTGGCTGGAATGGACAGGATACCCCCTCGGAAGACGGTTTGGCAACGGTACAATCGCCACGGCAATTGCGAACCTGACACATCCATCATCCGGGACAAGCACTTGGAAAAGGAGGGGGGGAGGTACCGGAAAGGCCCGGGACATCCCTTGTTACCGCCATCGTTTGATTGAAAGTAAAAGAAATATTAAGGTAAGTCAAGAATCTTTCAACGATGCCTAGCCGCATCCAGGGTGTTTTTGAGCAGCATGGCAATGGTCATGGGACCCACTCCCCCGGGAGAGGGTGTGATGGCACTGGCCTTGAGCCGGGCCGCTTGAAAATCACAATCGCCACATAAAGAGCCATCCGGCAACCTGTTGGTACCCACGTCGATGACCACAGCCCCGGGTTTGATCCAATCCCCCGGGACGAAACGGGGCCGACCGATGGCCGCCACGACGAAATCCCCCCCGGAGACAACCCGACCCAGATCCGGAGTCCGGGAATGACAAATGGTCACTGTTGCATGCGCTTGCAAAAGCATCATGGCAACCGGTTTGCCGACGATGTTAGAGCGACCGAGAACCACGGCATGCTTTCCAGCCGGATCCATGCCCGACTGAGCGATCAACGCCATGACCCCCGCCGGGGTACACGGACGCAAGCCCGGACTGCCGATGGCCAGGAGTCCGACATTGACTGGGTGGAAACCGTCCACATCTTTTTTCGGATCGATGGCGGCGATTATTGTATCGGGATCGATATGCCCCGGCAGGGGCAATTGCACCAGGATGCCGTGAACCTTGGGATCCTGGTTGAGGGAGGCGATCAGGGCCAACAGCGCATCCTCCGATGTATCGACCGGCAATTCATGGGAAAATGAGGTCATCCCCACATCGGCACACGCCTTTTTTTTCATGCGAACATACACTTCCGAAGCGGGATTGTGACCCACCAGGACCACTGCCAAACCGGGGGTGATCCCCTGGGTCTGCTGCAATACCCGGCATTCCCGAGCCCATTGTTCCCGAAGCTCCGCCGCCATTTTTTTGCCGTCAAGGATCATCCCCATGGTACCATCCACTCATTCCCGATGTAGTCCAATGTTCCCGCACCATTGCCCCCGAGCATACCCCCATTCGGCATCCCGGAAAAAGGGCGTTCCCGCAATCCCCAACCTCTCGAAGGAAAAAACACCCCGGGAGCGCCTTCTAGGGTTCCTGAAAAGCGACCCCGTTACGGCCATTCTCCTTGACCCTGTAGAGAGCCTTGTCAGCCGCCTTGACCAATTGGCCCACCGTACATTCGGGTACGTAATGCGAAAGACCCACGCTGATGGTGACCTTCAACCCGTCCACCTCCAAACTCGCCATTTTTTGCCGCAACCGTTCCGCCGCTTCCAACACCTGCTCCGCCTTGGTGTTGGGCAATATGACGGCAAACTCTTCACCACCGTAGCGACAGCAATAATCAACGGTGCGAAAGTGCCCTTGCATGAGCTTGGCCAAAGCCACCAACACCCGGTCACCCTGGTCGTGACCATGATCATCATTGAAACGTTTGAAATGATCGACATCAATAAGCATGAAACTGAAACCGATCGTATAGCGCTTGGCGCGATTCCATTCGTTCAGCAGCAACTCGTCCATGCGCCGCCGGTTGAGCAGACCGGTCAGGGCATCGGTGTAGGAGAGACTGCGCAGCTTGTCCTCCAATTGTTTTTCCGCCGTGATGTCCCGCAGCAACGCCACCGAACCGATCAACCCCCCCCGGGCATTGTGGATGCTCGCCGCCTGAATACACAAAACCTTTTGGTTGAAAACAAGGGTGGACGGCGTATCGATTCCAGCCCGTTCCATGGTGGCGACCAAGAATTCGGGATCATCCAACAATCGCAGAAACCCCTCTTTGACCATCTGATCCCTGGTTTTCCCCAACAAGGTTTCGGCGGCGGGATTGACCAAAACAATGGTGCCGGAACCATCCGTGGAGACAATCCCCTCCTGGGCACCCAACAGGATGGTGTTCAATTTGTCGCGTTCCTGTTCCAGGCTGACGTGCGCATGCTGCAATTGCTGGCACATTTGGTTGAACACACGGGCCAGGTCACCGATCTCATCCCGTCCCACCTCGGGAACCCTGTGGTCCAAATCGCCCAGAATCATGCGATTCATGGCTTGCGAAATCCTGGCAACCGGGGTAACCACCGAATGGCGAACATACAAAATCAATAGAACCAAAGCCAGACTCAAGGTCGATACGATCACGCCACCCTCAAGGACCATCCGATCCATGGCGGCTTTCTCCCTGGGCAAATCCAGGTAAATCTCAAAGGCGCCATAAAATTGATTCTGGTACATGATGGGGATATAGGTTTCCACGACATCCGAGGCGAAATGCTCCCCTTCCCGGGTGGACTCCTCCTTGGAAACCACCTCGGAATAATTGCGACCTTTGGCAACCTGAGTGACAAAAAATTCCTCGTCATTCTGCCGACCGATTTCCCCACTCGTGGTGGAAAAAATCATTTGGCCACGACTGTCGTACAGACGGCTCTTGAGGATACCGAAATCCTCTGATAATTGAATAATTTCCTCTTTGAGCAGCGGGGAAACCAGCAGATTGTCCCGATTGACGGCATCCATGGAGATCTGGTGCCGCAAATGGGTGGCGATACGGGCCGAGGTTTGCTCCGCCTGGAAGAGTAACAAATGGGTTAAATTGGGAAAAGCGATGAACAGGGTATACAAGGGAACCAGGAGGGTTCCTATCAGGGAGAGAAAAAAACTGTACCGCAAAAATTTGTAGCGTAACATACGGTCACCGAGCTGGTGGTCAACGTGAAACCAGTGCGGCATCATCTTAACTCAAATACTGACCTTGTAACAATTATTTAATTAACTCAATTATATATGTGAAATATTTCATGGTGGCTTGGAGTCAGGCTTGAGGAATCCGCTTCAGACGTAAGTTTCGGTTGGTTGGCAGCTTAAGTACGCCTCTCAATCCGCCATCATGGGACGCTGCGGAGGGAGCGGTCAATCATTTTGTCTCATGTAACCTGATTTCCCCCCCCCCCTTGCAAACATTTGTCCCGGCCGGGGTCTGTGATTTAAATGATTGCTGGACCGTAGCTTGCGCGAGCTGTTATTATTCCCGAGTGTTGTGTAAGCGTTCGATTGATCAGGAATCCTAAATCCTGAAGATTTGTGCCATGAGTACTATCTACCGTTTGCATGCGGATGAGTTGACGGTTGAATTCCTGGAATTTCTCAAGGAGATGTATCACAATAAAAATATTGAAATTTCCATCTGTGAAACCACAACGCGGGAACCGGATGAAACAACTTATCTTCTTGCTCATCCAGCCAATCGGTCACGGTTGTTGTCGGCTATTGAGAATGTGCAACAGCCAGGGAACAGGGTAATCATTGATCTCGACAATCTGGAATGAAAATCGCTTTCGAGAGTGGTAATCATTTCATGCAGATTTCACTATACTTGAGAATTTTCATGGTGGTCTGGCAACTCAAGCTGCGAACACCTCCTCAAGTGATCTTGCATCCAACAATCTGAGGCTCCACTCCTCCAAGGCGTCTGAATTGGCCTGGGCTATTTTTTCACTGGCCCAATCTGGGAGTGAGCCGAAGCGGCGTTGGAGTTGGCGAGTCAGCATTTTGGCTTCGCCTTGCTGTGCGCCATCCTGAAGCCTCTGCACCAAAAGACGCTCCAACTTTGGAATGGCAAAGAGCCTTTCATCAGGCATCACATCAAGCGTCACCTCAAGCATCCGTCTCCCGACCAGCATCACGGAATCTGGAGTCAGGCCTGCATTGTCGAGGTGACTCAATGATTTTTTCATGAGATTACTCCTTAAACCAG
>JADGCN010000073.1 GCA_015228975.1 Magnetococcales bacterium
CGAATGCTTTAATCGGGGGCGTGGATGACAAGAACTACGAATCCCAAGATAGCTGCGGTTTAGGAGTGTTTGCTGATCGGGCTGGAAAGGTTTCATGAAGATAAACATAACGATGCCGGCGTTTGTGGAAAAAATACGCGTCGGTTTTGATGAAAAAAATCCAAAACAGCGCTATTTGATTTTGGCGGTGGCCCTGATGGTGTCGTTGCAGGGCTGGCTGGCCCTTCTTTGGGATCCGCACCAAAAATCCATGAAAATATCGGTCGTTGCCGCCAAGGAGATGCGCGAAGAAATCGAAAATTTGCGTAAGGATGTGCAACTGATAACCAGCAAAAAAATTGAAGATCCCAACGCCTTACGGGAAAAGCGCATTCAGGATTTGCTCCAGGAACGGCAAAAACTGGTGGACAAGCTGGGGCAGGAGACGGGCGCCCTGATTCAACCGGCGGAAATGGTCAAAGCATTGCGGCAATTGTTGTCGGCGCGCCAAAATATTGTGTTGCTGCGCCTGAATGCGGCACACATTGAGCCAATTCATCTTGATTCGGGAGATAAAGACGCTACCAAGAGTGGAACGGATAATGCAATAGCCCATGCCAAAGATTCTACCAAAAAACCGGACAATCAGGATAAGGCCAACAATGCGACAGGAATATCTGCAACATCCGATGCCAGCAAAGGGGGCACTCCCCCAGACAAAGCGTCCCGTCCCGATGCGCCCGTCATATTTCGCCATGACATCGAATTGGAAATTCGCGCAAGCTACCTCGATACCTTGGGATTTTTCAAGGAAATTGAGGCCTATCCCTGGGTGTTCTACTGGGATACCCTCCACTTCCAAGGGCAGGGTTATCCCAACACTCAGACGACCTTGAAATTGTTTACCTTGAGTATTGGCGAAGGATTGATTGGCGGGTAATCCATTGGGAGTGGCAATCACAAGGCGGTCGTGTTTTCTGATGGTCAGGGTCGGAGGCAAAGATCAGTCGGGGCGTGTTCGACCGTGTCAGGAAGCTGACGGGGTACTGCTGCGGTTGGGTGTGGTGCTGGCGGCGATGCTGATGGGATTCGCCGATTGGGCCATTGCGGCAGGCGAGACCGGAAAATTGTATGACCCCTCGCGTCCTCCCGAGGAGTTGTCCATCGATACCTCCCAGGAAGCCAAAGCCACAACCGAAGCCCCGGTCGATGAGGCGCAAAGCAGATGGGTGTTGAAAATGGTGCGTCTGGGTGGGAGGGAGCCTAAAGCCTTGATCAACGGGCGTTTCGTGCGTACCGGGGAGAGTGTCGATGGTCTGGAGGTCACCGCCATCAATCGCCATGAGGTCGAAGGTCTTGTCAAATCCAAACCGGTGCAGTTGCAGATGAACGTACTCAGGCCAGGTCAAGGTGTGACTGTGCATCGTCATGCCGTACCGGGGCCGATCACCAGGAACCCGACCAACAGCCATGAATGATCGTGGAACGATACGACCCTGGTGCATCTGGCGTCTTGGCGGCACAGGCGTTGGGCTGGGGCTTCTGGTTCTTGGGGGGTGCCTGAGCAGTTCAATTGCCGAATCTGAAGGGAAGATTACGCCGAAAGTAGTGGTGGAATCTCCGGCCACCCCGGGATTTTTTGATCCCGCCTTGAACACCTCCTTAAATGATTCCGCCATTCCCAGTAGCGTTCATCAATTATTATTGCCACCGATGCAAACGGCTGCCCCCCCGGCACCAGCCAGACCAGCCGTCGATACCAAGGGGGGGCGCAAGGTAATTCAAGCCGCAAGGGGGGCCAAGGAACCCTTGTTGGATATCGTCGTCGATGATACCCCGGCCCGCACATTCTTTCTCGGTCTGGCCGATGAGTCCAAACTCAATCTGATTGTCCACCCCCAGGTGCGTGGCAACATTTCTTTGACGATGCATGGTGCCACCGTCAATCAGGTGGTGCAGACCGTTTGCCGCATGTATGATTACGATTGCGAAGCCAATGCCAATGGCTATTTTATTGGTCCGGCGCGTTTGCTGACACGCCAATATCACGTCAATTATCTGCGGGTGCAACGTCGGGGGGTCACCAGTACCCAGATCAGTTCCGGGCGCACCAAGACCTCCTCCAATACCATGGCCAACGCCACGGGCAACCAGACCAGTTCGCAAAATTTTCAAACGTCGGGCACGAATGTGACGACTGATCAAAGCGCCAGTTTTTGGGATGAGTTTACCTATTCCCTGTGTGGCATTCTTGGTCTGGGATTTTCTCTCCCTGAATCCAAGTCGCCGGCATCGTCTTTGGGGGGTGGACTGACGACTTCTACGGGTAGTACCGGATTGGGGAGTTCTTCCGCACCTGCGCCATCATTACCGGCAGGATTGGCTGGTGTCGCCAATTTGACGGCACCGCAACCAACGACGCCCCAGGCAACGGCCACTAAAAGCGGTATTTCGCAAACATTTCTCTCCTGGAACTCCCGCGACACCGACCGCATGATTACCGGGTGTGCCGAGCAAGATGAACAGGGTAATACACAGACGGGGCGTCGCGTGGTCATTTCACCGCAGACGGGTAACGTCATCGTCCGGGCTTTTCCATCGGAACTTCGCGAGATTGAATACTTTTTGGAGCAACAAAAACAGGATATTCAACGCCAGGTTATTTTGGAAGCCAAAATTTTGGAGGTGGAATTGAGTGATGGTTTCCAAAGTGGCATCAACTGGGGGATGGTTTTGGCGCATCATAAAGACCAGACCAATACGATGACCATCGGTGGTGGCGCGAATATGTTTGGCGACCAAGGTAGCAATCCCATGTTCGCCAACAAATCATCCCTGGGGATGTCTCCGGCCAATTTACTCAATACCAATCAGGCGGATGCCCTGTTCGGGGGAGCTTTTGCAACATCATTGAAATTATCCGATTTTTCCGCGCTGATCGAACTTCTCGATGCGCAAGGCCAGGTTCACGTCCTGTCCAGCCCGAGAATTGCCACGTTGAACAATCAAAAGGCGGTTATTCGCGTTGGCCAGGATGAGCAATTCGTGACCGATGTGCATTCGGAAACCTCGACCGCTTCCGTTACTTTGGTTCCGGAGTTCACCACCTTTTTTTCCGGTATCGCCCTGGATGTCACGCCACAGATCAGCCAGGATTACGGCATCATGTTGCACATCCATCCCACGGTAAGCGAGGTGACCACCGATGAAAAACAGATCACCCTGGGGACGGCGACCCAGACCTATCCCATGGCCTTGAACGTGGTGCGTGAATCGGACAGCATGGTACACGCCGCCAATGGCGAGGTGGTGGTGATCGGCGGATTGATGAAGGATTTTTCCACCAAACGCAAGGCGGGTCTGCCCATTTTGAAGGATTTGCCATTGGTTGGCGATTTGTTTGGCAGTCGGCAGTCGGTCGATAAAAAAACCGAGCTGGTGATTTTGATGCGCCCCGTCATTGTCGAACAGGGCAATCAAGCCTGGAAGGAAGATTTGGAACGTTTTGAACGCCGTCTCCCCCCCGGGGCACCCCATTTGACGCAGGGTGGCCGTATGGCCGAGGATAAACCAGGAAAACCCGTGTTGCGCACCTCGGATCTTCTGCCGTAGACGAGACCAATCTTTCCCTATCTTATGGTTTTACCATGACCGTCAAGTCGATCGCTTTGTTGCTTCTCGGGTTGGCCTGTGCCGTGCCGCTTGGTTTGAGCCTGGTCTTGTACACCTTCCAGGACAATCTGATCTTTCATCCCAGGGCGTTACACCCCGAACTGAAAGAATTGGCGACAAAAACGCCGCAGATGGCGGCGGTACAATTGCATGCTTCTGATCAGGCACTCCTCAAGGGGTGGGTCGTACGCCGTCCTGCGGGTTCGCCCTTGATTCTTTATTGGGGGGGTAATGCCGAAGAAATCACCAGCTTTGCAGTGGACGCGGCATTGGCTTGGCCTCGTTGGTCGGTGGTGGCGATCAATTATCGCGGCTATGGGGAATCGAGCGGGGTACCCAGCGAACGGGCTTTGTTTGAGGATGCCTTGCTGGTAACCGGTTGGGCCTTGAGCCATTTAAACTGTAACCAGGACAAAGTCGTTTTGCTTGGCCGGAGCTTGGGCAGTGCCGTGGCGGTTCATGTGGCGGCCCACGTCAAGGTAGCGGGTGTTGTATTGGTAACCCCATTTGATTCCATGACAAACCTGGCACAGTCCCGCTATCCCATTGTTCCGGTCAGTCGGTTATTGAAACATCAATTTGATTCCTTGAGCCTGGCAGCGCGCATTGACGCCAAGCTGCTGGCACTGCTGGCGTCGGATGATTCCATTGTCCCTGCCAAGCATTCCCGGGCATTGCTGGCGGCCTGGAAGGGTGCCAAGCGAGCGATTACCATTGCCAATACGGATCATAACTCCATATCAGAGTCTGATGACTATCATCAAGCCTTGGGTGCCTTTCTACAGGAAATTGCCCCGTAGATCCTGTTTTTTTCATGGTCAACGATGCCCATCAGGAATCTTTCAGTGCCATGATTTCTGCATCGGCATAACGGAGACGAACAGTCAACACGCTGCAAAGGCGTAGAAAAACGTATTTGGCCATTTCCGGATGGTTATGGCTGGTTTTGTCGAACAGTTGTCGCGACAGAATGAACACATCGGTATCCATGATGGCCACGGCATGGGTTGAGCGAGGTGCCCGATCAATAAAGGCCATATCACCAAAAAAACTGCCACGCCCGAAAACAGCCAAGGTATGTTCTTTCCCTTCGTGGATGGGCATGACGATCCTGACGCCGCCCCGGCGGACGAAATATATTTCATCCCCGCTATCGCCGCGTTTGAACAAAGTTTCGCCGACATGGTAGGAACGTTCTACAACGATCGTGTCCAACAGTCGGATCACATCCTCTTTTTCTGCCTCTTCGATACCTCTGAATAGGGGAAATTCTCTCAAAGACAAAGGTCTGTCTTCACTGGTCGCACTGCGCGGATCATTGGCAAGGAGACTCTCTTCCACCCATTCAATAGCGTCTTCGATCGTTGGAAAGATTTGCAGATGGGGCGAAGGTTGCAGACCGAGATGTGTCAGGTAAATCAAGGGATCACGCCCCATGGCAATCGCCGGGGAAGGCTCGGCCAGAATGAGGTGTGCCCCGTTTTCCGAAAGCATGCTATCGATCTGACTGAGCATGTGCGCCGCCGTGAAATCGATGCTCTGCACGCGACTGACATCGAGTATCAGATAGCGACATAACCGCAACTCGGGTTCCAGACGGGAATAGAGTTGATCGGTGGTACCAAAAAACAGATTACCCTGTAATTCGCAGATGATGACACTCTGTTTCTTTTCCTCCAAAATGTACCGTTCTTCCGAAGAGCGGTGCCGCTTGGAGGAGTATTGTCCCCCGGATAATTTCCTTCTGATGACCGATGTTTTTACCTGATCCCGAAGAAACAGCATGACCGCCAAGGCAACTCCGGCACCAGCGGCGGCAATCAGGTTGAAGGTGGCGGCAACCACGACCACGGAGGCGGCGACAAAAAAATCAAGTCTTGTTTCGCTGCGCTTGAGAAGTGCGAAGCTGTGCCAGTCGACCATGCGAAACGCGACGACGATTAAGATGCCCGCGAGGGCAGCTATGGGAACCCAACCCAGGAGTGAACTGAGAAAGAGGAGGACAACCAGAGAAAACACCCCTTCCAGGATACCTGCCAGGCGGCTGTGGCCACCGCTGTTGATACTCACCAGGGTTGCTCCCATGGTACCGGCTCCCGGCATGCCACCCACCAGTGCCGAAAGAAAGTTTCCCGCCCCTTGTGCCATGAGTTCGCGGTTGGAATGGTGGCGGGTCCGCGTCAAGGCATCGACTACGACGCATGTTTTTAATGTGTCGACCGAAAGGAGCGTCGAGAGGGTCGCGGCTGGAACCAACAAAGTGGTTACATCGGCCAGGTGCAATCCCCCCAATGCTTGCCATCGCCCTGCAAACGCCTGGGTCAACGACGAAAAATCGACTTGAATGACACCGATGAGGAGGGGATTATTGGCCAATTTAAGCAGTGTCGGATCACGGAGACTGGCGAGAAAGTAGATTGCCATGCCCATGAGCAGGCCGACGACCGGTGCGGGTAATTTTCGTGTTATCTTGGGGGCCACAACCATGCCGATGATGGTGGTGACCCCTACCAGGATGCCCGTTTTTTGCCAAAGATCGGGATGAATCAAACCCTGCCACAGGGGGGTCTCCTTGGGCAGACCCAGGAGCTTGGGAACCTGGCTTAAGAAAATAAGCAGGCCAACACCGCTGAGGTAGCCGGTTACCACGGGGTAGGGAATGAATTTGATGACCCGACCGGCTCCGACGGCACCAAAGAGGATTTGCAGGAAGGATGAGACCAAGGCCACCATGGTTAGAAATACCAGGATCTGCTCCGGTGACATAGTGCCACTGGCCACACGTTCCATGGCCAGAGCGGAGAGAACCGCTGCCGCCGGGGCACAGGGGGCGGTGATGAGTCGAGGGGCCCCGCCGATGGCCGGAGTACTCAATCCCATGGCCACCACACCCATGACACCTGCCATGGCGCCCAACGGAAAATAAGCCGCTCCCAGCGGTGTAAAAGCGGCGACACCGTAGGCGATGGCCGAAGGAAGGGCTACGAGCATGGCTGCCAAGCCACCCCAGGCATCACCTACCCAATCTGTCGGTTTTTGCATGGTGTTTCCCCAAGCGCTTAGTTAAAGAAGGCTCCCAAGGTTGCCAGATCCATGGCCTCGGAAAATTCAAAACGCAGTTTTTATCTCGCGGTGAGGTCTGAAAGATACGGAAAAGCAACTTAAACCGCAGCTATCTTGGGATGTGTAGTTATTGTCCTCCTCGCGAAAGCGGGGATCCAGAGGACCTTCCTACCTCCCCTGACTTTCTGGATTCCCGCTTTCGCGGGAATGACACTGGAAAACTACGTTTCCCGTGTTGGTTGCGGTTTAGTGTACGAAGGCAGCTTGTAACATTCACGCTGAACCAGAACAGCGCAATGTTTTCAGCGGAATGGGACTGGCATGGGCAGAGCGAACTCGGGCCTTGATCATCGTTTCGTACGTGCCGACTCATTCTGGATTCCCGCTTTCGCGGGAATGACGAAAAAATCTCCTGAGATTGCAGTCGTTTGTCATTCCCGCGAAAGCGGGAATGACGAAAAAATCTCCTGAGATTGCAGTCGTTTGTCATTCCCGCGAAAGCGGGAATCCAGACGGAGCCGAAGCATCTTCCATGCGCTTTGGCCGAAACGATGATCAAGGCCCGAACTCGAACCGGGTAGGTTTCTCTGCCAGCCAGTGGATCCAGCATGTGAGAGGACAAAAGTAACGTCCTCTCACACATACTCGCAAGGCAATGGTTTGAATGGGAGTCGAAACTACCGCTTTATGGCGCGCCCAACGCATTCCTTAATGAATTCTTTGGCATCGCGTCCCCTGAGGCTCTGCCCTTTCGCCTCTTTCGCGCATGCGATTTTAATATAAGAGGATTTTTTCGAAGAGGATTTCCTTGCAGAGGATTTCCTTGCAGAGGTTTTCTTCGAAGTGAGTTTTTTCGAAGAAAGCGAGTTCGTTGCAAGCGGGTTCGTGGTGAGTGTGTCAGAAGTGGGCGTATTAGCGGCAAAGACATCACCACTGAATACTGTGCCAACAAGCAAAGCCATTAATACGACAGCCAGTTTTCTCATGAAATTACTCCTTGTGATTGCCAATTAGGAAACAGCATAAACTTATAGTGCGGTCATCAGGACACGCAAGACGCGCATTACGAGATATTCTGATTATAAAAAGAAGTTACGAGGCAAACGCGGATATCCTGGATCATTTTTTGGGGGGAAGTCACCAAAGTCCCAGCAAAAACAAAGCATCCTGTCCCGTTCCCTCTGGCCCACATTCTATTCCTAACAATCCATAATGCCAAGTAAGAAAACTCGATCGGGCCACAGGGCAGAGATACCTGCGGCAAACGAGCCGCAACTACGGTAGTTTGAGCTGCAGCGAGGGGGGGAGGGTGACGGGGAGGGGTGGCAGTTCCTGCACCATCAGTTTTTGCAATCCAGGCTCACCCGTATTGATGATCGACAGGATGGAACCCTTGCCGTACATGAGCAACCGGTAATGCACAAAACCGTTGATGACCTGTTTGACATAGGTGCGCGTTTCGTTGAAAGGAATATTCTCAATGAATTCCAAGGCGGATTCCGACCGACGTTGTTCCCGCCACTTTTCGCCCCGTCCAGGTCCCGCATTGTAACTGCACAGGGCCAAAACCAGATCCCCATCAAAGGCGGACACCATGCGCTTCATATAGGCCTGTCCCAAGGCCAAATTATAAGCGGGTTCATAGATCACGGTGGGATCGGGTGGTGGAAGGGAACTCAGTTTGGCCTCTTCTTCGGCAGTGGACGGAATGATCTGCAGCAGACCCTGGGCTTGAGCGCTGGATTTGGAACGGGTATCGAACAAACTCTCCTGTTTGGTCATTCCCCAGATCAAGGCTGGATCCAGTTGCCATCCCGATGCGGGCACCCAGTGGGGCACGGGGTAGAGACCTTGCCAGTAATAGTGGCCTTCCTTTTTCATTTCCTGCGCCAGTTTGATGGCGTAATCATAGGCACCAGTGTGAACGGCCAGGCATACATGTTCCGCTGTACCAAGATGGAATCGTTGGGCAATGTTTTCCGCTTCCAGTCCATTGTAATGGCTTCTGCCCATGTCCTGTAACCAAAACATGCGCTGTATGTCTTCTTGCAAACGGGCGTCATGGATGATGTCACACCTGTTGGAAGAGGTTCTCAGATCCGGCAATCGGTTATCACGGGTTTCCAAAGCCAGCAAACCATAAAAGGTATCCGGAAATTTGGCTGCCTGATTGAGCCATTTTTTCTTGGCACCTTTGGATTTTGACAACGTGGCCGCCCACCAGGCCCCCTGGGAACGGCGATGACCTGACTTGGCCTTTTCCCCAAGCAGCTCAAACATTTTCAAAGATCGTTTATCATACTTCAGGCGATGTGCCGTCCAGGCCGCAAGCCACAGGGAATCCTCCAACTCGGCACCTTTATCCGCCGCATTGAGATTGAGAAGTTCAAAAGCGTCGGAGAGTTGATCATGACCATAAAAATATTTGGCCAATCTATAGCGCAGGATATAACGATCATTGGTATTCAAATGCCTGCCTTCCGGCCCCGCCAGCATGGCATACGCCTTGGTCGGGGAGTCGTGACTCCGCAACCATTCGATGCGTGCGTACCACAGTTCCGACCTGTGGGCATCCTTTTTCGACAGATGACTGCGATATCTGGCAAATAATTTTTCATCGCCCATTGTAGCCGCGTCCAGAGCCAAGAAATAATATCGCCGATTCTCGGGAAAGCCTTGAAGAAACACGCGCAGCGTTCTATGGCTACCATTTTTAATAAGATTGCGCGCCCGCTTTTCCCGCTCTTCTGTGCCCATCCCTTTTTCAAACTCCAAAGTCCTGTCGGTCAGATCTTTTGGTAGAACCATGCCTGCCAGGTACAGGCTTTTCCATAGGGGGAGAGCTTCGGAGGTTCTGTTCTTTTGCAGGAGCAACTGGGCGTAAAAAGTGCGGGCTGCTGTGGAAACTGGGGGGTGCGTGTCAAACCATGCCAATGCATTCTTTTCATCCATGGATTCGGTCAATTGCGTTTCCACCCTCTTCTCAATCAGTCTCTTTTGGGCATGATTGGGCCATTTTTCCAGAAAATTCAAAAAATTGGGCAATGTGGCAGCGTAGCGGGGGTGCAGCAATAATTCGAGTTCAAGATAGGATGCCAAGCCATTGTTATCCGGCCAGGTTGAGCGATCCAACACCTCGTCAATCGGTCCGCCACTCTCCAAAATATGGAAATGGTTCCGAAAAATATTCAATTCTTTCTCGGTCAAATCCGCAGACGAAGCGGACCGGGGGGGGGAACAGCAAAAAAAAACTGCGAGCCACCCCAAAATCAGAACGGCAGCCCGCACATTTTTTCGCATGATGATTATCCCAAATTGTCAATGGCGGTGCGTATCTTTGCGGTCACTTCCACAACCACTTTGACAAGGGCATCGTTTTGCATGACATGCCCAATTATTTCAGGGTTGATGGCTGCCACTTCGATCTGTCCATGGTTGTTTTCACGGACAACGACATTACAAGGAAGGAAAACACTGACGTTTGGATCCGCGGACATGGCCTGATGTGCCAACGGGGGATTGCAGGCTCCAAGGACAATGGTGCGCGGCCATGTGATGTTCAATTTGTTCTTGAAGGTTCCAGACAGATCAATCTCTGTCAAAATGCCAAAGCCCTGTTGCATCAATACTTGGCGGGTTTTGCCCAGGATGTCCTCAAAGGTTCCTGAAACGGTCTTGAGTATCAAATAACTATTTTTATTCATCGCAATCCTCGATAGAGATATGGAAACACAGTTGAAAAGGAAGACGTTGCCGCCTTGACAACCTTCTCGACATCGTCCTGTTTCATCCCAATGGCATCGGAAACGATTTTTTCCAATTCGGTCAGGTTCATGACAGGCTCTCTGGGCGGTAGTTATTGTTTTATGGTGGTTATTTTACGGGTATTGATAGCCGGTGGGAAGGGGTATTAGAAGGTGTCCCGTCCAAACGATCATTGTTATTGGAATACCAATATTTTCCTGTTGCTCTCCCCTGAAATTCGACAAGGATCGGGTTGCAGTCACGCCCTTGTAACCCCGGCTTTTGCACGATCAATCTCGTAAAAGACGCGAAAAACATCAGGCGATGGCGTTTTTGGTTGCAAGTAAATGGCTCCAAAAAGAGTCAGGTATTGGCTGGTTTAAAACAGCCAGCGCCACCAAATACAACCAAAGAGCATGAAGTGTTGGTGGACCGTTTGCGGGAAGTGTGGCCTGAAGCGCCAGAGCCAATGAACGTAGCTGCTCATCACCCAGAACAACCAACTCGCAGAGTGCATGGTCCATCGCTCTCAGACCACAGGCACTCGCCGGTTGAAGTTGCCAACCTCGATTTTTGCCAAGGCAAGCTACACCCCGTGCGAAGGCATCTGTAGGAGAATCGCCAGCAATTCTCGCCATGAGGGAAAGACAGACAGAAAGGTGTTCGCCATGTTTCCGAAAAGAACTGACGCGTCCGTGACTGGGAACTTTGAATTCTTCAGGAATCAATGTTCGATGGACTATTTTTTCAATGCTGTACTCTACAAGGCTTATTCTTTTATCCAAATGGATTAATTTTTTGATGGATTGCATGATTTTTGCCCGGTCATCCAGGTATAATCCAGCCAAACTCATGGCTGACAACCAGGCTAACGCCAGTTGCGTTGCTCTGTCTGTTTTTTCCACAATCGCAAGTAAACGTCGGGTATTCTGTACCCGGAAACCTGCTTCCGCTTGCGAAAGAAAAGCAATGGAATCATCCCGACTGGAAGATTCAAGGATCAACAGAGCATACAAGAGACAGATCCCAGCATCCCGTTGGGTCAGAGCCTGGATCAGACCGCTATGGATTCCAACCAATACCTTTCCGGCTTCATGGATGGCGTGAGACAAAGACAAACCCAAGGTGCTACCTTTGTTTATTGTTTCCAACTCTTCATCGGTAGGTTGCGGATGTGGTTCCCCACTTCCGTTCAAACCATACCAGCGTCCCTGAATCAGTCTGGGAAGGGTACCGGTATAACCAGGATCCAAGAGTCGGATGCGTTCATACAATGCTGGGTGGGTATCAGTCCAATCAAACATTGCAGGGGCTGAGGCTTGACTGAAGTAAAAATGTCGGTATTCTTCGCAGTGTGGGTCGTGGATGCGAGATCCACTGGATAAACCACCAATTTTTTGCAAAGCCTGTGACAATCCTTGAGGATTGCGGCTGTATTGGGTGGCACAGGCATCCGCCAAATGTTCCCGTTGTCTTGCCACTGCCGCTTGAATCAAACGGTTGAAAAAAAGTGCAAGCGACCCTAAAAACCACATGACATATCCTGTAATGAAGCCGAGTACTGCTGCACCACCACCTTGATTCATTCCTGCAATTTCCAAATTTTTATAAGATTTTTCAACCAGGGACTTTCCCGCGACTGGGAGTATTTGCACGCCGGCCAAGAGGATCATGATACGCATGTTCAGTCGGGAATCACCGTTGACAATATGACCAATTTCGTGGGCGGCAATGCCCTGTAACTCATCGCGGGTCAACCATTCCAGTCCTCCACGAGTAATAGCAACTACGGCGTCTTCCGGGGTGTGTCCGGCAGCAAAGGCGTTAATACTGTTTTGTTGATCCAGTATGTAGATTCCTGGGGTTGGTATTCTGGCAGCCAAAGCCATTTCTTCCACAACGTCAATCCAGCGTTTCTCACCACGTAGGGTTGAATGCGGGTCTGCAAGACGCCCCCCCAAGCGTTTTGCTACTGCCACGCCCCCCGGTGATAAGTGTAGCCAGGCTCGAACCATTCCAAATAGAATCACTGCCACCGCCAGAAAATAGACCAACACTATGCGTTCGGGTCGGTAAGGTGATGCGATGGGATCCTCCAAAAATACCCATTGCATGGAAAAAATGGTGTACATAAAGTAAAGTGCATGAAAAGCGGCCACTACGGACATCAGTGACAAAGGTAGCAGCAGGATTATCTGTATTGTCCGCCGCCGGGCCAATGCCTGGCGATCAAAGAAACGACCTGGAGGCAGTTGCTTCATGATTCAAGGCTTACCGGTCGAAGGAAATTTTTACCGCTTCTTTTTCTTCCTGCGATATATCATCCCAAAGGACGGCCTTCTTGAAGCCACCCAGATGAGCAATGATGGCATCAGGGAAACTTTCGCAACGTGTATTATAGACCATAACCGCATCATTGAATGCCTGACGGGCGAAAGCCACGCGATTTTCCGTTGAAACAAGTTCTTCATGGAGGCGACCCATGGTCTGGTCTGCTTTAAGATCTGGATAATTTTCCACAACTGCAAACAGGCCACCCAAAGCTCCTGTCAAAATGTTTTCAGCACCCATGAGATCCCCCACCGTCTGTGGAGTTGGTGATCGATCTGCTTTTCTTCGGGTAGCATCGGCATGATTGCGGGCGGCTATGACAGATTCCAGCGTGTTGCTTTCATGCTTCAAATAGGTTTTGGCAATTTCAACCAAGTTGGGAATAAGGTCATGGCGCCGTTTTAGCTGCACGCTGATCTGGGTAAACGCATTCTTGTTCTCATTTTCAAGACGTACTAGACGATTGAATATTTTAATTAGATAATAGGAAATCAATAGAAGGGTGATAACTGGAAGGTACCAGGAATTCATTGCAGTGGTATGTTCCATATGCGTCTCCAAGCAGCCTGTCGGATTTGATATATTGATTGATCATGTAGGGTTATTATAACATGATAAAAATATTAGCTCTAACTGGTATCGACAAGGGATGCGGAGAAAAAGTCGATCCAACCCGTTTTTTCCTTGTTATTGGCTTGTTTATTCCACCGTAGCAACCTTCAGAACCGCTATTTCATCTTGGTTGCGGCTATGCCGCGCTATGGAGATAGGAAAAAATTCAGGAGGGCATGCCCAACCTCCGTCGATTGTTCGCAAAAGAACAAATGGTCGCTTTCTGGAAAGAGGGTCAAGGATCCCCGGGGCAACGATGCCGCCAACAAACGGGAGTTGGCGGCGGGAAACACGGGATCCCGCTCACCACAGCCAACCCAGACCGGGATGGTAATGGATGACAAATCCTGGGCATCCTGGAAAAACCGCGCCATGGCATGATACTGAGTCATCACCTGGAACGCGTTTTCGGGATTGTCGAGACGTTTTTTCAGGAGGAAATCGTAGGTCCCGGGATAGCGGGCCAGGCAGGGGCTGACCGGGGGTTCCAAAATCCAGCGGGCATAGGCGAGCGGGTCCATGGCCAGCACTTTTTCCATTTGTGCCGCCCCCCAAAAAGTAAACAACGGGCGAAAGCGTGGTCCCCCCGAGGTGGAACATAAAATGGCCGCCCGGGTAATCCATGCGGGAGCCAGGGCCAACAAGCGTTGGACGATGAAACCACCCATGCTGACGCCGAAGATGGCAACCGGGTGTCCGATTCTGCTTTGGATGAGGGCCAACACATCCCGGGCCATATCGTCCAGGTCATAATCCGTGTCGTCACCGGGGGGGGAGCGTCCCATGCCGCGATGATCGGGCAGCCAAACGCGCACATGCCGGCCCATCACGTCAGCCAACGGTTGCAACAGCCAACCGGCGCAGCCAAAACCGGAGATGCCCACGACATCGGGACCCGTACCGCATTGCAGGTATGCGAGGTCCACCGTATTTTTTTGCTTTTTTTTTGCGTCCGTTTCCACGAAGATACCCGAGAGGTGACCCACCCCATTGGCAACAACACCCATAGGGAAGCGCATGGCCCACCCCCTCCCCCCATCCCCCCCACGGGTTTCCCTGATCATCAATGCCGATGATCTTGGCATATTTCCCGAGGTCAATGAAAGAATATTTCAGTTGATGGATCAGGGTGCCTTGAAATCGGCCAGCCTGCTGATGAATAGCGCATGGGTGGAGGCGGCGGTGGCCAAAATTCCCGACTACCCCCATTGTTCCTTCGGGATTCACCTGAATATCACCTATGGCCTCCCTCTGACCCGGCATCCCGACCTGCAACCCATTCTTGACCCGCAAGGATGTTTTAGCGAACATTTCAATCGCCAGGCCCTGACCCTGCCTGCCGTCCAGGAAGCGGTATACCGGGAATGGTCGGCGCAGGTGGCCAAGGCCCGGGCGCTGGGTGTCTCTGTGAGTCATCTCGATTCCCATCACCATGTGCATCGACTGGCCCCGCTGTTTCCGGTGTTGACGCGCCTGCAACAACACCATGACCTGAAGCGATTGCGCGGCAGTTGGTGTATTTTTCCCGAGAGTGGGGCCAGCTATCCTTACGACCATCCGCATGCCTGGCATGCCACCCGAACCACTCGGGCCTTCACCGCCTTGCAAACCTTCCTGCAACATTTTGGCGATTCCCACACCCTGCCGGGGCCAACTCTTTGGGAGTTGATGACACACCCCGGATCTCCCCACGATGGCGATACGGAGGTTTTGCAACGGCACTGGTGGGAACAATTGGTTTTTCCTGTTGAAATTCTTTCCTTTAATGACTTATAGTTACCACTCAGGTAGGAACTGTTCCTCCGTTTCCTTGTGATCGGGATCGCACCTTTGGCTCTGGGGCAATTCGCCGGTGAACGTGCAAAAAAATTCTCATCCCGAATGGTTGGTCACACCCTACGGCCAGCAACGTCCTTTGACACCCCCTGGTGCAACCGCCTGTGCCGCAACCGACATCAAAATATTGAAAATTGAACCCGGGAAAGCCACCAGTCATCATTTTCACCTGTTGCGTCAATCGTGGTTCTATTTGTTGTCTGGCAGCGTCCGCGCCACCTCGCATTTCCATCATTGGCAGCAAGAGTTACAGGTGGGTGATCTTTTGGCGTTGCAGGCGGGTGAGGATCATTTCTTCCTCAATACCGGCGCAACCGTTGCTGAAATTCTGGAAATCGGTACCCCGGGCCATAAGGCGGACGATAAAATTTCGCTTTCCTCCCCGGTGGGTCCCTGTCCGGTGCCACCCGGTCGGTTCTGGTCCCGGGAAGCTCGGCAGCAACGCCCGGGACTTTTGCTCGCCAACCTCTGCACCCCGGAATCGGCCTGCCTGAGCCAGGAAATGGGGGTGGATGCCGTCGGCTTTGATCTCAGCGATGATCAGTGGTCGGAACGTTTGGCGAGTCTCACCTGGATCGACCGACTCAAGCCCACCATGAGCCGGTTTTTATACACCCACCTCACCGAACCCCGCCTGGTACTGGCTCTCCTGCATCGTTTGCGGTGCGACACCTTGCAAGGGTACCGCGTCACGGAAAAGTTGCATACCTTGTATGACCAAGTGCGGCACCATGGCTATCGCGTTGTGCCCACGTTCACGGGAACGGGTATGGATCTTGTTGCTCAAGCCACCCAGATTCGCACATGGCCCACGCCTCCCGATGCCATTCTTTGGCAACCAAGCTCCATACCCATGGCATGGGAAAACGACTGCGCCATCCTGGAATCGCTCCAATTACCCTGGATGGTTTCCCTGGAGCAGCGGGAAATTCCCCAGACCTTTCAAAAAAGGACTCATTTCGCGGGAATAGTCGCGCCCGCCTCCCTGTGGCAGCGCCCCATCGGAGATCACGGCCTGTGGATCCCTGATCAAAATGCCATCATCGAATTATTGCGGTCTCTCGGGGGCACTGGGTGTCTAACGTTCTATAATCCATTGCTATAGGTGGCCATATGAGTTTCAATAACGACCATGGACACT
>JADGCN010000074.1 GCA_015228975.1 Magnetococcales bacterium
CTGGTCAACCCAACCAACCCGGCCAACCTGGTCAACCCGGACAGCCTGGAAAACCCGGCCAACCTGGTCAACCCAACCAACCCGGCCAACCTGGTCAACCCGGACAGCCTGGAAAACCGGGCCAACCTGGTCAACCCGGCCAGCCTGGAAAACCCGGTCAGCCTAGTCAACCCGGCCAGCCCAATCAACAACAGTAAGTCAGTAGTTTAGCGACATCGAGAACCGACTTTCTTTACTGAAAGTCGGTTCTTTTTTTTAGGGGAGCGTCGCAGCGAAAACTGGTAAGCGCTGGAAGGGAGACTATCCAGACCGCATCGTAATCAAGGGGAATAGCAAACGGGTGGCAAAAGGTGTATTGGTTATTCCGGGAGATCGCTCCAGGGGGGACAAATGGGCCTTGCTGGGGATAAAATTACAGAATAATCGCGTGATCATTGAGTTTTGCGTACCATGAACCGAACCATGATCCTTCAGATGATCGTGAGTGGGGCTTTGATGGGCCAGGTGTATGCCTTGATCGCCTACGGCTTTCAATTGACTTACGCCACTAGTAAATCCATCAATTTTGGCCAGGGCGAGCTGGTCATGCTTTCCGCTTTTTTCAGTCTGACCTTGATCAACTGGGGGATTGCCTATCCTTTGGTGGTCGTGGGCGGGCTGCTGTTTGGTGCTGTCCTGGGTTTGTTTGTCGAACGAGCTGGTGTTCGACTGGCATTGGAGCAAAAAAGCGAAGGGTGGATTTTGCTCACTATTATTCTGGGATTGTTTGGTTTTAGTACCGCCGAAAATATTTGGGGTCGGGATGATCGTCCGTTTCCCACGCCCATTTCCAGCGATCCCATACACATTTTTGGTATTGGCATCACCCCCCTTGAAGTATCGGTTATTCTTGGGGTATTCGCCGTCATGGGGCTGATTGAAGGCTTCAAGCGGTATACACTTCTGGGTAAGGCCTTTGCTGCCCTGGCCGCAGATCGGGATGCGGCAGGGTTGATGGGGATCTCCGCTACCCGTACCATCATGCTGTCATATGCCCTCTCAGGTTTTGTGTCGGCCATGGCGGGCATCCTGATCGCCCCGATTACCACGGTTGGTCCAACCATGGCCTCAACCTTGATTCTTAAAGCCTTTTCCGTTGCTGTTGTGGCTGGGCTCGATTCCGGATTTGGCGTTGTCATTACCGGATTGGTGTTGGGGGCTATCGAAAGTCTGACCAGTTTTTTTCTCGGTTCCGGCTGGCGTGAAGCCCCGGGATTGCTTCTCCTCATCCTCGCCTTGGCGGTTCGCCCCACGGGTTTGTTCGGAAAAACCACCATTCGCAAAGTATGATCATGGGTAAACGGCAACTCCTCATACATGGTTCCGAGCTTTTTCTCTTTGGTTTGCTTGCGGCGATACCAGGTTTTATCAACAACCCCTATGCCTTGGGTCTTCTAACCTTATTGGCTATCTATGGCATTTTGCTGATCGGGTTGGATGTTACCGTTGGCTATCTGGGGCAAGTCAACCTGGCACAGGTGGCGTTCTTGGGCTTGGGCGCGTATACCGCCGGTTTGTCAGTGACTTTGCTGGGGATGGGTATGGTACCCGCACTGTTGCTGAGTTTGGTCGTGGGCTTGGTGTGTGGTGGATTGCTGGCCTTTCCATCGTTGCGCCTGGAGGGTCCACAGTTTGCTCTGGGTACCCTCAGTTTTTCCGCCCTGACCACAACCATTTTGAACGAATGGGAATCTTTGACCTCGGGGGCCCAGGGTTTAAGCATCGTCCGCCCCCCCTTGTTCGGCATGCACCTGAAGGCGCAGGGATTTTATTGGTTGTGCCTGGGTTTGTTGGCTTTGATCTGGTTTTTCATGAAGAATTTGCTCTCTGGCCAGTGGGGACGCGCCTTCGAAGCCTTGCGCGACAGCCCGATTGCGACCGATGCCATGGGGGTCGGATGCTTTCGTTATAAAGTGGCCGCATTTGCCTTTGGTTCAAGTTTGGGCAGTCTGGCGGGGGGATTGTATGCCTTTAATTTTCTCTACCTGCAACCCCAGAGCTTTACCTACGATTTGATGGTCATTCTGTTGTTGGGGGTTGTGTTGGGAGGGCGTAAAAGTTTGTGGGGGGCGGTCATCGGGGCGATGATCATCGTCTTGCTGCCCAATTTATTGTCCAACCGTTTTTTGTTTCACCTGTTTGCCGCTGTCGGTCTGACTTTGGCGGTGGTTGCTGCCGTTCGCGGTCGCCTGCATAAAACGACCCCCTGGTTTCAAGCCTTGGCCCCTGTCATTGCCATGGGTTTGCTGTTGGTCGGTGGTTTTATGATTGGCAATACCGAAGATTGGCGCAAGGCCATCTTTGCCTTGATGCTGTTTTCTGTGGTGGTGGGATTGCCCGAAGGGGTGATGGGATTTGTCGGTCGTTTTTTTTCCCGACTATTGCGTATGGCCCCCAGAACCTTACCCATTTCGGCACCCTTGGAAGTCGTCCTGCCCCAATTGTCCCCGGGTAACCAGCCGATCCTGACCATTGATGCCCTGCAGCGCCATTTTGGCGGGGTCAAGGCGGTGGATGGCATTTCCTTGAGCATACGTTCCGGGCAGATCCATGGCCTGATCGGTCCCAATGGTTCGGGTAAATCCACTGTGGTTAACGTGATTTCTGGTCTCTACCCCCCGACCCAAGGAAAAATTTATAAAAATGGCACTATTTTGCCTACTGGGAGTTTGTATCGGGTAGCGCTTAACGGTATTGCCCGGACGTTTCAAAATTTGCAACTCTTTGGGGAACTTTCAGCATTGGCCAACGTCATGGTGGCGCTCAGGGGGATGTACCGCACGCCATTCTTTTTCATTCTGCTGGGATTGGCCCGTTCCGAAGAGCAAAAAGCCGCAAGCCATGCCATGGCATTGCTTGAGCTTGTTGGTTTGGCTGGGAAGTCGGCAACACCGGCCAAGGATTTAACGTATGGTGACCAGCGTTTTTTGGAAATTGCGCGGGCCTTGGCGCGGCGTCCCGAACTCCTCATCCTCGATGAACCAGCGGCTGGTCTGAGCCGGCCCGACATTCGTCAATTGATGCATATCATTAGAAAGATTCATCAGTTGGGGGTGACCATCATCTTGATTGAACATCATATGGATGTGGTGACGGCCTTGTGCGACCATGTCACGGTATTGGATGGCGGCAAAATCATTGCGGAGGGCACGCCGCAAGCCATCAAGCGTGACCCCAAGGTGATGGAAGCCTACCTGGGGGAAATTCCTGCTGTCCAGCAGGAACAGGCTGAGGAGGGGGCATGTTAATCTGCGAGCAGGTTCATGCCGGATATGGTAATGTCCGGGTGCTGCACGGTATTTCTTTTGCGGTGCAGGCGGGAAAGGTCGTCGCGTTGATCGGTGCCAACGGGGCGGGTAAAACGACAGCCATGCGGGCGATTTCCGGTTTGATTGGCCCGGATCAAGGATCCATTATGCTGGATCGACAGCCGATTCATCACCTGGAGGCGGCGCGCATTGCCCACCTGGGATTGGCGCATGTCCCCGAGGGGCGGCATGTTTTTGCCCCCTTGACGGTGGAGGACAATCTGCTGTTGGGTGCCTATGGTTGGTTGCCGCGCCTGTTTGGTTTTCGCAGGAAGGCGGCTCAAGAAATGGATCGGGTGATGCAACTTTTTCCCAAATTGGCCGAGCGGCGGCGGCAATTGGCCGGTACCTTGTCGGGGGGGGAGCAGCAAATGCTTGCCATTGGTCGTGCCATCATGGCGCGGCCCAAGGTCATGCTGCTGGATGAGCCGTCCATGGGATTGGCTCCGGTTATTGTTCAAGAAGTATTTTCGATTATTCGTCGTTTGAAGGATCAGGGAATGACCCTGTTATTGGTGGAACAGTTTGCCAGCCATGCCCTGGCGGTGGCCGATTACGCCTATGTGTTGGAACGGGGGCGTATCGTCGTTCAGGGATATCCCGAGGAATTGATGAAAAATGAGCAGGTTGTGACTGCCTACCTGGGTTAGACAAGCCAGGAGCGAGGAGAACGGATGAGGATTCAATCCTGGATCGTACCCTTGGGAATCGCTGCAATGCTGGTTTACCTCGGTGCCAGGGATTTTTTTCCCAACCATCAGGGTGCCTTGGGACGGCATTTTGCCGTCAGCTTGCCGCAACTTTTGGATGGATACCTGTGGACGCGGGTGAATGGATTGGGGACGGTCCCCTGGTTCACCCCCTCTTTTTGCGGGGGTTTGCCGGTTTTGGCAGATCCCGCCAACCTGTTTTATTCCATTCCGCAATGGTTGACGTTACTTTGGGATCCCCTGAAGAGCGCGTTTGTGACGTTTGGTTTGTTTTCCATGGTGGGCCTGATCGGGTTTTATCGCTTGTTGCATGATCGGTTTCACATCTCTTCCGCCACCTCCTGGATGGGAGGGGTGCTGTTCATGGGGAATCAGTACTATGTCACTCAGATGTTGTTGGGTCAATTGGCTTGCCATGTATTCATGCTGACCCCTTGGATTGCCTGGCTGCTGACTCGTCCGTCCCAAGGTGGTACACCCTTGATCAAAGAACACATTGTTTCGCCTGTGTCCGCCGCATTTCTGCTCGCCTATGGGGTTTGGAGCGGTGCCATGTTTCTCATGGTACCCATTGGTTTGGCTTTGTTGCTGGTGGGGTTGACCTGGAGCCTGCACAGACCCGATACCAATCGGTATTTTTTGCGACGTTTCATGGTTTCTGTTCTCCTGGCGGCGGGGTTGTCGGCAGCCAAATGGTGGCCGGGGGTGCAATGGTTGGCCAATCTGGATGCGGCACCGATTCCTTTGGCATTTATAAAAGGGATGGATGATGCGTTCCTCCTGTTGCTTTACAGCTTGTTTGTGGGGCAACCAGGACGGGACACTGTGTTGGCCCGGTTTTTCGACCCCAAATATCCCCTGGAGACCACCTTCGATTATGGCTTTGGCGTGACTTTTGTCCCGTTGCTCTTGCTGATCGTAGCGGCTATTGCCTGGATGGCAAGCCGTTTAGCAACCGTACACAGGCCACCCCTGGCCAGGCTGCAACAGATTCGCCTGACCGCCATCATTGTCATCGCCGTCATACCCCTGGCTTTGAGCAGCTATTCGCCATTGTGGAATGCCTGGCAACGTACCGCTCCCATTTGGAATGAAGGGTTGCCGTTGATTCATGGGTGGTCTTCCTGGGTGGTGGCGATCCTTGTCTGGAGTTGTCTGGCTTATGAACGCTTGCCGTGGAGTGTGAGCCAGCGTCGGGAACAAGCTTTGGCCGCCATGCTGATGGTTGTATTGGTCCAGGTTTTCACCGATCGGTCGTCATTACAGGCGGAGTCCTACGACCCCAAACCCATTGTATCCGCATACCACGAAGTGCAAGCCACGGGGCGGCTTCCTGAGATCAGCCAGATTGGTGCTGCAGTGGATGATCAGACGAAAAATGTCACCCTGCCCTTGTCGCGTAACAATGCGGTGGTTATGGGTATTTCCTTTCTATTTTGCAACGAACCAATCTTTGGTTCCCTGTTGCAGCGCTTTCCCTATCAACCCCTCGTCCTGGGACCGGTTACGACCCGGACTGAGGCGGGGTTCAACATGAAAAATCCCGCCTGTTACCTGGCACCGGTGGAAAATCACTGTCGTGTTGGTGGTCACTTTCAGCTTGAGCAGCAGCAGGCCTTGGATCAATTGGTTCATTATCGTCCCTTTGAGTTCACCAAGCCCCAGGGGCAGGACACCATGGAGTGGGTCTCACTTCTGAGTGTTATTGTACTGGTATTGGCGTTGCTCTGGGTTACAATGGACAGAATGAAGGGGACGAAATTGGTCCTCTGAAGGGTTTATCGTACTTTTTTTCCAGTGCAACCAAGGTAACCGCCTGTGCATCCGGATCGTATGCGTTTGATTGATCGCTGGTTGGGGAGCTTGTTGTGTTTTCTGGCTTCTTTGCTGCGTCAGGTCTGGTCCTGGCTGGCTCCCACGTCGTTAGCATCCCCACGGGAGCTTAAGCGAATCCTTTTCATTGGCATTGCCGAGACCGGAGCTTTGGTGCTGGCCCATCCGGCGTTACAGTGGACACGGCAACGCTATCCCAATGCCGAAATTGCCTTTTTATCGTTCCGTGCCGGTCGGGGGGTTCTCAATCTATTGGGTTTTGATCCCGCATGCCAGCAAATCTTATTGCGATCCGCCCCCTGGTATGTGTTTGCCTGGGACACCTTGAAAACCATTGTGCGTTTACGCCAATGCCGCTTTGACGCAACGATAAACTTGGAAGTTTACACCCGATTCAGTACCTTGCTGGCTTTTTTGAGTGGTGCCCCGGTGCGGGTCGGTTTTTATCGTTTCTTTGAAGAGGGGCATTATTTGGGAGAATTGATCACGCATCGGGTGATCTACAATCCGCACCAAGCCATTGGTTATTCCTACCTCAGTTTGGCCAAAGCCCTGGCCGAGCCACCCGGTAGGGATCCTTTGGTCAAGATTCCCCTGGGGGTCGGGGAACCTTTGGAGCGCTTGCAGGTCAGATGCTCGGATGACAATAAAAAGCGTATGTGGGCAACCATTGAGCGCCTCTATCCTTCCTTAACCGCTGAACATCACTTGGTTATCTTGAATGCCAACGCTAGCGATCTGATTCCGGCCCGGCGTTGGCCGAGTGATCGTTTTATCCATTTGGGGCAACGATTGCTTGCGGAACGGCCAAAGTCGGTGATTTTGCTGACCGGGTCACCGGCAGAACGGGCGGCACTGGAACGATTGCGCCTGCAATTGGCCGACCCCCGGGTGATCAACATGGCGGGGGAGACCACCTTGGAAACCTTGATTGACCTGTATGCGATCAGTCATTTGATGGTGACCAACGATTCGGGTCCGGTGCATTTCTCCTCCATTACCGATATTCCCCTGCTGGCTTTGTTTGGTCCCGAAACGCCGCGTTTGTTTGGTCCTGTCAGTCCGTATGCACGGGTGATCTATCGTTCGTTGGCTTGCAGTCCGTGTGTGTCGGTGTACAACCAAAAACGCTCCCCGTGTACCGACAACCGTTGTATGCAAGAGATATCTGTCGACGAAGTTTTCGCCCATGCATGCTCTTTGTTGGGTTCAGGGGCAATACCAACCGACGGAGGTTTCACCGATGCGAAAATTGAAAAGATGGTTCCATATACCGGACAATCCGTGGAAGATCGACTGGAGCCATTGCCGATCCCAGGAAGTCCTACATGAAGCCGCGTCTTTAGCTGGAAACGAGCATCATCAGCTATTTAAACCGCGACTATCTTGGAGATCGTAATTTTTCGACTCCTGGATCGAGCGAATCCGCAACCCATAATCACGCAGGGTAAAGTCCCAGTACAAAGCTATCATCGACAAACTCCTGGAAACGCCCCCCGCCGTCAATCCGGCCCGGACCTGGAAGCAGAGGCAGACGATGTTCCGTGGTGAAGATCCACTGATCTGCCGTATCTGCAAGAAGGTCATGAAGTTTGTTTCATCTGTCTTCCCATCCAACCTCTCGGAGATCAAGAACAGGTGCCACCTTACTTTCGGGTGATGCCGTGACCGCAGGAGAAGTGCGCCTTAAATGGTAGATTTTGGTCATTTTTCACTCTGTCCAGTGCTCATCCAGTGAATTTTTCCGCCACGAAACGTCAAATCACACCGGAACAAAACCCTGTAAGCCCCTTAATTGTCTCCAACACAGCCAGAGTCGGAAAGATTGTTTTTCCGATACATTAAACAATATCGTGATCAAAGCCCAAGAATGACCGGCAGTTCGGTCATCTGGTCAATCCAAAAGTCTGGCATGGCCTTTTCCAGGCGCATTTTGTTGTGACAACCGAAGGTGACAGCACAGGTTTTGACACCGGCATTTTTCCCCATGATGATGTCAAAATCGGTGTCGCCGACCATCAGGGTGCGATCCGGGGATAAACCACTCTGATCCAAAATGTGGGTGATCATCGCCGGGTGTGGCTTGCTGGGAGCGGAATCGGCTGTTTGGCAAAAGGTGAAATAAGGTTCCAAAGAGTGCGCTTTCAGGGATCGTTGCAAACCCGCCAACGACTTACCCGTCGCGACTCCCAGTACCAATCCCGCCTGGTGCAATTGTTTTATGGTTGATTCCACGCCGGGAAACAAGGGCGCTTCGGGCATTCCCGAGAGGGTTAATTTGCGAAATTCCTGTTTGTAGGCCAAGGCCATGGTGCGGCAAAGATCATCGCTTGCCCGGGGTAGCAGGTGGGAAAATGCCGTCTCCAAAGAGAGTCCGACAATCCCGGCGACTTCATGCCGGTCAAATCGTTTGGCCAGGTTTTGTGCCCGCATGGCAAGGTTTACGGTCATCCATATCCCCTCCAGGCTATCCATGAGGGTGCCATCGCAATCAAAAATGACCAGATCAAAGCGTGATTGAACCCTGCCCGTGGTTTCGTTCATTCCAACAAGCTGCGAATGGTGGCAACAATGCCGTCGTGATCCAGTTGCAGTTCGCGGCGCAATTGTTGCTGCGATCCGTGCGGGACGATGGTATCGGGAACCCCCAGGTTACGTATCTTGATTCCCCGGTCCAAAGCACCATCCGCTGCCAAAAATTCCAATACTGCCGCACCGGCACCGCCACACACGGTATTTTCTTCGATTGTCAGCAGGATGGGGGCGGCAGACGCAGCCTGCCGCAACATGGCTTTGTCCAATGGTTTGATGAAACGCAAATCATAGACTCCCACCCGTACCCCTTCCTTGGCCAGAGTAGCCGCTGCCTGGACAGCGGGATGCACCGTCGCCCCAACGGCCACTACCGACACCTGGTCACCCGAACACAAGATGCGTCCGGTACCAACCGGAACGGCTTCCGGGGTTTCAGGAGGTTCTACATTGGGGGCGGTGCCACGGGGATAGCGAATCGCTACCGGTCCCCCCAAGGTTACTGCGGTCAGCAACAGGTGACGCAACTGATTTTCATCCGCCGGGGCCATGAGGACCAACCCCGGTAGCGACCGCAAATAGGTTAAATCGTAATAACCCGCATGTGTCGGGCCGTCTTCCCCGACGACGCCGCCACGATCCAAAGCAAAAACCACAGGCAGTTTTTGCAGCACAACATCGTGCGCAACCTGATCAAACGCCCGTTGCAAAAAGGTGGAATAGATGGCTACCACCGGAATATATCCCTCGCAGGCGAGACCCGCGGCAAAGGTAACCGCATGTTGTTCGGCGATGCCCACGTCAAAAAAACGGAGGGGAAAACGTTCGTGGAAGGTGCTTAACCCGGTTCCTTCCGGCATGGCGGCGGTAATGGCACAAATTTTTGGATTGTTGCTGGCCAAGTTGACCAAGGTTTCGGAGAAGACCTGGGTATAAGTTGGCTTGACCCCATTGGTGGGTAGGATGCCCTTGGTACGGTCAAACGGTGACACCCCGTGGTAGGTACAGGGATTGGCCTCGGCAGGGTGAAAACCTTTACCCTTTTTGGTCACCACATGCAAAATCAGGGGACCGTTTAACTCGCGAATATTTTTCAGTGTAGGGAGCAATTGGCGAAAATCATGGCCATCGATGGGGCCAAAATATTTCATGCCCAACTCTTCAAACAAGGTTCCCGGGATCAGCATCCCTTTCATATGTTCTTCGGCACGGCGTGCGGCATCCAGCAGGGGCAGGGAGATGGCCCCCAACACTTTACTGGTCCCCCCCTTGAAACGGGTGTACACCGGACCGCTCAGAATGCGGCTCAGATAGGAAGAAAGGGCACCCACATTTTTGGATATGGACATTTCGTTGTCGTTGAGGACGACCAGGAGGTCCAGATCGTTTTTATACTGCCCGGCATTATTAAGGGCTTCAAAGGCCATACCTGCCGACATGGCACCATCGCCTATCACGGCAATGCTCCAGCGATCTCCCCCGGATAATTTGTTGGCGATGGCAAACCCCAACGCCGCTGAGATGGATGTGGAGGAGTGGCCGGTACCGAAGGGGTCATAAGGGCTTTCAAAGCGATTGGTAAAGCCGGACAACCCACCGCGTTGCCGCAAGGTGGTCATTTGCTGGCGTCGTCCGGTGAGGATTTTATGAGGGTAGGATTGGTGCCCCACATCCCAGATGAGGTGATCTTTAGGGGTGTTGAACATACGGTGCAGGGCGATGGTCAGTTCGACCACCCCCAGACTGGCTCCCAGATGCCCTCCGGTGCGAGAGACGACATCAATGGTCAATTCTCGCAACTCCTCGGCCAAGCGCACCAACTCATCCTCGCGCAATTCGCGCAGGGCGGCGGGATTGTTGATTTTTTGGAGAATAGAGGACATGGCAACCGTTGAGTGGTCAGTGGGTGCGTTCAATGATATAGCGTGCCAGGGCGCGCAGGGGGTCGGCTGAGGAGGCAAAATTCTTCAGATGGTCCAAGGCCAACTGTATTTGTTCTTCGGCAAGCGTGCGGGCGGACGGCAATCCCATGACGGACGGATAGGTGGATTTGGCATTGTCATGATCTTTGCCGGTGGCCTTGCCCATGATCCGACTGTCTCCAGTGACATCCAACAAATCATCGGTGATCTGAAAGGCCAAGCCGATGGCAGCACCATAATTCTTCAAGGCTTCCACCTGTTCCCCTGAGCCCCCACCCAATCGGGCACCTGATTCGCAGGCAAAGCGAATCAATGCTCCGGTTTTCATGCGGTGGATGCTGCGTAGTTCCTCCAGGTCAACCTGGCGGTTTTCGGCCAAGAGGTCCATCATCTGTCCACCCACCATCCCGGAAAATCCCGCATCGATAGCCAACTGTCGGACCACATGCAAAATGGTTTCGGCAGTGATCCCGACGATAGGCCGACTTGCCAACTCAAAGGCGACGGTCAGTAAAGCGTCCCCAGCCAGAATAGCGGTGGCTTCGTCAAACTGTTTGTGACACGTTGGGCGGCCACGGCGCAAATCATCGTTATCCATGGCGGGCAAGTCGTCATGGATCAGGGAATAGGTATGCAGGCACTCCAGGCCGCAGGCGAAAGGCAATAAAGGTTCCCGCATCCCACCTACGGCTTCGGCGCAAGCCAGGACCAAAATGGGACGTAACCGTTTGCCCCCGGCCATCAGGCTGTGGTGTATCGCCTGGTGTAAACGTACGGGAAGTGTTCCAACTGCGGGCAATAGCGACTGCAACGCAGTATCGACCAAGGCCCGGTTGGTTTGTAGATAATGTTTCAAATCCACGGTATCAGGAATCTGCGACTCCCCCCGCTGATGGCAATTGGTCCATCAATTCTTCAACGCGTTTTTCCGCCCGATCAAGGCGCTCCTGGCAGAGGCGCGACAACATGATCCCCTCCTCAAAGGCTGTCAATCCATCTTCCAGGGGTACGCCTCCCTCCTCCAGTTTTCGCACTATGCCCTCAAGCCGCATGAGAGCTTGTTCATAGCTTAACGGTTCCGTGCCACTGTCAGTTATTATTGGGGCAACACCATTCGATGCCATTGTAGGGACCACACTTGGTTCACGACCGCTTGGGAAGGTGCGTTTTAAGTCTCGTTAAGGAAATATAGCAACACGGGATCCGTTATGCAACCGATAGATTCAAAGTCACCATGGTTTTGCAATAAATTTGAAAGCTATTGTTTATTTTGCCGCAAACTTTCCGCCTGGGATTTGAGTTGTTGATCCAGGGTCATGCGCGACAATTTGGCTTGCTCTTCACAGGTGCGTACGGCATCACGGTTTTGCGCCCCCTGCACACAGGTCAGTTTTTGCTGTAAAATGTTGAGATGTCCTTGAATTCCTTTAATTCTGAATTCCTTCATTTTTGCAAAACGTTGCTGTTGCTGAGGGTTATTGCCTCCCGGTCCCCTGGCTCCCGGAGGTGCCGACGGTTGGGTAACAGGTGTCTGGTCGGTCGGGGGGGGAGGGGAACCCTGATCTGTGGCCATGGCTGGTGTTGCCAAAAAAAAGGCAACCAGCAAGCTACCAAAATGTTTCATAGTTATCTCCTTCCTATGCCTGCGATAAAAACTGGCCGAAAACCGACCTTAAAAAACGTCACCGGGGTACTCTAACAAAATTGCAGGCTGATGGGAACCTATTATTGGCACCCCCAATGTTGCCGAACGTTACGATGCAAAACCGGGGGTTGCGAACGGATCGGCGAGAGTACGGCATGCCCTCGCCGGCCTATTTCATTTTGGCCTTGATCATCGTTTCGGCCATGCTCATTCATTCTGGATTCCCGCTTTCGCGGGAATGACGAAGAAATCGTCCGAGATCGTAGCTGTTTGTCATTCCCGCGAAAGCGGGAATCCAGACGGCGCCGAAGCACCTTCCATGAGCTTTGGCCGAAACGATGATCAAAGTTCATTTTCTTCGCTATGTTCGGAGAACAGATGTCCTTGTTGTGAGAAGAGGGGGATTTATGGCCTGCGGTGCAGTGGAACATAATCGCGACATGAGGCACCGACGTAAAGCTGTCTTGGGCGTCCGATGGACTCTTTGCTGCCGATCATCTCCATCCATTGGCAGATCCAACCGACAGACCGCGCCATGGCAAAAACCACCGTGAACATATTGCTGGGAATTCCTATGGCCGATTGGGCGATGCCGGAATAAAGTTCAATGTTGGGACAGAGTCCTTTCCGACAAAAATAATCATCGTCGTGTGCAATTTCTTCCAGCTTGAGAGCCAGTTGAAATAAAGGATCGTCCTCACGTCCCAGCTCGGACAAAACATCCTGGGCGATCTTTTTCATCATGCGTGCGCGCGGATCGTATTTTTTATAAACGCGATGGCCAAATCCCATGAGGCGGAAAGGATCGTTAGGGTCTTTGGCCCTTTGGATATAGGCTCCTATGCGATCCACGGAACCAATTTCGCGCAACATCTGCAGCACAGCTTCATCGGCACCCCCATGGGTCGGTCCCCAGAGGCTGCTGATGCCAGCGGAAATGGCGGCGAACGGGTTGGCCATCGATGAGCCAGCCAAGCGAACGGTCGAAGCTGAGGCCCCTTGTTCGTGGTCGGCGTGGAGAATGAAAATTTGCTCCATGGCACGGACAAGCCGCGGTGATATTTTAAATTTGGCACTGGGGACTTTCAGGAGCATGCGCAAAAAATTCTCAATATACCCCAACTTGCTTTTCGGAAAAATAAACGGTTGACCGACAGAATATTTATAGGAAGCTGCGGCAATGGTTGGCAACTTGCCAATCAGACGAAAGAGCGAAAGCTCACGATGTTTTGGATTTTGTATGTCCAGGGAATCGTGAAAAAAGGCCGAAAACGCCCCCATCATTCCAACCATAATGGCCATGGGGTGGGCATCGTGTCTGTAACCCTTATAAAAATTACGCATTTGTTCATCAATCATGGTTTCCTGCATGACGGTGCGACAAAACCGATCATATTGCGAACGGGTGGGCAACTCACCTTCCAACAACAGGTAGCACACTTCCAGAAAAGTACTTTTTTCCGCAAGTTGTTCAACCGGGTATCCCCGATACAGCAGGATGCCCTCGTCACCATCGACGAAGGTAATGGCACTTTCGCAGGAGGCCGTGGATTGAAAACCAGGATCCAGCGTAAACAATCCAAACTCTTTGTAAAACCTTGAAATATCTACGACAGACGGCCCTTCAGTCCCTTGAAGAATGGGCAGATCGGCTCTATTACCAGTGCGATTATCGACGATGGTTACCGTTTCTTCAGCCATGGCTTCACCCCATATAAGTGCCAGTTATTGGTTATTCTCAAGACACCGGGCCAGTATCCTCCGAGTGGCTTTTCACTGCAATGAGTTCTGCGAGTTCATTTCCGGCAAACAGGACATGGGTGCGCATGAGGAATCCAGCTTTTCGTGACCCTGTTGCAGGTTCGCATTGCGAGAAGTGTAATGGTTGCACAAAACGATCGGATTGTTACTCCTGGTCATCTGGAATAGGGGGGTTGGCAGGACCGGGAGTCGTTGGGGCGGCGGCGGGAGCCGGAGGTGGAGGTGGTGGCGGCACTTCCAGTGCGATAAAGGTTTGTTTGCGGGCTTTGGTGGAGGAGGAACCACCCAATAAGTAGGAGCCCAGAAGCAGAACACCGAGGATGACCAACACGGTTACGCCATATTTCTTGACCAAGTCGAAGAGCGAGGCTCCATTGGGTTCATCCAAGCCAGGAAGGGTGCTTTTGCGGCTGGTTTTTGTCATAAAAGTGGTCTCTTGTCCTTAGGGGTGGGCGACCGGGAAACCTGACGGAGAAACATGCAGCGAGGTTACGGCTCACCAAGGGTACCGCCCAAAATTCCGATGCCTACACGGTTCGCCCTGAAAATTCCGGGTCTGGATCATTTCCTTGAAGACGGCCGAGAACAGTTATCAAGCGCCCTTCTTCACGGCACCACGCCACCCATTATATCACGAGCCGGTTGAAGATCAATGGCGGGAAAACCCCATGGGGGGAGCTTGCGTTCATGTGACTTTTGGGGGCGGTGGCAGATCTTCCCCTTTCCAGGCAAACCAAAAGGTTCCAAGTACGCCGAAGAGAAAAGCGGTATAAAGATTCACTTCCGGTCCCCATTGCCATAAAAATGCTCCTCCCAAGGCGGCAGCGGCTACAAACATGTCGCGGATCAAATAATACAAACCGAACAGGGCCGCTTTTTTTCCTTCTGGTGCCAGCTCCAGGATCATGGCCTTTCGGGTGGGTTCACCGAATTCTTTGAGGCCGCGAATGATGAAAACGACCACCAGGGACCAAAAACTGTGCGCGTGCAGGAGCGCCAGGGGAAACAGGGTGAAAAACAGGAAGGTCACCAACACGAAACTTTTTTTCCCGCCTTTGTCCGCCAGCCAGCCGACTGGAATGTAAATGGCGATTGCGGACAGCATCTCAATGGCGGTCAGTTCGCCAAATTCCACGGCTGTTACGGGAGTGGCGATGACTTTCATGCACCAGATGACTACAAAGGCATGGGGTATCTGCTCGCAAAAACGTACCAACACATCGGCGATCAGCAGACGACGCAACGATGGGGGCATCCATTGCCACATGCGCCAAGGGCGCGCTTCTGCTTCCGCTGGTACTCTCTGCGGATCATCATGGATAAGGCGTTGTTGGATGACCATTGAAATCAAACACAAAATAAAGGCTACGCCAAAGGAGGCCCTGACCCCGTCCCTTTCGCCCAGCCAGGCGATAAGGACACCACCCAGCATCGGTCCCAAAGCCATGGGGATACGCCGTACCAGGGCGTGTACCGATACCCCCATGACCTGCTTGCTTTTGGGCAAGGTTTGGCCGATAAGCCCCATGACCGCCGGCATGGAGATGGCGCTCCAGGAAAGGAACAGCACGGCACCCGCCAACAGGGCCTGCCAGACCGGAACCAGCACGACCAGGAGAAAACCAGCCGCCGCCAGCAGGTTGAAAAACAACAGCGCCCGACGCGGTCCCCAGCGGTCGGAAAGGTATCCCCCGGGGAAGGAATACAGGGCACCCAACAAATTTTCCAGGGAGCCCAGCAGGCCAACGGCCAGGCTGGACCCACCGACCGCCAGGATATAGATGGGCAGAAAGCGGTCTGCCATCCGTTCTCCCATGCCGACCAGGACAACCATGGCCAGCATGCCAAGGATACCTGGTCGCAAACCAAAGAATTCGGCAGCCCGTGATCCCAAATGGGTTGTCATGACGTATTATCGGGGCGGCTGGGGAGGAGTGCTGGCTACTTCCAGCCGACACCAGGCGTAGAGGGCGTCATAAACTTCAAATTGTTTTTCCAGATTGACGCGATCGTCGGGATAGCGCAGGCCATAGCCAACGGCAATGGCCTCAAAACCCCGGGCGATGGGATCGGCATCCATTTGGCCGGTGTCGGCGGCGTTGATCACCCGCGCCATGCGCAGGAGTGCCGGATCGGTCAGTTCAAAGTCGCGAACCAACACGGAAAAGGTACACAGATCGCCATCGTGGTGATATCTGGCACCGGGCGTATCGAAAGTAAGGGCACCTTCTTTTTGCGCCACAGCCAGCACCTGGGACTTGGGCACAAACATAAACGTTGCTTCCGAATCGAGAAAGCGAAGAATCAACCACGGACAGGCCACTCGGTCAACATGCACATGGGAACGGGTAATCCATTTCATTTTGCGCCCCTTTGGTTATAATTGAACCGCAACCAACACGGGAAACGTAGTTTTCCAGTGTCATTCCCGCGAAAGCGGG
>JADGCN010000075.1 GCA_015228975.1 Magnetococcales bacterium
GTAATAGCCAAAATTTTCCATGAATATTAGTGTTCAATGTCAATACCGCGTTCATCGGCGACCTGCTCGAAGGTTTTACCACCGTTCCCTTCCAGATAGACGATCTTGCCTGTGGCTTGGATGAACCTCTTGATCGTTACATCGACATAATTCCCTGAAATCTCCATGGCGTAGACCCGACGCCCGGTCATTTCTCCGGCCATGATCTGCTCCCGTTTTATCGATGGGGAGGTATCCCAGTTCGTCGAGGATAAGCAGTTTGGGTTTGGAGTATTTTGCCAGTTCCTGGCCAAGACGTCCGGCGGCCTGAGCGGCGATGAGGGCGTTGATGGCGTCAATGGCGGTGGTGAAAAGCACGGCATAACCCGCAAGGCAGGCGGCATGGCCCATGGCGATGGCGAGATGGGTTTTACCCAGTCCGACGCCACCCAAGAGGATCACGTTAGCCTTTTCGTCGATGAAGGCAAGCCGGAAAAGGTTCTGGATCTGCATCCTGCCGATTTTTTCGGGCCAGTTCCAATGGAACTGGTCGAGGGTCTTGATGACTGGGAATCGCGCCTTTTTGACCAGTCGCTGGATGGTCCGATCCTGTCGTTGCAGTGCCTCTCCCTCAATCAGGTTGGCGAGGTAGCGGACATGGCTCCACTGTTTGCTGACGGCCTGTTTGGCCGCCGAGTCGAAATGATTCCGGATGTAGAAAAGTTTCAGATATTGGAGATGATCGGCCAGATTTTTCTCCTCCCCGTTGGCGGAAGGCGATGATTTTTTGTTCATGGGCAAGTCTCCTGGATTATTGGTCGCGTTCGTAGATTTTCAGGTTGGGCGCAGGTATCTCGATTTCAAGCAGATCCTGGCGTCTGGTGACGTGTAGAGCGCCGGGCTCCGGGCGATGTCTGGCGCGTTGTTCCAGGAGGTTGGCGACATACTCGGAACTGCAGGCTCTGAAATGGAGCGCATCCTCCAAGGCTCTGGCGACCGTTTGTGGGTCGTAGCGGATGTTCCCCTGACTAAACAAGCCTAAGTTTCTGTAAATTAAAGTAGAATATTTATTTTTTTTTCACTTATTTGTAGTTACTAAAATATTTAAATAGTGACCTGCGTCCCGGGTGTAACGTGGTTGCGGCATGGGAATCACGCTGGCAGACGGCAAAGGCTGTGACTGCAAAAGGTGCTTCCACGGCTCCTTGTCAAGACCACGTTCCAGGATGCGTTTGAGACTGCCAAAACCAACCTCATCAAAGTCCAAAGCACGCAGGCAGGCAGATTCCATACGCTGGGATGTGAACTTTTCGACAAATCCCAACGCGGCAAAGCCAGATCGAACCTTTTCCGTAATCGGATCAGATAAATACCTTTGCATCCATTCGAGGGTGGCCGGTCCCACTTTGGCTGCCTCCTTGAGACACCATTGAGGTGTGGCTTTGAGAAGCGCAACTTTGTGTGGGGGGAAATGGTCCAGATTGAAAACCCGGCTTCTGGGCGATTGAGCCCGCTCATGGGTCGCCACCAAGTCCAGATCATGGTAAATCCGTACCGCACATGTGGTTACTTGGATTGTCAACTTCTGGTCAATCAGTCGAAATGGCGCGGAGTAAAACGATTTCTCAACGTTCAGGTAGCAATCCGACTGAAGCTTGGCCTCCTTCCAAATACAGGGTTCCCACCTTGCCGATGGTAGCGGGATCAAAGAAGACCGCTCGACAGACTCGAATTGCTCCAGCGGCTTCCAACCTGTTGTACCATGCAACCGATGTCCGGCAATTTTATCGTTCCAGTGTTGTCGTTGCTCATTCGCGTCGGTGATATCCCGGAAAAACCTGCCTAGCACAAAATTTTGTTTGACATAACGAACACTTCTCTCCACTTTTCCCTTATGGCGTGGGGTCCGTGGGCGATTCGGGTCCATCACAAACCCGTAGTGTGCTGCCAGATCACGGTAGCTCCTCTGGATCAAAGGATCATGGACCGATGCTTTGACCACGGCTGCCTTGAGGTTGTCCAAAACAATTTTCTCTGGATCTCCTCTGAAGGATTCAAAAGCCTCCTGGTGCAGTTGCAACCAAGTCCATGACGATTGATCAAAGACGATTTTCACGAACATATGCCGGCTGTGAGAGAGGGTCATCACAAAGACCCAACCAGGGCGGTTGACTTGCCTGACCGGGTCGAACATCATCCCCACATATCCAAAATCCACCTGAGCTTAGGCGCCAGGGGCTACTTCAATACGGCAAACCCCCTCCGATATGGCTGGTCCCCGCAATTTGGTCACAAAACGGCGGACACTGGAGTAACTTCCAACATAGCCAACCTCAATAAGCCGTTGATAAACAACACTGATAGACATACTGTCATCCTGTAATAACGCTTCCACGACTCCCTTGTAGGCCTCAACGCTTGAAATCTCGTATTGAACACAAGTAGTCAGTCTTTGGCTGAGATTCATTGGTAATCAGAAAGATGATTGATAACTGCCTGAGAAAAATACTAAACAATTATTTTTATCGAGTTTTCTTTAATGGCTTGCAGTGCAGGATGATTCACCCGGCGTTTGGTGGTTATGGCAAAGTATTCTGCTTGAACGGCCTCGGTATGCCCGATCACTTCAAGCTGATGCTGAAATATGATTTCATCGTCAATGATGGACGGCAAGCAAAAAAAGCCCGTACCTGCTTGGCCAAATGTTTTGAGAAGTGCCGTATCTTGAAATTCCGCAACAATTTTTGGAGTTATTCCCAAATCGTTCAACCAGCGTCCGATGTTGCCACGAATCGAGTTTCCCACCGTGGGCATGAGCATGGGGGCATTGTTGAGCAAATCCGGGAAAGTACCCGGGTAGCGCGCCCGAAGGGCCGGTGTCCCGAAAAAGGTAACCCCCACGGATCCAAGGGAATAATGATAAGTGCGGACCGGGATTCCCGGTATCGTGGGGCTGTCCGCCATGACCAGGTCCAGCTTGTGCAGTGCCAGATCAGCCAACAGATTTTCCATTTTATCTTCGATGCATACCAGATGCACTTCCCGCTCACAGCGTAGGGCCGGTTCCAGAAAGCGGTATGCGATGAGTTTTGGGATGACATCGGCGATGCCCACACGGAATCGCAGAGGTCTTTCCGTCGGCATTCCTTTGAGTACCTCGCTCAGTTCATTTCCCAGAAGGAACATTTCGTTGGCATAGTCGAAAACGACCTGTCCGGTTTCGGTCAGCTCCAGTCCGCGACTGACCCGTTCAAAAAGTGGCAAACCAAACGCCTCTTCCAGCACCTGGATTTGCGTACTCAAGGTTTGTGGTCTGAGTCGGAGCAATTTGCCGGCTGCGGTGATGCTGCCAAGCCGGGCCACGGTCCAGAAATAATGCAGATGCTTGTAATTCATGTCGGAATCTTTCGATAAAATCTGATGATAGGTAAGAAATTATCTATTTTTATTGTTCATTGCAATCTGTTATACTCTCTTTAATGGTATAGGGAGTGATTTTTTCTGAGTGATATGAAGAGGGTTTCCGAGATCGCTTGGAAGGTCGTCTCCCTTGGACATAACTACCTGTTAAAAAAGGATGAACCATGAAACGTATCCTTCTATTTCTCGTCACCAATCTGGCCATCATGGCTGTTCTGACAGTTGTACTGAATGTTTTGTCGGGATTTTTCGGTTTGCATCAAGGCTCAACGGGAAAAATCGTATTGTTGGCCTGTGTGTTTGGTATGGGGGGGTCTTTTATATCCTTGTTCATGTCCAAGTGGCTGGCCAAACAAACGACCGGAGCCATGGTCATTGAGCAGCCTCGGGATGCGACTGAGGCATGGCTTGTGGAAACGGTCAAGCGTCTGAGTCAAAAGGCCGGCATTGGAATGCCTGAAGTTGCCATTTACGATGCCCCCGATGTCAATGCGTTTGCAACCGGTGCCAGTCGAAACAATGCCTTGGTTGCAGTCAGCACCGGCTTGTTACGTTCGTTGACCAGGGCGGAATCGGAAGCTGTCCTGGCCCACGAGGTCAGTCATGTCGCCAATGGTGACATGGTCACTCTCACGTTGATCCAGGGTGTGTTGAATACGTTCGTCATACTTCTCGCCCGTGTCATAGGTGGGCTTGTCGATGGCATGTTCTCGCGTCAGGAGGAAGGGGAAAATCCTCCGAGTACGGGCATGGCCTATATGATCACATCGTTTGTTGCTGAGATCGTTCTGGGAATCCTGGCCAGTATGGTCGTCATGTGGTTTTCGCGCCAGAGAGAATACCGTGCCGATGCGGGCGGGGCGCAATTGGCGGGTCGAAATGCCATGATCTCCGCACTCGAACGGTTGCAGCAAAGTACCATTCCTTCGCACTTGCCCGCGGAAACGGCTGCCTTTGGAATATCAGGAAATCAGGGTGGGTTGATGGCGCTTCTTTCAAGCCATCCCCCCCTGGAGGAAAGAATTGAGGCCTTGCGGAAAGGGTCTCATTGATCAAGGCATGAGACGTTCCGATACCATGGATTGGATCGGTGTGTCCTGTGAAAACCCTTGGAAAATGTCGTTTTGTTAAACACCTATCAACCTGATCACTGACGTCTGTTTAGAGGAGATTATATATGAGACCACGCAAGTATGGCCTTATTGCGATAACCGCCCTGTTCCTGGCCTTTGGATTTGCATCCGTATTTCCAGACAGTGCCGATGCCAAACGTATGGGAGGTGGCAGCTCCATGGGTTCACGTGGGTCGAAAAGTTTTGCTGCGCCACAGCAACCTGCCCAGCGATCCAGCTATAACCAAGCTTCCGCACCACAAAGTCCAGGCAGTCCCGCCCGGGCAGGGGGAATGTTCGGGGGTATGGGTTCTGGACTGTTGGGGGGGTTAGGAGGATTGGTGTTGGGAGGAATGCTGGGCTCCATGTTGTTTGGTGGTTCCGGAGCCGGCATGGGTGCTGGCGGTGGGATTGGCCTGATGGAAATTATTTTGCTCGGGGGAATCCTTTGGTTTGGCTATCGTTGGTTTAAACGCCAACGTTCCATGGCCCCTGCCGGGGGATCCGAGGCCGGTCCTCCCTTGTTGCAGGGTGGCGCAATCACTTTACCCAATCCCAATGTTGGTGGGTCAAACCATCTTCGTACCGGGGGGGATCAAGGATTGCCGGGATCCTTTGATATGGGAGCCAACAATCGCATGGGGATGAACACGGAAGTCGATGAGGTTTCCAAAGGGTTGGATCATATTGTTTCCATGGATCCCAATTTCAACGAAGAGCAATTTTTGAACGGCGCCAAACGTGCGTTTCAACAGATGCAGGCCTCATGGTGTGACGGCAACGTCTTCAACCTGCGCCCCTTGTTGCATGCCGCAATGTTGGAACGGATTCTCGCCGACATGAAGGAAAAAGAGACGAAAAAGCAGAAGGATCACATCGAAGACATCCAGTTTCTTGGAGCTGAAATCAGTGAGGCCTGGCAGGAATCGGGTGAAGATTGGATCACGGTTCGTTTTCAAGTTTCCATGCTTGAATATGCCACGGACGAACACGGAATGGTTGTGGAAGGAAGTCGGACCCTTCCCGAACGTGTGGAAGAATATTGGACGTTTACCCGTCAAGTGGGTTCTCGCGATCCCAATTGGCTCCTGGCCGCCATTCAACAGCCGGGGCAATCGTTGAATCAGCAATAAATGAGGTGGTTATACCGGGCGGCCTGGACTTCATGGAAGCATCATTTCCAGGCTGCCCGGGTCAATCCAGGCGGGAAGATAGGTTTCCTGTTTCTTCAACTTGGACGGTCTGACATCAAGTTTATTGGCTTTTTTCGGGAAATCGGACTATCATAACGGAAAAAAAAAAGAGAGATGCCTGACTCAAATCTTGTAATGTAATCCATACCTCGTCAACATGGAGCTCATTAAGGGGGGAGATCATGTTAGTACGTCCAGGTATGCTGATCATCGCCGGTATGGCGTTGGTTGCGGCTGGGGTGTTGTTTTTACTCCAGAACAGCAACCAAACGGCCCCCCGTGAAGCGGTCAGCATGGTGTCCTCCAAGGATGGTACGTCGCGTCCTGATTATAAGGATTACCAATTTGGTAGACCTGACGACCCCATTGTAGATGCCGGTTTCCAACCATTGAGCTTTCCCGCAGGGACCGTCCCAACGATCATGATGCACGATCGATGGCTTAATAAACAACTCGCGGATCGTGGTATTAAGCTTGAATTTCACCCATTCTTAGATGGCAATGATGCCAACGGCTTCTTGTTTTCCGGAAAATTGGAAATGCTTTGGGCCGGTGATATGCCTACCATCAACGCCGCAGCGCGTTCTGCCATCGTTGTTACAGCGCAAATCAAAAATGCTTTTACCTCGGTGGTGGCCAGCAACCTGAACACCATGGAGCAGCTCAAAGGGCATCGCATCGGTTATGCCCATGGATCGACGGCGCACCAAGTGTTGCTTCATGGCTTGCAGTTGTATCATGTGGATGAAAAAGAGGTCCAGTTGGTGCGCGTACCCATTAACCAATTGATTGGGTCTTTTCAAAAGGGAACTATCGACGCCTTTGTGGCTTGGGAACCGGTACCGACCATGGCCATGGGAATAATAAAAGATTTGACAGTTTTGTATCGCGCCATGACGCAAAGTTATCTTTACTTTGCCAAGCCTTTCGCCGAAGCGCATCCTGATCTGGTCAAGGTGCTGACAGCAGCCAATCTTCGTGCCGTGCGTTGGCTGAGCCAACGACAGGAAAACATGCGTCAAGGGTGTCGCTGGCAAGCCACCTTGGTGAATGACTTTGTCAAAGAACCTTATCCGGTCACCGTATCGCAATGTGTCACCATCGTGCAGCGCGATCTGCTGGATCCATTGCCCATGACCCTGATCTCCATGGACAATCTGAAACCGGGGGGGGTCATTGAGCAGCAGGTGCAATTTTTACAACACGTCGGTGCCTTGAAGACGGATAGCGATCCTTCCAGAATACCAGCCGCGTTCAATCCAGCCATTTTGCAGGAAATCATTCGCGATCAGGTAGATTGGAAAATACATGAGTTTGATTATCGGTAGTATCCCTTAAAAACGTGATGAAAGCCTTCGTTCGGTGTCCTTCCCCTTTTCCGCCAGTATCGTCACCCGGTTCATTGTCACATTCAGCTTGTTGTTTGTTGCCATCTTCGCCATATGCACCTGGATATTCATGCATGGTTTACCCGGATCCTCGTTTCTGGGTTGGGCCGGTGATGAAAAAAATCAGGCGATTCATACGATCAATATTTTGGCGGATATCCAAAAAAATCGATTGTTGCAAAGTTTAAACGAATTGCGTCAGGCAAATGGTCTATTGGCGCAAGACCGTTATTTCAAAGGAGAACTCTCCAGGATTCTCGCCAGGCGGCATTCTTCGTCCACCCCAGAGGAGGATGGCAACCATGACTATCTGGTGTCCTGGTTGAACGAATTCCAATCGCATACCCCCTCCAGTTTGGCGGTGCATGTCGTCCATCCCGAATCCAATTCCGTCCTGGTGTCCACCAGAAGGGAAGTATTGGGCAAGGAGGTTGTGGATCGGGTCTTTATCGAACGCATTACGTCAACGGGACAGGATTATATTGGTGGTTTCACCCCGTCCCCGGTTCCGACGCTGTTTTTTTTTGGGAGCCCGGTTTTCTTTGGCAAAAAAGAACCGATAGCAGTCATCGTTCTGGAAATTTCCCTGGAGCGTTTTCTGCTGACCAACCTGACGATGAACAAGGGCCCCTGGCAGGGATTGGAAACGCTGCTGGTCAACGAACACGGAACGAACCTGCTCCAGACGGGTACTTTCCTGGAGAGATTGAGTAATCAAGGTTTGGGAGCCGTTACGGGCACCCTGAAAGTCAGACCGGATATGATTGCCGCCAGCGGTCAGGAAGGCTTTATCGAAGCCAGTGATCGCAACCAGGCCCCGATATTGGCAGTTTATCGCCATATCCGTTTGTTTGCCGAATGGGGTTGGGGATTGGTTTTGCAAATCAAGCAGGATGATTTGATGCGACCGATGTCTACGGCTTTCAGCATTGCCTGGATTATGGGTTTCATGGCGACCGGGGTATTTACGATCGTGGCGCTCATTTTGACCCGGCGACTGATCCGTCCGTTGCGACAGTTGACCTTGGCGGCCCAACAGTTGACGCATGGGCAGCGTCATGTGCGCAGCCATCATACGGGACGGGATGAAGTTGGCATATTGGCCCGGGCTTTCGATGTCATGGCCGACGAGGTGGCTCGGACCCTCGATTACCTGGAACGTTCGGTTGCGCGACGGACCATCGCCCTGGAACAAGAATTGGCGGTCAGGAAATGGCAACAGCAACAGCAACAGATCATTGAAAGATCACTCAAGGAGAGTGAACAGCGCTACCGTACCCTGGTGGATACCATGACCGCCGGGGTTATTGTCTATGAGGCCGTGCAAGGGGGGGAGGACTTTACCATTCAAGATTTGAATCGGATGGGGGAACAGCTCACCCAGGTGGAAAAACAGGAAATCCTGGGTCAATCGGTCACGCAGGTGTTCCCCGGTGTGATGACTTCCGGATTATTCCATGTCCTGCAAAGCGTTTACCGCAGTACTACCCCGACCCGTCATCCCGTTACGCTGATTCATGACCAAAGTTTGCAGCGTTGGTTTGAAAATCGCGTCTACAAACTGCCTTCCGGGGATGTTGTTGTTATCTTTGATGACATTTCCGAGCGCAAAGAGGCGGAAGATGCCTTGAAATTGGTTCAGTTTTCCGTTGATAACACCCATGATGCCTTTTTATGGTTTGCCGAGGGGGGGGCCGTCCTGCGTGCCAACCGCGCCACCCTGACCCTGTTGGCCGTGGATGAGGAACGATTGATGCGCATGACGGCCATGGATCTTTTCTGTGACATGACCCCTGGTTTGTGGGCGCAGAATTGGCAAACAATCAAACAGACCGGCACCCTGGTGACGAGCAACGAATTGTGCCGACCGGATGGCCCGCTGATTCCTGTAGAAATGAGTGCCAGTTATCTCAAAGGGGAAGCGGGCGGGCCGGATAGCATGTTTGCCAGCATGCGCGATCTGACCGAACGCAATCGTACCGAAAAGGAAAAACGTACCCTGGAGTTACTGGCCTTTCATCGGGAACGATTGGCAACCCTGGGTACCTTGGCGGCAGGCATGGCCCATGAAATCAACAATCCCAATAATGCCATTCATTTTAATGCAATCATGTTGCAAGGATTGTGGCCCGATTTGGAACTCCTTCTGCGCCAAACCATAGAGAACGATGGTGATTTTCTCCTGGAGGGTTTGCCCGCCTCGGAAAGTGTCACCACCATCCCGCGTTTGCTGGAAGGGATTCGCAAGAGTTCCGAGCGTATTCAAGGCATCATTGGCAACCTGAAACATTTGTCGCGTCAGGAACAAGGGCCGCAAAGTCGCCCCATTGATCTTAAAAACGTTATCAAGGAGGCTGTTGCCATCTTGCAGGATCCCATCAACCGTCATACCGACCATTGTCAACTCCTCTATTCCGAAGAGTCCGTGATGGTATTGGGCCACAGTCAGCAGTTGGAACAAGTGTTTATCAACCTGATTCTCAATGCCCTGCAATCGTTGCCCAACCGTAGCCGCGGCGTTACCGTCACCATGGCTTCGGGTGCGCATGCCAATGAAACCCAGGTGATCATCAGCGATCAAGGTGTTGGTATCCCTCCAGAAAATATGCCAAGATTGACTTCCCCTTTTTTTACGACCAAGGGGGATCGGGAAGGTACCGGACTAGGTCTTTCCATTGCCAACGCCATCATTGAAAATCATGGTGGTCGCCTGATTTTTGTTTCCGAACCGCACGTGGGAACCACCGTCACCGTCATTTTGCCAACCATCGCCGTGCAACAGCGGGGAGATCACCCATGACCTATTTGCAGCGTCAGCATCTTCCCATCGTATTGGTCGATGATGAAGAAGAAATTTTGTTCAGTTCCAAAACGCAGTTGCGTTTGGCGGGAATCGGACCGGTCGTTACCATGAGCGATGGTCGACAATTGATGGATTTCTTGGCAAATCAGGGGGCAGCCCTGGTCCTCCTTGATTTGATGATGCCAAAATGTTCCGGGGAAGAGTTGCTGAAGGAGGTGCTGCAACGTTATCCCGAAATTCAGGTCATCATCATGACGGCCAATCAAGATATTGAACGCGCCATCGCCTGCATCAAAGAGGGGGCTGCCGATTATCTGGTCAAACCGGTAGAGAACAGCCGATTCATCGCAGCCGTTCGCCAGGTTTTGGAAGTACGTCGTTTGCGCCAGGAGTTGGGTTCTCTTAAAAAAGTTCTATTTTCCGAGAAAAATGTTGTCAACGAGGCTTTTTCCCCCATTCTGACCCAGAGTGAGACCATGCAACGGGTGTTTCATTACGCCGAAGCCATTGCGGTTTCCAATGAGCCGGTATTGGTCATGGGCGAGACGGGAGTGGGCAAAGAGTTGATGGTAACAGCCATCCATCAGTTGAGTGGGCGCTCTGGTCCGTTGGTGGCGGTGAACGTTGCCGGATTGGACGACACCATGTTTTCCGATACGTTGTTCGGACACAAAAAGGGGGCTTATTCGGGTGCTACCGAGGCACGCAAAGGATTGATCCACCAAGCACAGGGGGGATCGCTGTTTTTGGATGAGATCGGTGATTTAACACCGCAATCGCAGGTCAAACTGTTGCGGTTGATCCAGGAGCGCCGCTATTACCCCCTGGGGGCCGATTTGGCACAGCATACCGATGCGCGCATCCTGTGTGCCACCCATTGTAACCTGAACACCCGCATGCAGGAGAACTGCTTTCGCCCCGACTTGTATTTTCGCCTTTCCTCCCACCAGATTGTCATTCCAGCTCTCAGGGAGCGTAAGGAGGATATTCCCCTTTTGACCCGACATTTTTTGCAGGAAGCCGCCGCAGGGATGAAGAAAAGCATCCCTCCCTTGTCCCACGAATTGTTCAACCTGCTTTATTCCTACGAGTTCCCTGGAAATATTCGTGAGTTACGTGCCATGCTCTACGATGCCCTGGCGCGGCACCAAACGGGAGAACTCACCTTGCCCGGGTTTCAGGGAGGCTCTGGGGCCGTCACGCCTGTATTGCCGGCCGATGACGCGACACCACGGATCACCTTTCACGGACGCTTGCCAACCATCGAGGAGGCGGAGACCTTTCTCATGACGGCCGCTCTGGAGCGTGCCCATGGCAACAAGAGCTTGGCGGCCACACTCCTGGGAATCACCCGGCAAACGTTGAACAATAAATTGCGCCGTCAGGAGGAATAGTTTCTTTCCATTTTTTATTATCGAAAGGTTGAAGTTCGGTCTTATTTCTCTTGAAAAAATGAGGCGAAATCGGGTACCTCCTCCTGAGGGGGTGGTTTGTGGCCCAGGGCAAATCCCAAGGTATACAAGACCAAGGTGGCATCGACTGTCAAAGCAATGGCCAACAGCGTCAGCAAAGGTGCCCAACCGGTCAGGATGACGGTCACGGTAGTCAGAACCACGACCAAATGCACGGGAAACTGCAGGCGCAAGGCAATTCCTGGCACCAGATCGTCCATCATGGGAATTTCCACCAATCCCGCCAGGCGGCTGAAGCGGTGAAACCAGACCAAAAACGGGATGATTTTGTAAAGCATCCCCAGGATGATGGAGGAGGCGAAACCAAACAGCATCAACCCGCCAAACAAAAACCGATTCCAGTTGTCATCAATGAAGCCCCAGGAGGCCATGAGGGGCAGCGCGACCAGTCCAGAAGCCAGGCCCAGCAGCCAAAAGGCATAGGTGGCATCTTTGAAGCGTCGTTTACGGTTCTTCAGCATGTCGAACAGGTTATAGCCGTAGAGTAACAGCGCCGTCAGGAAGGGCACGGTTGGCAGCCAAAAGAGGAGCTGGTTTGCGGAATAGAAATAAACCGTCACGGGTTGCCCCAGCAAAAACAGGCACCAGAGTAACAGAATGGCGCGGGCGTGATTGATGGCTATGTCCCGGGTCATGTAAAACATGGGCAAGACTTGAAACGATACCCCGACGATCAGCAGGCCAACCCAACCCAGCACTCCCCAGATCACATGGATGGTGAGCAAGGCGATGCGGTCCAGATTCAAGAATCCATGGGCATATTCGCCAAGAAACACGCCGCCCAGGATCAGCACCCCCAACAAGGACAACAGGGAAACGCGCATGAAGGTTACGGTTGGGTGTTTGGCGGGGGCTTGGATCAGAGCGTAACCCACGGGAACGACAAACAACAGGATCGCTCCCCCCAAACCACCCGAGGCGAACAACAACATCCAAGGGTGCAGATGGGTGGCCAATCCCAGATACAGGGTGACGACTCCCACGATGAGCAGTCCATGAACCCAGGGTACCAATCGGGGCCAGGGGACCGGGATGCCTGCCAATACCGGGATCATTTGGTACATGGCACCAAACATGATCATGACAATCCAGCCGAGTACTGTGAGATGGACGGTGGCAATGGTTTCGGGGAGGAGGGGAGAGTCCAACAGGTTGGGACCGTGCGCAAACAGGGACAAGGCAGTGAGAATTAAAAAAAGTGGCGCTGTTGCGAAAAATCGGAAGGGCAGGTTTAAGGGCGGGGCCTGATCGATACGGAGTCCACCAGTGGCAAACATGGTTTTTCCTTTTTATATTAATGAAATTCAGATTATTCGTTTTTCCTCATCAGGGGGCAACGAGTAGCGCTTGGGTGGTGGAAGGGTCACTATGGAACACCTACCCTGGACTTATGGCAGGTTTCCACGTATTCCTGACTCCCGATATCCAGGATAACCTTTCGTGAAGGAGACGACAACCATGGAACAAGCAATCAATCTTTCAGGAACCAGTGATCAGGATGCGTATACCCGGTTGCGGGCAGAATTGGAAAAAGGTGCAGGCGTGGAAATTGTCGTTACCCTGGATAATGCGGGAACAGGGGTATTGAGTCTTATGCAGGAGCATCTGTGGGGGGAGTTTGAATGGCATCCCCTGTCTGTTCAGCCCGCTTCGTTTCAGTTTCTTCTGAAAAAACTGCCAGCCAAGGTGGCTAGGCGGGCCATTGGGGAGTTTTTAGGGGCTGATCATCGTCGTTGTGACGAATCGTTTATTAAACTGGAAAATGCCGCGCAAAACCAGGATGTTTCGGGGGCGAAATTGCATTTTGCCCAGTTCAATCTGGCCATGGAGCAACATTTTGCCATGGAGGAGGAGGTTTTTTTCCCGGCCTTTGAACGGGCAACCGGGATGACCCAAGGTCCTACCATGGTGATGCGCATGGAACACCGGCAGATGCGTGGTTTGCTCGCCCAGGCGGCCCAGGCTTTGACGCAGGGCAAACTGGAGGGGGTTAGCCGGGCTGGCTCGACCTTGATGATTTTGATGCGGCAGCACAACATCAAAGAGGAGCAGATGCTTTATCCCATGGCGGACCAGCATCTTGGTAAAGACGTTGATGGTCTGGTCCGTTCCATGCAGAAATTGGCACCGGTCAGTAAATGACGGGTGTTCTCACACCATGATCCGATCGATCGGGGCAAACCGTTCGTAATCCACTTCGCTCCGGCGACGACTTGGGGGGGTGGATTGTTGGGCCTGGTGCCGACGTTGATGCCAAGCGTGTTCTGAAGCCACGTCCAGGACGACCACTCCGAGCATCGGATCCAGACGATCCAGGCGCGTCAGGAGGTCGTGCAGTTGGTGTTTTTCCACCAGCAAGCCGCGAATCACCCGACCATCGAATAATTCAACTACGTATTTCATTGGTGTCTCCTCTCACTATTTCCTGTCTGAACAGGTTTGGGAATGGCTATTTTGGATGTTGCTTTGGGTGATTCTTCTACGAGGTAAAGTAGAGCAATAACCAAGCCACTTTTTGCATGTTTTTTTTGTCTGCCGGGGCGAACAAACACAACGACGGGGGTGTCAGGAAAATGCAAATGATTACAAAATGATAAATTCTGTTCGACTCTCTGCGTCCGGTGGGTTTTGGCCGGACGATTCGGATAACCCGGCAGGAGTGATCGATAGGGGGGGAAATATTTGACGCTACTTAAGCATTTTTTGACAACGCTTCGTGGAAAACGAGGTGTCGGGCTGATGTCGTAAAACTTTCTGGTGAATGAGTCAGAATGATGGTATGTTGGCCAAGTTTTTGCTTTGTGTTACCCTTTGTCAAGCAACGTGCTTTGGAAATGTGGTCCATGACTCAAGCAAAGGCATGTGTTGGGGCACGGACGGCCATATCAGGCTGCGGCATTGTTTTATTTGCTATTGAACGGTGTATTCCGTCCCGATCCCGCCTGGGATAAGATTTGTGACAGTGCCTTGCAATGGGAAGCCTTAATCCATGTCCATTCAAATTTTGTGTGATTTTGATGGTACCATTACCTACAGGGATGTAACGGATGGTTTGCTGGAACAGTTTGCCCTGCCGGAGTGGCGGCTTATCGAAGAAGAGTACCAGTGTGGCCGCATGGGCTCACGGGAATGCATGTTACGCCAGGTTGATCTGATCCGTGCTGACATCAAGGCTGTTGACCAGTTTTTGGACCATGAAGAAATCGATCCCAATTTTCCCGGGTTCGTCCGTTTTTGTCGACAGGCTGGATGGGATCTGGTGGTGGTGAGCGACGGGTTGGACTATGCCATTCAGCGTATTTTGTCCAGACATGGCCTGGGTCATCTGACTGTTTTCACCAATCACATGGAAGTCCTGGCACATGGTCGCTATCGCCTCCATTTTCCCCACGCCAATGAAGCCTGTTCCAAGGGTGCCGGTACCTGTAAATGTGCCCTGGTCCAAACCCTAGGACGCAACCATGGCACTCAATTGGAACACGGTGTGGAGATCCCGGGAGTGCAAACCGTCCTGATCGGCGATGGTACATCGGATTATTGTCTGGCGGATAACGTCGATTTCGTGTTTGCCAAAGACAAACTTTTGGAATATTGTCGCGGTCGGGATAGTGCGCATCTTGCCTTCAATGATTTTTCCGACATTTGTGTCATGATGACCAAGTTTCAATCCATGAGCAGTCGACCATTGTTGCATCGTCCCACATTACGCCACCTTTCTATTCAGGAATAGCCTGCCCATGGACCATCATGATCTTCTTCAGGATGAGGCAACCTATTGTTCCTTTGGCGATACGGTTCACTACCTCGAACCGCCAAAACTTTTCAGTCGTTGTGAGGGATCCTTTCTCTTCGATCCGGGGGATCGCCCCTATCTTGACCTGCAAATGTGGTATTCGGCATGCAATTTTGGCTACGCCAACCCACGTCTGAACCAAGCCCTCAAACGCCAGATTGACACCCTTCCCTAATTGGCGTGCCAGTATGTGCATCGCGAAAAAATTCTTCTGGCCAAGGCTCTGGCTCTGAAGGTTGAATCGATTTGGGGGGTGAAGGGTCGGATCCATTTTAACGTGGGGGGCTCCCAGGCCGTTGAGGATTCCCTGAAGTTGGTTCGCAATGCCTGCCAGGGCAAAAGCCTGATGTTTGCCTATGAGGGGGGATACCATGGCCGAACCCTGGGGGCCAGTGCCATCACCTCTTCCTATCGCTACCGGAGGCGCTACGGCCATTTCGGGGATCGCGCCCAGTTTGTCCCTTTTCCCTATTGTTTTCGTTGCCCTTACGGCAAAAGTCGGGATCAGTGCGATCTTTATTGCGTTGATCAGTTTGCCCGACTGTTTGATAGCAAATATTATGGGGTCTGGGATCCCAAAGATGGTTCCGCCGAATATGCGGCCTTTTATGTGGAGGCGGTGCAGGGGACAGGGGGATATGTTGTGCCACCCCTGGGTTACTTTGCCAAGCTCAAACGAGTCCTCGACGAACGCAACATTTTGCTGGTTGATGATGAAATCGGTGGTGCCTTACATTAACCTAGCCGGTCGAGATGGAAACGAAATCCATTCATGA
>JADGCN010000076.1 GCA_015228975.1 Magnetococcales bacterium
AATCGGGGGCGGGGATGACAATTACTGCACAATCCAAGATAGCTGCGGTTTAGCAGCACCCGAATACCCTCCAACCGGCAAAGATGGGGACTGATGGGCCGACGCGGCTTTCTTTTATGCTTGATTGGTTGGGTACTGTGGTTTGGAGCGGCTTTTCCCACCTGTGCGAACTCCCAACCCGTTGGCCTGCTTCTCGTGCATGGCTACGCCAGTGGCCCCGATTCCTGGAGCCAAAGCGGTATCCTCGATTTTCTGGAAGCGCAGGGTTGGCACTTTGGCGGGTTATTACAGGCAGGACCCGGAGGGGAAGTACAGAGGCGTTTGACAGCGGATCACCAGGATCGGCTTTATTATCTGGTCGATCTGCCGTCCGAAGCGCCTTTATCCGCCCAAGCAGACATCTTACAGGTCATGCTCTCCCCTTTCTCCCGGCAACAGCCACACAGGCTTTTGTTCGCCGCCGGACACTCCGCAGGGGGCCTTGCCCTGCGCTTGGCCATGGTTCGCTATCCAAAACTTGGAATCCAGGGATTGATCACCATTGCCACCCCCAATCGGGGCACCGACACCGCCAAGCTGGCCCATTTCCTGGCCCAATCCCCCATGGCCATGGTCACCCCCATGCTCGGTCTGGGGACACTCAACCGGTCACAAAACCTGTATGCCGAACTGGAACCGGAACAACCGGGTAATTTTTTATTCTGGCTCAACCATGCCCCGCACCCCCAAGCCCATTATTTGGCAATCATCCGCGAATCCGGGGGCCTGACAGGCATCGATCCCATTGTCTCAGCGGAAAGCCAAGACTTGACCCGGGTGACGGCATTGCGTGGGCGGGCCGAACGCATGGTCTCTGGAACGGGTCATGCCCTTGAAACCCGGGATGCCCAGCACATGCTCGGCATTGTGGCACGTTGGCTTGCTGATGGACACGAGTAGCATCATGCCAATCCTAGAACCCGGCCATGGACATGATCCAAGAGCCTGTTGGCCAATGATTTTTTTCAGACCAGGGATGTTATGCCTTTACCTGCCGATACCACACCCGAAAGACGCGTTAAGCCGTTACGGCGCAATTGGAATCGCATGGAATATCATGCCAAAATCATCCTTGTCCTGAACGATGGGCAAATCATCAGCGGTCATACCCTGGATGTTGGGCTTGGAGGCCTCATGGTCCAGGCCGAGGGACCCATTGACCATCTTCGGGAAGGACAAAGAGGGGATCTGAGCCTGGACCCGGACCCTTACGGTTTTCATTTTTCCTGCATGGTGGTGCGCGCCGTGGAGGGTAAAATAGCACTGCGCTTTGTTGACGAGATCAATTCTTTTGGTTTGTACATAACACAATTCATGATGGTCGATATCCTGGTGCGCACCGCCGACGCCTTTGCGGCTGCCCCGGGGCTGGAAGAAACCATCCAAACCGCTATCGACCAGATGCGCATTCATTTGCAATGCGAAGCGGCTTCGCTGTTTTTGATCGATGACAACGGCACGGAACTGGTTTGCTTCGCCTCTTCCTCACCGGCACCCATCAAAGGGATTCGAATCGGTATCCACCACGGAATCGTCGGACGCACCTTCCGCGAAAACAAAGCCTTCATCATTCAGGATGTGCATAAAGAGTCCGATTTTTTTGCCACTATCGATCAAAAAACGGGATTCACCACCCGATCCATCATGAGCGCCCCTTTGAAGATTAAAAATCAAACCATCGGCGTTCTGGAGGTCATCAACAAGCGGGGTGAAGGCATGTTCAGCGGTCATGAACTGCTGGTGTTCACCGCCCTGGCTTCGCAAACGGCATTGGCAATCCATAATTTTCGCCAGCGTGAAAGCCTGGATCAGGCACGCGCCGCCAGTGAATCCAAATCGGAATTTTTGGCCCGCATGAGCCATGAAATCCGTACACCCATGAATGCCATCATCGGTTTCGCCGATCTGGGATCCCGAAAAAAATCGGAAGAGGTTCATGAATATTTGCACAAAATTTCCCGATCCGCCCGATCCCTCATGCGTATCATCGGTGATATCCTGGATTTTTCCAAAATCGAGGCGGGAAAAATCGAACTCAACCCGGTCGATTTCAACCTCCAGGATTTGTTCGACCATATGCTGGAAATGTTCTGGAAACAGGCGGAAGAAAAGGGAATCGACCTGGTCTTCCACCTGTCCGATGTCTGTCGGCTGCCACTCCTGGGCGATGTCCTGCGTTTGGAACAAATATTGATCAATTTGATCAACAATGCCCTGAAATACACCGACTTTGGTGAAGTGGACCTGTCGGTCACCTCATTACGCAATACCGGTACAAAAGTGGAGCTGCAATTTTTTGTTCGCGATACCGGCATTGGCATTGCCGAAGAGGATGTCCCACGAATTTTCAGCTCTTTTACCCAGGTGGACCATTCCCTGACCCGTCGTTTTGACGGAACTGGTTTGGGCTTGGCGATTTCCAGGCAACTCGTGGAATTGATGCACGGTCATATTGGCGTCACAAGCACCATTTACAAGGGAAGCACTTTCCATTTCACCGCGGTGTTTGATCTCCTGACCCGGGATGGACAACCCGAACAAGCCCGGAGCGCCTTGCGGTTTCCGGAGCCAATCCTGTTGATCAGCCCATCGCCAGCCCAACGTAAGGGCCATACCGACTTCTTCAACTTCCTGGGGATGGAAGCCACCGGACTTGACCCAGATGAAGAACCCGGCCATTTGGAAAACCAGTTACAACACTATTCCGGATCGCTGATTCTGATCGATATGCCACGTCCGGTGGCCCAAGCCAAGACCCTCCTGGAACGCGTGCGCAAATCTCTGGACAATCGCAATGTGACCCAATCCCTGTCCATTGTCATCCTGGCCCTGCTCAATCATGAGGAACCGCTGCGTCAGCTCATTCAAGCCATTCCGGGGGTCCGAATTGTCTTCAAACCGGTGAGCAGCCTAAAGCTTAAACGAATCATCCAGGAATTATTCAATCCCGGTCAGACAGCGATCCCGACCCCGCCAAGTGATCCCTCCGATGCCGGAACGCGGGTCGTCCAACAATTGCATGGTGCCAAAATCCTCCTGGTTGAAGACAACTCCATCAACCAGCAAGTGGCGCGAGAACTCCTGGAAGAGGTGGGCATGGTGGTCACCCTCGCCAATCATGGCGCCAAAGCGGTACAAAACATCAACTCCCATGGCGACGTGTACGATCTGGTCCTGATGGATATTCGCATGCCGCTCATGGACGGATACACCGCCACCCGACATCTGCGCAACAATCCCGCCAATGCCAACCTTCCGATTATCGCCATGACGGCCCAAGCCTTGAGTGAAGACCGCAATCAATGTCTTTCCGTCGGCATGAACGACCATGTGCCCAAGCCCATCGACCGGATCGCACTCTACGACATATTATTGCGCTGGATCCCGCCACGCCCCGGACTGGGCAAGGGGGACCAAGCCGTTGGGCCAAACCCAAGAGGAAATGACAATGATTCAAGCATCCCGGACATCCCCGGAATCGATACCCGGGAAGCGTTACAGCGTCTGGGAGGCAATCTGAAGCTCTTTCGCAGTATTCTTAATGAGTTCCGTAATAATTTCAACAAAGTGGACGAAACCATCCAGGATATCCTGCGATCGCGGGACAACCAGGCCGATCGGGTGGTCCTGGACATGCTGCACACCATCAAGGGCGTTTCGGGTAATTTTGGTGCCCATCGGTTGGCCCGATCTGCGAACAACCTGGAAAATGACCTCAAAGAAACCCATGCGCTCAATCCCGCCCTGTTCAAAAGTTTTCAGGCAGCGCTGCACGAGGCGTTACACGCCATAAACCTCTTTTTGGCGATTGATCCGGAACCCACGCCAGCCCCAGTGGCAACCAACACGGAAAAAATACTGGATGAAGACGAAGTACTGCCTTTGATTGAAACGTTGCGTGAACGCCTGAAAAAGAAAAAAATCAATGCCGAGGAATCTTTCGAACAACTCAAACCCCTGCTGGCTGGCTGTTCGCCAGAAATTTGGAACGCCCTGCAACAATTGGGACAACATATCGAAAACCTGGCCTTTCAGCCGGCACTGAACCATTTGGAACACCTTGTCGGGCTCCTGGATTTGACCACGAATAAGGAACAACCATGACCGAATCCAGCCATTTGCCCCGAGTTTTGATCGTCGATGATGTTCCCGGAAACATTAAAATGTTGGCTTCCATCCTGGCCGACTTCTACGATCTTTCCTTCGCCACCTCGGGAGCGGAAGCCATGGAGTTGTTGGAACATCAGGAAACGGATCTGATCCTGCTGGATGTCGTCATGCCGGAAATGAACGGCTACCTGGTGCTGCAATACCTCAAGGCTGACGAGAGATGGCGGGATATACCAATCATATTTCTCACCGCCAAGAACAGCCCCGAAGATGAGGTGCTCGGGTTACAGCTCGGTGCGGTCGACTATATTACCAAACCTTTCACACCCGCAGTGGTCAAGGCTCGCGTCAATACCCAGTTGAAATTGCAACGCATGAACCGGCAATTGTTGGAAATCACCAACGAACTGCTCAACGAACGCAATTTCATCGAATCCGTTGTGCAAACCATGCTGGGCCCTGTCGAAATCACCCATGCCCAGATGCGCTATTGGACCAAGCCCGTGGAAAAAACGTCGGGAGACTTGCTCTTGGTAACCGAGGGGGCCGGTCAGACGCAATTCTATGTCCTCGGTGACATTACCGGCCATGGACTCTCCTCAGCGGTGGTCGGACCCATTATCTCCTATATTTTCTATTCCATGGCGGATCGCGGCAGCAAGTTGCCAGACATTATCAACGAACTCAATCATTACCTGGTCACCAAACTCCCCCCCAATGTCTTCCTCACAGCCTGTTTTATCGGCGTCAATCTGCACGCCCACCGTTTGGAAGTGTGGAACTGCGCCATGCCCGATGTGGTTGTTTTTCGCGAGGGAGAACCGGTATTGCGGCTCTCTTCCAATTTTCAACCGTTGGGCATCCTCAAAAGCCCCTACAGCGAACCCAAAGTGGTTGACTTGATCCCGTCGGATCGTATTTTTTTTCTTTCCGATGGTCTGGTGGAAGTACACAATGCCCAGGGCCAGGAATTTGGCATGGACCGATTGATTGCCATCATGACGGACATGGTCCGGCAAAACCAACCGTTGCAATATGTTCATGAACAAATCCTCAAGTTTAACGAATCGGGGCGGCAAAAAGATGACATGACCATTGCTGAAATTACTTTGGATTGATGGTTGCGCCCGTTGTTTCAATGGTTTTTCTGACCGACTCCTTACCGTAAGGATAAACCATGCGCCTCTGGTTGTTTCGCTGGCTCACCATTCTCGGCCTGTTTGCAAGCGTTCCGCTATACGGCGAACCCCCGCCGCCGACAACCCGACCGGTATGGGAAGTGGATAGCCTCTCCTTGGCCGTTTTGGCCGTGGCGCGTACCGAGACCGAGGCGTCCATTTCGCAGATTCCGAACGATGCCAAGGAATCGAGCCCGGAAGGTTTGATGCGCATCGCCTACAAGACGCGCCTGTCACTGTTGGCGGAACTGGAAGAAAGCATAAAACGCCAACTGGTGCTGAAAAAAAACGCCCCGGAATTGCTCGCTTCCGACACGGAAATCACCGCGGCCATCACCCGGTTCAGAAAGCCCCTCGATAACGTGCCCATCGTGCAGCCCACAAACGAAACCTTTGAAAGCTTGCGGGAAAAATTGAAGGCCTCCTCGGCGAAGCTGGAAGAACGCAAACGGGAGATGCGCGAACGCACCGACATCATGCAGGGCATCACGGATCGCACCAGCAAAACCCGGGATCGGCAGCGCGAAGCACAACGCAATGAGGAAAAACTTCGTAACCTGTTGGCCAGCGCCAATCCCCAGGACAACCGGGGCGTTTTGTCCGTTCGCATCGAAAATGAAAAGCTGTCACACCGGGTGGCAACGGAAATTCTGAAGGAGTTGGATGCGGAACAGGAGTTTGAAAAGCAGACGGTGGGGATTCGCGATCGCCTCCTGGAATTGGCCCAGTTGGAAACGGATCGGCTGCAACACGAGGTGGCCAACTACCAGGAAGCCCTCAACAAGGTCCAACATCAGGCCCTGAAGGACCAGAATGCCGAAGTCCATCGCAAGGATGCCGCTGTTGAAAATGCCACCAGCAAGGATGCCTTGTTCCTGGCGACCTGGGAGGCCCATGTCGCCCGCTTGAAGCGCAATGTCACCAGTTACACCGCCCTGCTTAACGATATTGGCGCCACCTTGTCCGAACAGGAAGAAAAACTGAAGTCGGAACGAGAAGATTTAAAAAGCCTGCGCGCCCTGGTCGGCAAGGGGGCGGAACTGAACGAAATGTCCTCGGAAATCATTAAAAGCACCTACCATCGCACCGCCAATACCCGCAAGGAGATCCAGGCCGGCAGCGAATCCGGCGATTTGGAACAACGTATCAAAGAAGCCAAAGGGCGCCACTATGAAATTGTGGCCCTGATGCCAACATTGCGCAGCCAATGGCAAAAGGAATTGCAAAAAGCCTCCGGAGGACTCTCCGAGTCCCAGGCCAAATCCTTTATCGAAAAAGCGGAAAAGGTTTTTAATGCGTATCGTTCCCAACTTGCGGAAGAAAAAGGAATCTTGCTGGAAATAAGCCTGCGGGGGCAACGGCTGAAAATCTTACCCATTGAACGCAAAGAGGTGCTGTCGGAGCTGGAAACGTTTGTCCTGTCCCGCATTTTTTGGGTACAGGATGACCTTCCCATCAGTTTGAGCCTGATCGGGCCTTTGTGGAAAGAATTGTTTGCCCTGGATCGCCCCTACTCCCTGTTGAACTGGTGGATGGAGGTTTTGTCCCTGGAAACGCTCACCACCCTGCTGCGATTTTTCCAAACCGGTCTCGTTGCCTTCTGGGTCGCCTTGATGCTGGTGATTCTACCCCTGGTGCTGTTCTGGCTGCACCGTCATATCCGCAGGGCCGCCAACCTTGCAACATCACAAGGGGATGGACACGGCAAGCCTGGAAAACGCCGCCTGCAATTGCTCGCCATCACCCTGGGTCCCCTGTACCTTCTGGCCCTGGCCATGGTCATCGATGCCGCAGGCTTTCCCGCAGCCCTGGGAACGGTGGTCACCCGAACCCTCATCCATATGGCCGTGTTTTTCTTCCTGTGGCGACTCAATGTTTTTCTCTTACGCCCTCCAGCCATTCTGGCAGTCTCTTGGGGCATCCCCGGGGATGTGTGCCACGAACTCTACCGCGCCCTGCGTCTGGCACTCCTGGCCTCGCTCGCCTTTCTCCTGCCGTGGCGTATGTTCAGCTCGTGGCCGTTTCATTTTGAAATTCTCCCCCGCCTGGGGATGACCCTGTTTCAAATAACGGTCATGGTGGCCATTTATCGTTTGATACGACTGCGTTCCAGTCTGGTACAAAGTTTTTTGCGCATTGGCGATAACGCACGCATCCTGGCCGACAACTGGAACATGATCACCCTCCCCGCCATATCCTTCATGGTGCTGATCGTCATCATGGACCTGACGGGTTATCGCTTTGGTGCCCGTTACCTGGCCGTCAATGGCCTGCTCAGTTTTGTAACCATCATCGCCATGACCGGCATGGTTCGCCTCATCGCCGTCACCGGAGCCAAAATGCGGCAACGCCAGGATCGGGAACAGCTCCTGAACGCCTCCGGCAAAACAGCACTTCCCAGAACGGAACACCTGGCCGTGCAGATGCAAGGCCCCTTGAGCTGGATGGTGTTCGCCGGCGGGACGATCCTGTTGGCCAGCTATTGGGGCATCAACGAAAGCGTCATTCGTTCCTTGAGCGATGTCACCCTCTACAGCGTCACGGGTGCCGATGGACAGATTCAATTCGTCAGTCTGGCCGATTGGTCCTCCTTCCTGTTTAGCCTGTTCCTGGTATTTTGGTTGGCCAAGCGTTTGCCGTATTTGTTCAACTGGTTCCTTTTTTCCCGGATGAACACCGACCCGGGCATGCGTTACGCCGTGGTGACCATGACCCGCTATCTGGTCGTACTGACCGGTATTTTTGTCGCTTTCTCCTTTCTTAAACTGGATTTGGCCAAGATCGGCTGGCTGGCGGCAGCCATCTCGGTCGGATTGGGATTTGGCTTGCAGGAAATTGTCGCCAATTTTGTCAGCGGCATCATTTTATTGGTGGAACGCCCCATCCGGGTTGACGATTTGATCACTGTCGGTTCCATGTCGGGCCAAATCACCCGCATCAACATACGCGCCACCACCCTGCGCAATTTTGACCAACAGGAAATATTGATTCCCAACAAACAGTTGATTACCCAGGAAGTAACCAACTGGACCCTGGGAGACACCCGGATACGCCTGGTCATCCCCATCGGCGTCGCCTATGGGAGCGATGTGGATCGAGTCAGCGCCCTGTTGATGGAGTTGGCCAAAAGCCTGCCTGAAGTTTTACCTGATCCCCACCCTGAAGTATATTTCCTCTCGCATGCGGCCAGTTCCCTTGATTTTGAAGTACGCGTCTTCCTCAGTCACCCCGATCTGAGGCTGCCCACGCGTGATCGACTCAACAAGCTCATCAACAAACGTTTCAAACTGGAAAACATTGAAATCCCCTTTCCTCAGACGGATATTCACATCCGTTCGGGATTGGAATCGTTGGTGGCAAGCCCGAAACCGATCCCCCACACCCCATGAATAACGACGACGCCACAACGAGCTTTGCCATCTGCGACCTGTTCACCTCCGTGCAAGGGGAAGGGGCCCAGGTCGGCAAGCCATTTGTCTTCTTAAGGTTTTGGGGGTGCCCCCTCGCCTGCCCCTGGTGCGACGAACCCAAACATCGCAATCCGCATACCCGGCGTGTCCTGACCCTGAACACGCTCCTGGACACCCTGGAACAGCACACCCCGGGCCTGAACCATATTCTATTGACAGGTGGGGAACCATTGGCCGCCAATTATCTGGATATCCTGGTCAAGCATCTGAAGAAACGAAACAAATGGATCGCCATGGAAACCAGTGGCATCGGCGGCCCCATCCCGGATGCCATCGATTGGCTCACCCTCTCCCCCAAAACGCCTTTGCCGCATTTTCCCTTGGAACGGGCCAACGAAGTCAAATTCATCCTGGGTGCGGAAACGGATCCCATTCAGGAAGCGTGGATCGATTGGTGGATGATGCGCCATCCGTGTGTCTGGTTGCAGCCCCGCTGGCAAGGTACCCTGTTTCCAACGGTGGCGGCCAACCGATGCTACCAGAAGGTACTCGCCTCCCAAGGACGTTTGCGTCTATCATTGCAAATTCACAAATGGCTGAACATCCCCTGATACCACGACTCCTGCTGATCACCGATCGTAAGCTCACCCCCAACCTGATACCCGCCCTGGCGCAGGCGGCGGAAGGTGGGGTGGATAGCATCCTGGTTCGCGAAAAAGATTTGGATGATCATGAATTCGTCCGTCTGTGCCAGGCGATACAACACGCCATCCAACACACGCCGACGCAAATCCTGCTCTCGGGTCGTGCGCATTTGCTCCCCCATGTAGGTGCCGCCGGGGTCCATCTGCCGGAAAGGCACCGACCACCCTTGTCTCAGGTGCGCACGCTCCTGGGTTCGGACAAACTCATTGGCTGCTCCTGTCACGACCTCAGCACCGCCCGGCACTGCTGTCAGGAAGGAGCCGACTACATCACCCTCTCCCCCCTGTTCGCCACCCCCTCCCACCCCGAAACCCAACCTTTGGGAATCACAACGTATTCACAAATCTTGAAAGCTATTCCGCTCCCCGTCCTAGCCCTGGGTGGCATCAACGTCACCAATGCCTCCCTGGCGATGGCGGCTGGAAGCCATGGCATCGCCCTCATTCGTGGAATCCTTGACAAACGAAATCCGCAAACCCATGCTGCAAAAATGGCATCCATAATTGATTCATACCGATGCAAAAAAGAAAACAAGAAAGGGTGAAAGACATTTTCTTATTGATTCGTTCCCGTAATGAGTTAGAATCGGCGTGGCCGTTTTTCATGGATTGCGCCTGAGTACTTATGGCCGCTACAGTGACACCCATCGACCAAGCTGGTTGTCGTCAATAATTGTTGTCAATAACCTATCAGACTTGACGGAGTACGGATGATTGACCTATCAGTAGACGATGCCGGCGATGCCGGTACGCTGACTCTGTCTGGTGGCATCACCATTCAGCACGCAGCACAACTCAAAGATACCTTGTTGGAGGGGATCAGTGCGGCCAAAGGCTTGGTGATCGACCTGAGCGAAGTGGACAGAGTTGATTTGTCAGCCATTCAACTCCTATTTGCCGCTCATCGCGGACTCAATGACAAGGGCAAATCATTAACGGTCGCAGGAACCATCCCCGAAGCCTGGCACAACGCCGTCAAGGAATCGGGATACTCGGGTAGCATGAATGCGGACGATACTACAGGCTTGTGGACTGGAGAGGGAAAGTAAATGGGCAAGAAAATCATGACCGTGGACGATTCGTCCAGCGTGCGCCAAATGGTTGGGCTCACCCTGAAGGGGGCCGGCTACGACGTTGTTGAGGCGGTGGATGGCCAGGATGCCCTGACCAAACTCAAGGCCGCCCCTGTTGATATGGTGGTCACCGATCTGAATATGCCCAACATGGACGGCATTACCCTGATCAAAGAACTCCGCGCCTTACCCAACTTCAAGTTCATACCCATTGTCATGCTGACAACCGAATCCCAGGCGGGGCGCAAACAGGAAGGCAAATCCGCCGGTGCCACCGGATGGATCGTCAAGCCTTTCAAACCACCCCAGCTCCTCGAAGTCATCAAGAAGGTACTCGGCTAAACCATCCTAAAGCCAGGGGAAAGGAGAAGTCGGTGGAGATCGATACCAGCGCATTTACAGAGGAAGCCTACGAGCTTTTGAGCGAACTTGAAGCCTCATTGCTCGAACTCGAGGAATCACCAGGCGACCAGGATTTGATCGGTCGCGTATTCCGCGCCATGCACACCATCAAAGGTTCGGGCGCCATGTTTGGTTTTGACGAAGTGGCGGAGTTCACCCACGAGGTCGAAACAGTCTTCGACATGGCTCGCAACAAAACCATTCTGGTTACCAAACCCCTGATCGACCTGACCCTGGCCGCACGGGATCAAATCCGTGCCATCCTTGACGCCGCAGCCGGCGGAGAACCTGCGGACAAAGAAAATGCCCAAAGGATTATCCAGGGCTTGCGTGCCCTGCTTCCCGGTGCAGGTGGCGCCCCAGCCGCTGGAGCCGCCCCGACATCCAAAAAGCCCCCGGCCCAGGCCTCCGAGGATGAACCCCACGTTTACCGGATTCGCATCAAACCCAGCCCGGACATTTTTGCCAATGGTACCAATCCGCTGTTGCTGTTGAGTGAATTGCGCGATCTGGGTGAAGAGTGCCAGGTGATCGCCCAGTACGACAAACTACCCCCACTGGAAAATCTAGACCCTGAAACCTGCTATACCTCCTGGGAAGTGTTCCTGACCACCCAAAAAAGTGAAAACGCCATCCGCGATGTCTTTATTTTCGTCGATGACCAGTGTGAGCTGAATATCCGACTCCTGGATCGGGAAGAAGTATTGGGAACCGATGTCCAAAAAATCGGCAACATCCTGGTGCAACGGGGAGATATCCCCGAGGAAGTGTTGGAACAGGCTCTCAAACCCATCGGTGACCGCTTGGTAGAAGCGGGAGCCGTCAGCCCCAGTCAGGTCAAGGCTGCCCTGGCGGAACAAAATGCCATCAAGTCCAAACGTGACAAAAAAGTGCAAGCGGAATCGGCGGCGTCGGTACGGGTACCATCGGAGAAATTGGATGGCTTGGTCGACTTGGTCGGAGAATTGGTGACCGTGCAGGCGCGACTCAACCAGACCGCATCCAACCGACAAGACCACGACCTGCAGCTCATCGCCGAAGAGGTCGAACGGTTGACCGGAGAGTTGCGTGACAATACCATGAGCATCCGCATGCTCGCCATCGGCACAACCTTCAATAAATTTAAACGCTTGGTGCGCGATCTCTCCACAGAACTTGGCAAAAAAATTGAACTCACCACCGAGGGTGCCGAAACCGAACTGGACAAAACCGTCATCGATCAACTCAACGATCCCCTGGTTCATATCATCCGCAACAGCATCGATCACGGTATTGAAACCCCCGACATACGTATCAAAAATGGCAAAAATCCCGAAGGACTGATTCATCTTTCCGCTATTCATTCCGGGGCCAGCGTCCTGATTCGCGTGGAGGACGACGGCAAAGGGCTTGATCCAGAATTTCTGACCCGCAAAGCCATCGAAAAGGGCCAGATTCCTCCCGACTCCCAATTAACAGACAAAGAAGCCTTCCAGTTGATTTTTGGCGCTGGATTTTCCACGGCGGAAAAGATCACCAATGTCTCTGGCCGTGGCGTGGGAATGGATGTGGTGCGCAAATCCATCGACGCCCTGCGCGGTAGTATCGATGTGACCAGCGTGCTGGGCAAAGGGACCATCATCACCCTGAAACTCCCCCTGACGTTGGCCATCATTGAAGGTTTGTTGGTGCAGGTGGCCGATGAATTGTTTGTCCTACCGCTGGCCGCCGTGGAGGAGTGCGTGGAACTTTCCCGCCGGGACGTCGCCAATGCCCATGGCCGACACGTCATCAACGTGCGCGATGAAATCGTACCCTACATTCGCATTCGTGATCGCTTTGAAATCGGCGGCACCCCCCCCGATATCGAACAAATCGTCATATCCGATGTGGAAGGTAAACGTACCGGCTTCGTAGTCGATTCCGTTATCGGACAACATCAGACCGTCATCAAAAGCCTGGGTAGTAATTTTGAGCATTCGGAAGAATTTTCGGGTGCCACCATCCTGGGGGATGGAACCGTGGCGTTGATCCTCGATTTGAGCAAAATGGTGCGCTATGTCGAAGCGGAGGAGGATTTATCCGAACCTGCGGCAGCGTGACGACACCCCATGAAAAACACCATGTGCAAGCGCAGGCCATCATCCTGACCGCCAAACCATGAGCGTACCCGGTTTCCCCCCCAAGGTTACCACGATCACCCTGGTCGTGTTCTCCGGCCTGATACCCGTGATGGTGTGGACATGGCTTGTCCTGGGACACGGGACTTCCGCCATCCTCGCCGATCAAAAACTGTTGCTGCAAAACCTGGTCGAAACCAAGGTGGCCCTCGTGCAGGGCACCATGAACAAACGTTTGGCCGATGTGCGTCTGTTGGCCTTGACAGCACCCTCCTTTGAAACGATCCCCCCCCCTCCGCCACCGCCCGACCCCTGCGAAACACCCGACGATACGCCCCCTCCCACCCCACGCGAAAGTACCGGGGAAACGGCCCGGGTCACCGATGTGGCGGATCCATTACGCGACAAGGTGACCGCGTTGCTCCATCAATTCTTTCAGGATCAACTCAAACATGTCAAAACACTCGCCAGTGACAGCCAGCTACCCATGAAGCTGGTGGGCATCGATTGGGTTTTTCGCAACCACAAGCGCAAAGCGGGAGGGGAAAAATGGCAGCAATTCGCCAAAACCTTCACCCCTGCCTTGGATGCTTTTGTCCAAGCCAATGCCTATGACGATCTTTACCTGATTTCCGCCAAGGGGGATATCGTCTATACGACCACCCGTGGGCCGGAACTGGGGGCCAATGTTGACGAAGCCCCTCTGAAAGGATCGGGCTTGCAGCGGTTGTTTTCCCAGGCCAGCAAACAGGTCGCTCTGGAAGACATCTCCCCATACGGTGTGGGCGACGTCAAACCTGCCGCCTTTTCCGGTGCCCCCATTGTCCACGAAGGTCGTGTGGTTGGCATACTCGCCTTGCGTTTTGACCTGTCGAGCAGGTTGCAACGCTATTTCGCCCCACATGCGTTGCCATTCGCCCTCATCGCCGCCGATGGAGAGATGCGCTATAACGATGCCGCGTGGACACAACTGCCCGCAGCGGTACAAGCCCTGCAATCCCTACCCCAAACCATCCGTGCGACGGCACAAGGTGTCATGGTACCGGAAAATTCGGGATTTCAGGTCGCCTGGGATCATGTTCAAACCAATTCCCTCGACTGGACAGTTCTGGCCTCCGCCCCGCTTCCCGAAGCACCCCCGGAACAAACAACCCCGCCGAAACCCGCCCCACTGTGTCAATCCGTGGCCCCTCCGGCACCCCCGGTCGTCACCCCGTCCCCGGTCAACGCCGCCCCGGGCAAGGATTATCTGGCAATTACCGGCTATTATGACCTGTTCCTGATCCGCCCGGACGGTCACGTAACCCATACCGCACGCGGTCAGGAAGATTTGGGCACCAATCTGTTGAACGGACCCTACGCCAATACCAATCTGGGGCAATTGGTGCAGAAGGTGTTGACCACCAAGAGACCCCAGGCCTCCGATATCGCCCCCTATCCCCCCAGTCGTAACGAACCTGCGGCTTTCCTGGCCGCACCCGTCCTGGTTGACGGCCAAGTGGTGCGTGTCGTGGCGTTGCAACGCCCCCTGGAAGAGATGACCGAGTTGCTCAACCCGGGATCCCTGCTGGGCCCCAGTGGCGATGTGGTTTTGGTTGGGGAAGATTTTCGCATGCGTTCCGACTCGTTTCTCACCCCCCGCACCCATGGGGTGAGCGCCTCTTTTCAGGGAACGATAGCCGACAACGGCATGGATATCCCGCCGGTGCGCCAAGCCCTCGCCGGTGAACGGGGAGTAACCACCCTGTCGGATGCAAACGGGAAACGTCGGCTCGTTGCCTTCGCCCCGGTTCCCAGCGCCGCAACCACCTGGGCCTTGCTCGCCAGTCGCGATCTCCCACCCACCACCGAATCGTTGTTCAAGAACGCGGCCTGGACCTGGAAAGCCCTGGCGATTGCCACCCTGATCTGGTTGGCCTTGTCCGCCCTTATGCTGACCCTCCTGCAGGGACGCCCTTGGAAAAAACTGGCCCTGGTCACGGGCAAACTTGCCAAAGGACGCGCCGAAGATTTGCCGCACCAGGATTGGGAAACCTGGCGCGATTCCCTGGAACCGCTCCACCAGGTCGTGGAACGTTGTTTCCATCTGCGGGGGAAACTCAGTGCCAGATATCTGAAATTGGCTGAAAAATGGGCGCAAATAACCCGGCTGGTGACCAACAGCAGCGCCCAACTCCCAACCAAGGGACTCGCCCTGGAAAGCCTCCCGGATAGTACCGGAGCCGTACTGGATGCCTTGGCGCGTTGGCAACAACTCCCGGCACCCCTGCCCCCCGAGGCAATCCTCAAGGAAATTGACGCCATCGGCCTTAAATTGACCGGTCAACTCACGGAGATCCAGGAAATAGCCAATCAGGTCGCTCTTTTGGCCAACAGCACGACAAACCGTCCCTCACGGACATCAGCCAAGAAATTTACCGTGGCGGAATCTTTGGCAATGATCCACGCCTCGGCCAACAAGGTTCAGGATTTGTGTCGCGCTGGCCTTGAGACCAGCCTCACCTGGAGGAAGGGCGTGCTGCGGGCGCACCAGGGGACGAAGAGTGATGACATCCTGGCAACGCTTCTCAAACGGATTGAAAATTTGTTGAAGGTTCAATCCCGTCTTATCAAGAGTCATGAAAATTCCGACCTGGTCGTGGGCGATGACCTGCGCCATCTGGTTGCGGAAATGACCCAGCAATTGGACAAGTTGTGGCAAACCATTGAATCCCTGCCGCGAAAGGAACCGCCCCTTGGGTAACGAACGTAAAAGAAGTAACTTGAGTTTGCTACAGAACCGGATAAATTTATTCGCTCCCGACACAGCCAGAATTTCGACTTGTTGGCTTTGATCATCGTTTCGGCCAAAGATCATGGAAGGTGCTTCGGCGCCGTCTGGATTCCCGCT
>JADGCN010000077.1 GCA_015228975.1 Magnetococcales bacterium
CGAAAATCGGGCATCTTCCTGGGCTTATGACTGAAATTCCGCGAAAACTGATGGCTCAACCGGTCGGTGCAAGGACCATTACGGCTACTGGAACAGCCTCTTTTCCCGGCTATACGGCGGAGATCTGCGATAGTCTGCTCGTTTCAAACTTGCCAGTCATCCGTATTCGCGGATCCCCTTCGATGATCGCCAATCACGAAACTACGTCCACGATCTATTTCCCACCAACCTCTCACGTTGGTCGGGTTTATGTTGCCAAAAACAGATTTGTTTCGCAGCTTTCTTGATCAATCGTCCGTTACCCACTCCCTTACCCTAGTTATTCAATGATCGGACGCCTCCTTCGCACTCGGCACAGCATCCGAATTTGCCATTTTTGTGGCCGGATGGAGTTTTGAGGAGGGACAGTCTGCGTTGGGTCTTGCTCTCACGCATTTGGCAAGGTTGGCGTGAAGCCTTAGAAAACGCCTATTGCGAATGGGTGATCGGGTCTATTCGCAGGGAGTGTCTGGACACGTCATCGTGATGAACGAAGAACACCTGCGACGGACGCTGACCTCATACCTGACCTACTATCACGAAACGCACACTCATCCTGGTCTGGCCAAAGACTGTCCTGAACCAAGGGCGGTTCAGCCAATGGGGGCAGGCGATGTTATCGCCATCCCGCATCTTGGTGGGCTGTACCATCAGTACCTGCGGAAAGCTGCCTGATCCAACTCCAGTTTCGGATTGTCAAAGAACACATCCAAAGGGTGAGGTTTCAATGGCACTTGCCCGATTCATGAAAATTTGGACCATGCCGACCACCAGAGCTTCAATCTTGAAGCTGATTTTTGCGGAAATCCGCCTCACTGTCCAGAGAAATCCAACGCCCCTTTGCCAAACTGTTTGGCAATGGGGCCAAAATTGGATCGGATGGGGTTTTTGGTAAGGACAGTTTATTTTCAAGATTTCTATAGCCTACCGACCATTCGCCTGGGGTGCTCAGTGCGTTTTGAGCAAGCAGTCCGACCACGCGGCCAAGAAGTGGAGGCTCCCCCGCATTGATTATAGCATTCGTCCAATCCTCGCCAAGTTCGATAAGATGCTGGAAAACCACCCACTCAAAAAAGATATCGTGTGTAAACGAGTATGGCGCACCACCATTAGAATCACGAATAACGAGATCTTTTTTCAGTTCCGCAACCTGCGCAATGGTGGTCTCTTTGAGTTCTCTGGCTGAAATGTTCTTGCCAAGTTTGCGTACCCCTTTTTCCGCCAAATCCAGCAAAGATCGCTGTCGCTGAGGAACGGAGTCTCCTGGTGCATCATGACCGGCACGAGCCCACCAGGCCGAGATCAGATCAATCTCTGTCAGATACTCTGTCGAGTTATCAGGAAAATTTTGAGCAAGTACGGCCGCAAAAAATGGACGTCTGGCAATTTCAGCGATCCCCTTTGGGCCAAACAGCAGAGGTTTCAAACTTGGCTTGTTTCTCGCGAGACCCTCAATTTCCTCGTCCGAAAATTCCTTGATCGATACATCACCAATACCTGTTTCCCGATAAAAACTTGCCGGAAACCACGAACGATAAGGCTCAAGTCCCTGATCGCGTGAACTTGCCAAAACCCTCCAGTGGGAAAGTTGTTCATTGCTTTCAATACTATGCATAACATCAATGATGATGCCCTTTTGATCAGGTCTGATGCGGTCAATGCCGTCAATGAAGAGAATCGGCGTTCCCGCAGCACTAATCTCGGTCAGAATCTCTGCCACGTCGTGATGCTGTAAACCGAGTGCTGTTGCAAAGGTCAGTCAGCTTTTTCCTTCAAGGCGGTCAGACTTCAGGAACAAAATTGGTCCATCGGCGGCATAAACACTGGCAATATGTTTGAGCATTGCCGACTTCCCGCAACCGGGGAGACCACTCAGGTTGGTGATGCGGTATTCGGCAAGACGATCCATGATTTCTTTTTTCAGAGCAGTGCGTTCAACGTGGCAACCGCCGACTTCTTCCGATATTTCCGCCATTCCTGAAGTAGAAAATAATTTAAGTCGTTCAATATCATCTCGATAGTTTGGTACGATGTTAAGCCGTATGGCACCACGAAACTCACTCAGCAACGTCTGCCGTGTCCATTTACAGGCGGTAGCTACACCATCGCGTACAATCCGACAGAGACGATCAAAGAGAAGAAGCCCTTGGCCGTCATGATTCACTGCAACAAGTTCCTGGAGGCGGTTGATCACCTCCGTTCGCCGAATTCCTCCTACGGTTAAACCATCGAGCTGCAGTGCCACAAATTGGGCATAAAAATTTCGTTCGTCATCGGGCGGTAGGGATCCAATTTGCGGGAGCAAGTTATTACGAAGATTGCGCTCCGCATCCGCAGCGACCCCGTCTGGGGTAAATCGTTGGGCAAACTCTTTGCCAGATGGGCTACTTTTTGCCCAGTCGAGCAGGCGATTTAGCGTTCGGAACGGTCCCGGTGCGACGTGCTCTACGACAAATCCGTAGCTGTCTTTATCATTGCTAAAGTTATTAGATGCACGTGTGGTGACGGCGCGAGAAAGGATGTCACGAAAAGGGGTGTTGGAGGCACTAATCTGCACCGTGCGCTTGACCTGAAGGCTTAGTCTCTGTAACGAACCGGCATTGTCAAACTCAATGACAATGTCATCCATAGGAAAACCGTGCCCACCTTGCTGGACTGCCACACTTTTTACAACACCATTCAAACTCGCAGCATGCTCCTTTCGCAGGAGGGATGCAAGATAATAGGCGACAACAGTGTCTTCGTAGGTAAACCCTGCCCCACCTGTAAGTTCAGTCGAAGTCGCCCGTCGCGTTGTCATTTGCTGACTCATGATATCTCCAGTAACCTATCAAATAAATAAAATATTTTGCGCAGATATTAAATAAATTATATAATACGTTTATATAAGCCGGTTTGTTGCTCAAGCCGCATCCACATAAATCCCAGTATTTCTATCAGGATAGCTCTCAAGCATTCTCTAGCCCCTTGGAATTGCTCATTCAGTAGTACTCCCGAATATATCCATACGCCCGGTCGAACAGCTCCTGCTCTTTGTGGATCTTGTACTTCAGCAGGGTCTTGCGCAGGGCCTTCTGGACTTCCCGCTCTCCAGCACTGGTGGATTGCCAGCCGGGGAAGCGAACCAAGCGGACGATCTCGTCGATATCACCCACGATCCGCTCCACCATTTTGGGGGTGTCGCCGTTTTTTACCTCGGAGAACAACTCGGTCAGGGCGGCCTTGGCTTTGTCCTGTTCTTCTTCAGGGTCCACCTGCTTTTCGGCTTCAACAACCTCCCTGGCTAATTCCAACAGTTCTTTCAGGAAGTCGATGCTGTGGATAAGCCCCTGTTCATGCCGCTCCCGCAATTTTTCCAGACGCTCTCCCAAGGCTATAAACTTTGGATTGTCTTTATGCTTGCGCAGACGAGCCACCAGTTTGATTTCAAGTTCCCTGGCTTTCTTCGGATTCTTGGCCGCCAACATGTCTTCAAGAACCTCCGCATCCATCACCAGGGTGTCCAGATCATCTCGGACGGTGTCGATGTGGACGTTCTCGTGGACCAATTCGATGGTCTTGGCCCCCAGGGCGTGCCAGAGCAGCTTGCCATGGCCGCTGGGGGGCTTGACCGACTCGTAAACCTGGGTTAACCACTTGTAGTCAGTCTCGTGGGGCTTCAGGCATAGATCTGGCGATAGTGCTTCCCACAGTCGGGAGAGTACCGAGTAGTCCGCCGCGAAGCGGTCCCGGGTTTCGTTGTCCGGCAGGCATTCCTGGGCAGCGATGAGACCTTCGTAGCCGCCCACGGTCCGGTCCACCTCCGGGAAGAAGGCCAGACATCGTGCCACCATCACGGGCAATTCCTCCTTCAATTCGTCCAGGTTGGTGATGACCTGCTGAACCGCCTTTTCATCGAAGTCCAGCGCCCGGGCCACGTCATCGAAGATGCCCAGGTAATCCACCACCAATCCGTGGGTCTTGCCGGGGTAGACGCGGTTGGTGCGGCAAATAGCCTGGAGCAGGTTGTGGTCCTTGATGGGTTTGTCCAGATACATGACCTGGAGAATGGGCGCGTCGAAGCCGGTCAGCAGCTTGGAGGTGACGATAAGGAACTTCAGGGGATCGGCGGGATCGCGGAAGCGGTCCAGGAGTTTTTCTTCGGCATCCTTCTCCAACCGGTGATCGGCGAAAGGGTCGTCCTTGCCGCCCTTGGTATGCATGACCACGGCACTGGCTTCTCTTCCCACCAGGGCATCCATGGCTTGTTTGTAGAGTGCGCAGCACTCCCGGTCGAAGGTCACCACCTGGGCCTTGAAACCATTAGGCTCCACCTTGTCCCGGAAGTGGCGCACGATGTGGGCGACGATGGTCTCCACCCGGCTGGGGGATTTGATCAGCACCGCCATTTTGGCGGCCCGCTTGGCCAAATCATCCCGGTCCTGCTCGGAGAGATCCCCGGTCAACTGGGCATAGGCCTCGTCCACGGCGGCCTGGTCGATGCGCAGCTTGATGTCCACCGCCTCGAAGTGGAGCGGCAAGGTGGCCTTGTCGCGGATGGAATCCTGGAAGGAGTAGCGGCTGAGGTAGCCCTGGGCGTCTTCTTCCGCGCCAAAGGCCCAGAAGGTATTGCGGTCGGCGCGGTTGATGGGGGTGCCGGTAAGGCCGAACAGGAAAGCGTTGGGCAGTGCCTCGCGCATGCGACGGCCCAGATCACCTTCCTGGGTGCGGTGGGCCTCGTCCACCATGACGATGATGTTGGCGCGACTGTTGAGGACGCCGTCCGCCTCGCCGAACTTGTAGATGGTGGTGATAATCACCTTGCGCACGTCCTGCGCCAACAAGGTTTGCAGCTCGCCGCGATTGGCCGCGCCGATCAGGTTGGGTACGTCGGCGGCATTGAAGGTGGCGGTGATCTGGGTGTCCAGATCGATGCGGTCCACCACGATCATCACTGTGGGGTTGCCCAGGACGGGGTGCATTCGCATTTTCTGGGCGGCAAAGACCATGAGCAGGGATTTGCCGCTACCCTGGAAAGCCAGATCAGCCCTTTCTTGACACGCCCCTGGATGACCCGTGCCACCATCAGGTTGGCGGCTTCGTATTGCTGGTAGCGGCAGATGGTCTTGATGCGGCGGTGCTTCTTGTCGGTGGCGAAGATGGTGAAGTTCTGGAGGATATCCAGGATGATCGCCGGGGTCAGCATCTGTTCCACCGTTCGCTGCACGTCGGCCAGGGTGCCTTCATCGGGGTTGGTCGGGTCGCGCCATGGACCCCAGATCTCCACCGGCATGCGCACCGAGCCATAGCGATAAGCTTTGCCCTCGGTGGCGAAGGAAAAGACGTTGGCCACAAACATGCCCGGAACGGTCTGCTCGTAGCCGTTGTGGATGTCGGAGGCTCCATCCACCCAGGTCACCGCCGGGCGCACCGGGGTTTTGGCCTCGCCGATCACCAGGGGAAAGCCGTTGATCAACAGCATCACGTCGAAGCGGCGTCCCCCTTCCACCTTGGGGTAAACCCACTGGCTGGTGACCACACAATGGTTCTGGCGAGGATAGGCGAAATCGATGAGTCGGATGGAGACATGCTCGCCGTTGTGGCCAAAGGGCATGGATTTTTCGCCCCGCAGCCACTCGGCGAAGTGCTCGTTGGCCCGGACAAGGCCGTCGGAGTTGACCGAAAGCGGGATGGCCCGCAGGCGGTAGAGTACCTCGTCGGCCCGGTCGGGCTGGGCAGCGATGTCGGGGTTGAGGCGGATCAACGCCTCTCGGACCATGGATTCGACGAAAACATCGTTATGGGCGCGTCCCAGCACGTCAGCGGCCACGAAACGCCAGCCCTGCCTGGAGAGGGTGTCCAGGACCATCTGCTCGACGGTGTTTTCTTCGTTGAACATCCAAGGTACTCCCTATGGGCAAATCACCACAACGGTTTCCATATTATCTTTTTGAGGTATGAAATCACAATAAGGAATTCCATATTCATTTTTCGGCCTGGAAGATATCCAGGTAGGGCCGAAACCGGAAAAAGCGGTTCCTCTGGTAGCCGGTGACCTCCTCCAGCAATTTCAACTCGCCGAGTGCCGCCACCAGTTGGTTGGCGGCCTGGTATTGGAGTCCCAATTCGGACGCCACTTGCCCGATGTTGACCGCCGGACGCCGGTAAAGAAATTGAATCAATCGCCGCCCGTTCTCCGCCCGCCGTCCCAGGGTGACAATGCGTCCGTCGATCTCCTGGCGCAGGGCCAGCAGTTGGCGGAAGGTCTCCTTGCCTTTTTCGGCGGTCTCTTCCATGGCCTGGAGGAAGAAGCGGCACCAGTGGCCGAGGTCGTTGGATTCCCGTACCCGGGTCAGGGCGTCGAAATAGGCACCACGGTGTTTTTCCAGATGGGCGGATAGGTAGAGGGAGGGCTTGGCCAACAGCCCGTGGCTGATCAGATAGAGGGTGATGAGCAGGCGACCAATGCGGCCATTGCCATCGAGAAACGGATGGATGGTTTCGAACTGGTAATGGGAAAGGGCGCAACGGATGAGGTGCGGCACCTGGATGGCGTCATTGTGCCAGAAGGCTTCCAGATCGCTCAGCAAATCGGGCAGGTCGTCGTGGTGGGGCGGGATGAAGGCGGCGTCGGCCAGGGTGGCCCCGCCGACCCAGTTCTGACTGCGACGGAACTCGCCTGGAGTCTTGCGCTCGCCGCGCACCCCTTGCATGAGGGTGGCGTGGGTCTGTTTCAATAGCCGCAGGGAAAGGGGCAGTTCGCGCAGACTGGCAATGGCCTCGTTCATGGCGTGGACATAGTTTTGCACCTCGCGCCAGTCGTTGCGCCGTTCCGGCAGGATCTCCTCCTCCTCCAGCACCGCCTCGTCCATCTCGGTGCGGGTGCCCTCGATGCGGCTGGAGAGGTTGGCCTCCTTGAGAACGTGCATTTGCAGGTACAGATCCACCTCGGGCACGATCATGGTGAAGGCGTTCAATTCGCCCAACGCCTTGGACGCCCGCTCCAGCAACGTGCCGATGCGCGGGTCGTCCCAAGACCACTCCTGGTTGATGGGCGCGGGGTGGAAGCTCTTGTATTGGTACTGCTGGCGGAGCTTGCCAGATTGGAAGGACTCGAATTTCATGGTTCCGACCGCGCTCGGAGGAATGGGGCGTTGTGGGGGATGCCCAGGGCCAACTGGCTGGAGAGGGTGTCCAGGGGTAGCTGCTCGACGGTGTTTTCTTTGTTAACCATCTACAGAGACTCCAGTTTCCAGCAATCCGTCAAAAAGCCGTTTGGACAAAGCCTTCGAACTCTTTAACTGGGAATCAATGCGTTCCGCCTCTTGACTTATTGACTCGGCATAATCAGCCAACCTTGATTGTTCATCCAAGGGTGGAGCAGTAACAACAATAGACCGAATATCAGATTGTGAAATGTTTTTCATGGCTTCTCCAGTACCAGTAGCACTCGCCATAATCTGGGATCTTGCAAAGCGAGACCTTAATAATTGAAATATGAACCGTTTGCTTGCGATACCAGGGTTAACAACAAGCTCAAGCGTTTTGTCGCAAAGCATTAGGTTCGGATAATCATTATTGGTAATGCAAACACGCCCAACCAATTCAGACGTGTTGCATCTTGTTATTAACAGAGAGCCTTTTCGTACTTGATATTTTTCCAGAAAATCGTCTTGATGCATTAGGCGTTTGTTCTCTTGAGGAACAAAACCATCTGCTCCCACCGCACTCACTTTCAATACCCCATATTCATCCGGTCCAGCAAACTCATTTCCACCTACAACGCTTTTGCCGGCAACAATATCTTCCAGAAAATAACCAAGGCAAATCTTCCGAAATGATGGACTACACATTTCGGCATCCCGAAGAGAGGTCAATAAAATGCTCAACTGTTTTCTAGCGGCACCATAAGTTTTCACCACCTCATCCGCCGCCCAGAGGATTTCGGCGATACGGCGCTGCTCCTCGATGGGCGGGAGGGGGAATTCGTACTTGGCTATATCGGGCCAGTTGATGTACGGGTTGGTCGAGCCTTTTGATTCCTGGATGGAGTGCTGGGTAAAGGAATCAGTCAACATGAGAAACGGCAGTAATTCCTGGAGAAACATGTTCTGATCTTTAGTTTCCAGCACGAGCGTCGTGTTGGCGGTGATACCATCGAAATCAGCAAGGGCAACCTTTTTGAGATAGGTGCGGCGCGACCCATAAAGAACTTGGCCCTTACGAAAAACACGGTGAAAGGCTGGACCGACATAATCCTCACCGAACTCTCCCCAGCGACGGATATGGACATCCTCTGAATCCATGTGTCCCCCTTCGACGTACCGCTCAAAGGAGTTATTATCCCGATCCACAGATTCTTTACATTGGCGCACCACCTCGCCAAACTTCACCATGCGCCAGCCGGGTTTCAATGGGCGACCGCTCATACCTTGGCCCTCCCACGCATCCGCGCCTGGATTTTGGTTCTGACCTGGGTATAAAGCCGCGCCTCCTCGTTTTCCCGATCACGCAGGCAGACCACCAGGGCATAGTTCTCTTCGGTGGCGCAAAGCGGCTCGCCCCACGGAAAATCGTTGCGGGTGACCACAACATACAGTCGATTGGTCTTCAAGGGAGACCGTGCATTGAACTGCTTGAATTGCCAGAAGTCGGCCTGCACCGTGCCCTTGCTGCGGGCTTGCTGGCCAACGGTAGCGGTCTTCAACTCGGGGATGTTCTCGTAATCGTCCTTCTCGGTGGCCTTGTTGAACATGGTAGTGATATGTTCCAGATCTGATGCCGTCACCAGACGGAAGTCGATGCGGGTGGCGCGGTACTTGATTCTGGTCGAACGGACTATGGGCGCATAGGCCAGCCCCACGGCGATTTCCCGCAATCGACGTCGGCCACCGCTGGTAAACTCGTCTGGAATGGGAATCTCGTAGAAGTGATGGCGCTTGTTCCCGATGGGACCACCGGCGATAAGAGTAACCGCGCTTTCAAGAGAGCGGTGGAGAGCTGTCACATCCACCTGCCCATAGCCGCAAACCTTCCTGAACTCCTTGTTGTTGTCTATCAGGACTTGGCTTTCTTCTGGCATGGCGGCATGGGCGCAGAGCAATGCCCGCAAAAGACTGGCACTGGCGTCTGGATGTTCCCGCAGGATAGACGCCGCCAGATGGGCCACCTGGGGCGCAGCCATACTGGTGCCACTGCCTTCGCTGAATGGATATCCAAGAGCAAATTGGAAGTTTAAAGTGGCGACTCCTAATCCACGATTTTGTTCCAGTAACCTTGCACCGATATTATGGACTTTGATCCCCCAATTTCCACCATGAGCGATTAACTCGGGTTTGATCGCTCCATCTATAGAAGGTCCATGACGGGTAAACGGAGATGGTTGCCCCGGCTGGGCAAGAGCTATTTCATCTGTAGTCGCAGTAAATGGTTTGTTGTGCTTAGCCAAACCACCCACAGTAAGAACATTTAGTGCCGTGGCAGGTTCGGTAATTTTCCAGGAGTCAGATAACAGATAGTCGGGATATTGGTCTCGCCACTCGATTCCCTTTGGAGAATCAGCATCAACCCTATGATTGCCTGCCGACACAACGAATAAAACACCAAGTTCCCTGGCAAGGTTATCCAGGGTCAGAGATACCCCACTCAGATGACCGCCCAGATAGGGCTTATTGTCATCGTTGACGGAGAGATTGAATACCCGACATTGATATTCATTTGAAAAATACCGAACAGCCGCTTCTATCTGTTTTTCAATGAGACCAGTTGCGTTTTGCTTGTTTCTGTCAAGAATCCGACCGCTGAATAATCGAAGGGTAGGAATAAAGAGGTTTAATTTCAAACTGGTTTCAACGTCTCCATAAAGCGCCAATCCTGCTACCTGGGTTCCATGGCCATGTTCATCAGCGGCACTTGATTCATTCGGCAAGAAATTATCCGACTCACCAACGGCAGCCCCAATTAGAGGATGCCCCGTAGCCAATCCACTATCGAGGATCACCACTCCGGGCGCATTTTTACCAGGATCCGTAATGGGGGGAATCTTCTGAATATCCTGGATCAGAAGCGAAAAATCTAAACCGAAGTTGGGCGGCAGATCGACGGATCGCACGTCCCGATGTCGCAGAAGCCTTTCAGCTTGGCTGGCGTCGCAACGAACCCGATAGAGCATCAAACTGGGTTGTTTGATTTGATCCATGGTTTCAATGCCATATTGCACCAACCAACTTTCGAATGTCTCCCATTCTTGGCCTCGTTCCTGATGATTATCCTCCAGGGGCCACAGCTCCACATCCAACAGGAAGGAGTCCGATTCTGGAAGGCCCTGTTTTTTCAGTGCCCATCCCTTACGATCTTCAGGTTTCCAGCCATCCACACTTTTTAGCGCGTAAAAAACCTTTTCGTTGGTAACTTGACCTGTGGTGGCCAGAGAAGCCAATCGAGACTCAAACTCAGCCAATGCCGCATCATTTGCGAAACCAATCACTACATCATCGCCTTCCTGACTGACAAATTCTATTTCAGTGCAAATCTGGCGAAGATCAAAATAGTCAAGAGCCGTCCCTTTCTGAACCTCAAATCGAAACAAACGGCGTTGATCAAACCCACCAATATCAGAAGAGGTTTGCTCCAAGGCAGAAGCCAGTTTCTGCTGCAACCCGCGACCATGGGCATAGACGTCATCGGGTGTTTTCACTCGTGGAAACCCAGGAGGTCTTTTTTCTCGAATCGGCTCTTCACGTCGCAGCGGCAGATGAGGATAGGATTCAGCCATTGATCATCAACCTCGCTTCATCCGGGCTTGGCGCGCATCTTCCCGGCGGATGGCCGACTTGATATGCCGCTCGTCCAGAAACTCCTTGCCGGATAGCACCATCTCCTTGGCGGCACGGCGCACAACCCGCTCGACATCGGCCTGGCTCATCCCCTTGAAGAGGTTGGTGATCTCGTTGCTGTCCACCTCGAAATTCCGTCGCAGACCGCGCAGCTTGCAGGCCAGCAGTTTCCGCAACTGCTCCAGGTTGGGCGGTTCGAAAACCAGAACCTCGTCGAACCTGCGCCAAACGGCGGCATCCAGAATGCCTTCGTGATTGGTGGCGGCAATGAGCAGGCTTCTCCCATTGTAGGCGTCGAGAAGCTGCAAGAAGGCGTTGACCACTCTTTTCAGCTCGCCATGGTCCGCCGCATCGGCGCGTTCCTTGGCCAGGGCGTCAAACTCGTCGAACAGGGCCACCATGGGCACGGAAGCCACGAAATCCAGAACCTGACGCAGGTTGGAGGCCGTTTCTCCCAGATAGGAGGAGACCACGCTGTCGATACGCACGGTGGCCAATGGCAGACCGAGTTCTGAGGCCAGAACTTCAGCCGTCAGGGTCTTGCCGCAACCGGGAGGTCCGCAAAAAAGCAGGCGATCCGCTGGCGCAAGCCCATGACTTTTCAACACCTCCTGTCGATGGTGCTCCTGGAGAATCTCGTCGATCAGGGAGCGGTTGTCGTCGGAAAGGATGACATCTTCCAGCCGACGCAAGGGTTCCTTGATATGGAGGAGCGGAAGACCACGCTCCTTGTCGCTTGGAACCTGCTTGATCAGGGAGATGAATGGCTGACTGGTGACGCTGGAGCGGCCATAAAGGATTTTTTCCAAATCACTGGCAAGCAGGTGGTGATGTTTCTCCCGCTCCTCTCGGATGACATCCTCGGAAGCTTTCTTGAAGGCTTCCAGGTTGCCTTCCGCCCCCGTCTTGATTAATTGTCTTAGCAAGTTACCCGATGCCATGGTTCAAATCCTCACTCTGGACCCGTTAAGCCCTGTTGGGGAGGCTCCACGGAAATTTTCAAGGAATGGGACAAAGTCCGGAACAGAGTATCCATCGAGGCCCGCAGTTCCCGTGATCCCTTCTTCCAATCGGCAATGGCCTGCCCGAGCTTGATGTCGGAATCACCATGACTTTCGCTCATGCCATTGCCGTTGCCGCGCACATGGAGGGGAATGCTCAGATTGTGCTCCTGGGCACGAACCGCCTCCAGGTCCGCCACCGTGGTGAAACCCGGCTCATCGACAAATTTGCGATAGGCGTTAACGATCCGATCAATATGGTCCTCGGTCAAAAAACTCTGCGCCCGCTCCCGGGTCACTTCCCCCACCGCATTGATGAACAACACCTTGCCCTTGCGGGCCTTGGGTTTGTTCATCCGGCAGATGACGACGCAGGCTTCCATGGGGGAGTTGTAAAACAAGTTTGGTCCCAGGCCCAGAACACACTCCACCACGTCGGACTCCACCAGCTTGGCCCGCATGGTTTTTTCTTCGTTGCGGAACAGTACCCCATGAGGAAACAGGATGGCGCATCGGCCCGTGCGGGGATTCATGCTGGCGAGGATGTGCTGCCAGAAGGCATAGTCGGCCCGTCCCTGAGGAGGAGTGCCGTGGATATTGCGGCCCCAGGGATCCGCCGCAAACTTCTCCCGGTCCCACTGCTTGATGGAGTATGGTGGATTGGCAAGCACCACGTCAAAACGTTGAAGGCGGCCACCATCAATGAACTTGGGCTCCTCCAGGGTATCTCCCCGCATGACATGGAAATCTTCGATGCCATGCAGGAAGAGGTTCATGCGCCCGATGGAGGAGGTCATCAGATTGCGTTCCTGCCCGTACAGACGCAGGGTGCGCCATTCCTTGCCCCAGCGTTGAAGATGAGCCACCGCCGAGAGCAACATGCCCGCCGATCCGCAGGTCGGATCGTAGATGGACTCTCCCGGCTGCGGCTCCAGCATTTCCGTCATCAGGTGGACCACCGTGCGGTTGGTATAGAACTCCGCCGCCGTATGACCGGAGTCGTCGGCAAACTTCTTGATCAGGAATTCATAGCCGATGCCCAGTTCATCCTCCGGGCAGTTGGCCCGGGAGAGGGTGTGTCTGCTGAAGTGTTCGATCAATTCCTTCAGCATCCGATCTGGCAGACGCTCCTTGTTAGTCCACTGGGCGTCGCCAAACACTCCGTAGAGGCTGTCCGGGTTGGCCTTCTCAATGGCACGCAGGGCGTCCTGAATCGCCTTGCCCACATGGGATGACTTATTGCGCACTTCGCGCCAATGAGAACCGGCTGGAATGCGGAACCGGTGGTTTTCCTCGAAAGAGGCATACGCCTCGTCTCCGCCGGACTCTGCCAGGGCATAGGTGCATTCCTCATCATGGACGTCGCACAACCGCTTGAAGAACAGCAGAGGGAAGATGAACTGTTTGTAGTCACCGGCATCAATGTGGCCCCGCAGGAGCGTGGCCGCTCCCCAGAGATAGGATTCCAACTCGGATTGGGTTATGCGTTGGCCGCTCATGGCATCAATCCTGCCCGTTGAAGAAGACGTTCCAGACGATCCTCGGCGGCGTAAGCAGCCTCAAGACTAAATTTTAGGTTGATCAAGGCCTCCTCGACCGTGATGGTCTCCTCCTCGATTACCGGCTCCACATAGCGAGGAATGTTGAGGTTATAGTCGTTTTCGGCGATTTCCTTCAGGCCCACCATCCGGGCAACGCCATCTACATCCTGGCCATTGATGTACCATTGGTAGATCCGGTCCACATGCTCCGGCAGCAGTTCGTTCTGGGCGCGCCCCTTCTTGAACTCCCGTGAGGCATCGATGATGAGTACCCGACCTTTGCGTTCCTTTGGCTTCTTGACCCGAAACACCAGAACACTGGCGGCAAGCCCGGTTCCGTAAAACAGGTTGGAACCCAAGCCGATTACCGCATCCAGAAGATCCAATTCCAGGATTCGTTTCCGAATAGTGCCTTCCTTGGCCGTCCGAAACAAAACTCCATGGGGAAGCACCACCGCCATGCGGCCCGTTTTCGGGGCCATGGATTTGATCATGTGCTGTACCCAGGCGAAATCGCCGCTGCTGGCTGGTGGCAGCCCGGCAAAATTCCTACCGAAGGGATCGCTTTCCCAAACCTCTTCCCCCCACTTTTTCAGTGAGAATGGCGGGTTGGCGATGACGCAATCGAAGGTGGCGAGGTTGTCCCCCGCATAGAAGGCAGGCGATCTCAGGGTGTCACCCCGTTCGATGCGAAAATCCTCCGCGCCATGCAGAAACAGGTTCATGCGGGCAATAGCGGAGGTGGTGAGGTTCTTTTCCTGTCCGAACAGACGTCCCAACAACATACGGACGTTGCCGCCGCTGCGCCTCACGTGATGAATCGCCTCCAACAGCATGCCACCCGTACCACAGGCAGGATCGTAGATGGTCTCGCCTTCCTGGGGAGACAGAATTCGCGTCATCAACGCCACCACTGAGCGCGGGGTGTAGAACTCCCCGGCTTTTTTGTTGGTGGCGTCGGCAAATTTCTTGATCAGGTATTCGTAGGATTGGCCCAGGATATCCGCCTCGGTATCGCGGTTTCCCAGGGAGAGTTTGGAAAAATGCTCGATCAGATTCTTGAGCAGGTTGTCCGACAGCCGATCTTTGTTGCTCCACTGGGCATCGCCAAAGATGCCGTGCAATGTATCCGGGTTGGCTTGTTCGATCCCACGCATGGCACTCTGCAAGGCGTGCCCGACGTTGGTAGTCCGGGCGCGAACATCCTGCCAGTGGCATCCTTCAGGGATCTGGAAACGGTGATTTTCGGGGAAATGGGCGTATTCCGCATCCCCATCGGATTCCGCAAGAGCTGTGGAGATCTCTTCGTCGTAAACGTCGGAGATGCGCTTGAAAAATAATAACGGAAAAATATATGTCTTGAAATCAGCCGCATCCACGGGGCCACGCAGGATATTGGCCGACTCCCACAAATGGTTTGAAAGCGTGGGCAGGTCCACCCTGGATACTCCTTCACTGATTGTTCACTGGCCCATGATTCGTCCACCGCAGAATTTCTTTCAACCGGTGCGCTCGCAACATCCCTGAATTCAATACTATACGTAATGTAAACTTACCGAGCGAGGGGTAGTGTCCGGTAGTTGGTCGATTTTTGGAAGAGACGATACCGTGATGCGGCAACGCACGCCGGAGCATCTGAAAGCCATAGGCCAATGCCTGAACAACCCTTATCCCTTCAGCAAACGCCACATCGACAACACCATTTCTAATCGCTACATGAGCCACGCCACCATCAATCGAGATGACCACGGCCAGGGATGCTGCCTTCTCGGTCAAGATGCCTTGCAAGTCAAACACTGGATTGGACATGACGAAGCACCTCCAAGGACGTTATCAGTTTTGGCCCAGCGGCGGAATGGGATCATGGATGTTATTTCCCCGCGCTACGACTAGGCCCATCAGGGCGTCGTGGACCTCAACCAGTTGGCCCGGCAGGGTACCGGGACGGTGGAGGCAGGTCAGGGAGACTTCCTGCAGAATTTCGCCGCTGTCGATTTCGGCGCGTCCACGGGAAAGTTTGGCCAGGGTATCGGCCAGGAGCGGATCGGGCCGTTTCCGACTCCGGCGGGTCCAGCGGGGAACCAAATTCATTCCCAAACCGTCGCCGCCAACCATTGGAAACATTGGGGTTTTCTAAAACGCCACGACCGCCCTGGGAGGCGGTCGCGTTGTAGAGAAAACCCTATAAAATCAAAATGGTGGGCCCACCAGGATTCGAACCTGGGACCGACCGGTTATGAGCCGGCGGC
>JADGCN010000078.1 GCA_015228975.1 Magnetococcales bacterium
TTTTCAACGGATTTTCTGCTCTGTCATCCCCGCGAAAGCGGGGATCCAGGGCGTAATTCTAATGTGACAAAGTAGAAGTAACATATGTTAATGAACTAATGGCTATTCGTTTAGGTTAACGAATGTGATAAAGTAGAGCTATTGACCTGCGTCAAGGTGTCTTTCACGGTAATAAATTAATGAAACTGTGGCAGGTCACCAAGTGAATTTGCCATATTTCCTTTCAACCAGATGGTAATCCTCTGGTCTTTCGTCTTTTTAAAATACACTCTCACCAAAAATAGTCAGGCGGCATCTATCAACGCTAACATGAGTATCTCTTTGTGCCATGCCCAGCAGATCCGCCTTGATAGTGATTTGGGCAGTATCTTCTTTGATATCCACTGAAAATGACCACTCAGCCAGCATGCCCCAACTGTCGATCATGTTTCGCTCAAACAAACGGTTTATCTCATTGTAAAGAACGCGTACCTTACACCAACACAGACTTCTGCTTTATCGCCACTGGGACATAGTGACCCATTATCTCCATTGCGTGGACAATAATATCAACAACATCCACTTCGGTAGCCTTATCAGTGCTGACTACCAAGTCGGAATACCTTAGATTGTTCGGGAATCTTTTGTATAGTGTTTTGAGGAACAATGCGCGCTCCTTTGTTCGTAACGCAATAATTTCCTTAGATTTTTCTATAGTAATGTTTTCTCGTACTGCAACTCTTTTAACACAGTGGTCCAATGAACCTTCGATACGAACACGAAATACATTGGGATGGCAGGCCAGAATCAAATGGGCACCACGCCCCAAAATAACGCCACCTGTACTAGCAATGTCACGCACCGTCTGGATTAGGCGACTATAATACTCAGTCTTTGTGGCGCTGCTATTAGTTAGGACGCATCTAATAAAATTTTCTATATTGCATTGTTGCTTCTCGTCATGAATATTTATTAGGTCTTTTTCTGACTTGGTATCCTTGATTATTCTGTCTATCATGGAGTAGCCATAACACGGTACGGACAAACGCTTTGCTAATAGTTCAGCAATGTAGCCACCAGAAGCACCGACATCCCTGGAAACAGTAACCACCGGCACTTTATTACTGCTATTACTCTTATCGGCGTAATGATCGTCAAACATAACAGATCGCGCCAACCCACCTATTGCAGTGTTATCGCCCATTTTGAAACCCCTTTTCGCACTCAACGACAGGCTTATCCCATCACTTCACGTACACATAAACATTCAACTCTACACTATAAATTACGTGTGCATATATTCATATTGCTATATATCACTATCGATTTAACGGCCTTGATCATCGTTTCGGCCAAAGCGCATGGAAGATGCTTCGGTTCCGTCTGGATTCCCGCTTTCGCGGGAATGACAAACGACTGCAATCTCAGGAGATTTTTTCGTCATTCCCGCGAAAGCGGGAATCCAGAATGAGTCGGCACGGACGAAACGATGATCAAGGCCGATTTAACAGTAAGATAAATTAGGCTTTAAACGCGCAGTATAACCGATAAATTCTATATAATCATATCATGATTTATTCTCCTGTATTATTTAAGAAGCAAGAGAATGTGCTGTTGTATAAATTTGTACTCAAAACCAGACAGATCGCAAACCATCTTGAAGTCATTGTGTGAATTTCTAAACCAGTACCTAGCAATCTGTTGCTTTTTTTTACAATCATCCCTCAATGCATCATTAATAGCCTGCATCAAAACAGCAGTCCATAATCTCTGTTCAGGAGTCAGTTCTGAATCGTCCCAGTGTATTCTATTGAATTGCATTACATGCCTTTCTTTTTTTTTTATAATTCAACTTGAAATTATTGCGTGTTATTCTAGGCAGTTGTTGGACTTAAGTTAGTTTTAGGTATTAGGACCGCCATGCTGCAAAATCACTGATAAATATCTTCTTTACAAGAAATTAATTGAAAAATGACATATAGCACGGCGCATTCTAACCAAACGTACGTCCAGCTTAAGCGCACAGGAGATGTGCGAATGGCGATCTCAAACACACGGGACCAAAGACCGGATAGCGTAAAAAGCCGTTATTGACGCCACTGGATAAATGCCCATGAGTTTCATTAAGTATTACGCAAAACACGAGCCACTTCCTGATTTGCTGATTATTTCTCATTGTTGCAATGCATTATTGATTGGAATCTGTAACTTGGTTAAACAAACTCATGCAATAAAAGCGGATCTTCAAGAAGGGTGTTCGAATTGTTATGCATCATAATTCAACAAAAACAAATTGTTACACAATATAGCGTGTTTAATCCAGAATTGATGTTTGTCACACCTCTAGCATCCTATCGGGTTTTCAATCCGCCGATCCTGGCATTTTGATTGTATTGCACCCGGTTTTCTGGAAGCGGGAAGTTTGGGATATTATCCCCTACCAACCGTAGAAAACAAAAGCATGGACCATGGCCAAACCATCTGAACTGACTCCAGAACAACGAGCTGAAAAGCCCATTGATCCAAAAGTGTTTGAAGCTGTCAAAATGGTTGCTGAAGTATTCCCCATGTGGGGCTACAAACGGATAGCCATCGTCTGCAGGCGTCAGGGCATTCAGGTGGGCAACAAGAAGGTCCATCGTATTTTCAAGGATTTTGGCCTGTTGCAGAAGCCCAGGCCCAGAGCGGCAGAATTGTACCAGGCAGCCAAACTGTTCGAACTGCTGCCGCTTCACCCCAACGATCTGTGGCAAACCGATGTCACCTATATCCACATTCCCGGTCACGGATGGTGGTATGCGGTTACGGTGATTGACTATTTTTCCCGCTATTTGCTGGCATGCCATCTGATAACCAGCTATTCTGCAGCAGAATGCAACAAGGCGATGGATAAGGCGATAGCCGAAGCAGAACGGATCCACGGCAAATTGAACAAACGGCCCTTTTTGGTCACGGACAATGGTTCATCGTTTTTGGCCAAACGCTTCCAGGATTTTATCTCTGATGGCTTCCAACATGTACGGATCCAGTACCGAACACTGTACTGGTTCACCGTGAATGGGAAGTTGCTGTGATCATGACGGCGGTGTAATCAACAACGGGCACGCGAGTTCGAAGTCCAATTGACCACCAAAAACAAGGTGTTGTCCAAGTTGATGGAGGAACACGTTGCATTCATGAAATAAGCGTATGGGGCGCGCTGGCCAAGCAGAGGGTCATCCGGTCAACGTGTCCCATTCAGGCTGCCAAAAAAGCGTGGAAGGCATTATGGCGAAACCACCTTGGAAGGTCATCCGGGAGAGGGATTTACCTTCACGGTGATTTATCAATGAGCAATTTTTATGGTAAGGATGCATGATATGAACAGTATTCAAGAAAATATTAGCATCTTGATTGTTGAAGACGATTCTGATTTACGTGTTGTATATGGCGAAATTTTTTCCAGGGAGCCGTTCCATGTGGTTGGTGAGGCTGCCAACGGGCAGGAAGGGGTAGATCTTTACCAATCACTGAAACCGGATATCACGATCTGCGATATTGAAATGCCCATCATGAATGGACTTGATGCTCTCAAAGCGATCATGGCCCTGAACCCTGATGCCTGTGTGATCATGCTCACATCTTTAAAGGTCCACCTCTTGTGGGATTCCTGTTTAATCGCAGGTGCAACACATTATATTCGAAAGGAAGATTCCATTGACGCCATCAGATCCAATGTCTTGGAATCATGGCGGGAGCATCAAAGGGCTCGACGTTAAAATTTTAGCTTGATTCGCGTTGTATATGGGAATCATGGTATGATTTCCCTAATTTACAAAGTTGCAGGTTGATCGGTTTTCCACATGAGGACCAACAAACGTGACACAACGGCGATTGATCAGCTTTGACTGGGCCTTGAAACGCCTGCTGCGCAGCAAGGCCAATTTTGAAATCCTGGAAGGGTTCCTCTCGGAACTTCTTCGCGAGGAGGTGCGTATCGTGGAAATATTGGAGAGCGAAAGCAACAAGGAGACCCGCAACGACAAATTCAACCGTGTCGATCTCAAGATCAAAAACACCCGGGAGGAAATGATCATCGTTGAGCTGCAATATGAGAGGGAATGGGACTATTTGCAGCGCCTGCTCTTCAGCACGGCCAAAACCATCACCGAACACATGACGGAGGGCTTGCCCTACGCCAGTGTGGTCAAGGTCATCACCATCAGCATTCTATATTTCGATCTGGGGCGTGGCAGTGACTATATCTATGTCGGCAACACCACGTTCCGGGGATTGCACACCCGGGAGGAGTTGGGGTTGGATGAGGGGCAAAAGGCTTTGTTTCAACGCCCTTCGATTGCTGCACTGTTTCCAGAGCATTACCTGATCAAAGTGAGCAATTTTGATAACATCGCCCGCGATACCCTGGACGAGTGGGTTTATTTCTTGAAAAATTCCGATATTCGTGATGATTTCACGGCTCGTGGCCTGAAAAAGGCCAAAGAAAAGCTTGATGTCCTGCAATTGCCGGAGACCGAACGCAAAGCCTACGAACGCTATCAGGAAGACCTGCATGACCAGGCAAGCTTTGTACTCTCCACCTATGGTGCGGGTAAATGGGAAGGACGACAGGAAGGACGACAGGAGGGACGACAGGAAGGTGAACAAATTGGCGAACTGAAAGGCAAGGCTGAAATGCTGACACGCCTATTGCAACGCCGCTTTGGTTGCGTGCCCGATTGGGCCAGAGAAAAAATGGCCAACGCCGATCTGTCCGCATTGGAAGAGTGGAGCCTGCGCATCTTCGATGCCCAGTCATTGGACGATGTTTTTTTGGATAAATCGTGACACCATTCCCCTGGAAAATTTTGTGTCCATGTCCAGGAACAGGTCGATGTTCACAGCAAACCCGGGCCTTTCAGTATTTTTTTCGGCACAGGAGACCGTGGTTGCTACGGATTGGCAGGCGTCACATCCCCGCCACGAACCAACCGCACCCAGTTCATGATCCGTTGTGCATCCCCCTGGGGACCGTGTCCCAAACGGGGCACCCCCACCTTGGGATCACTGCGTTGCGCCCCGGCGCCATGCACATCCAATATCTGACTATCCATCCGACCGATGGCGCGACCAAACGCGAAATAGACCGCTTTCATGGCCGGTCTTGGCCCATCCTTGTGGGTCGTGGAGGTCCAAAAATACGGATAATCCCGCTGTCCGGCCTCGTTGGTGATGGCGGTTGTGGCAAAAACGGGATCGATTGCCGGGGAGTGTGTGGTATCGGGGGAACGGCTGTAATCGACAATGGAATGCAATTCCTTGGCATGGGGCAGACGCCAATCCTGGTATCCCGCAAGCGTGGACTCACGGGCGTAACGCAAGGCCTGCTCCCAGGTCATCCCCCAACCGCTGTCTTTCTGGCTCCACATCAAGCCACTGGAGCGATCACTCACCGTACCATCCCGGTTATCGACGAAATCATTCCCCCCATACGCCGGACCCCGCACATAGCGGACATAAAATTTTTTATCATCAACCATGCGTCCGGGTCGCCGATACCCGTACCCTTTGATGCGTCCATCAGCGAAGTTGACGCCAAACAAGGTTTGATCACCGCGCATGGTCGTTGAAACATAGCGGGTATTGGAAAGCCATTGGGCATCGATAAACCGTTCGCCATTTTGAATATCGCCATAGCGAAACGAGAACACATGGGTATTGATAAATGGGACGGCATTCCCCGGAATCACGAACATGTTGGGAGGCCCTGCGGCAAAACCGGTATAGCCACGAAAATCGATCAACGAATACAATTCTTTGATATTTGGCACCCGCCAATCGCCATGACCAGCCAGATGCATGGTTTTGGCAATCGCCTCCGCCTCAACCAAGCTCACCTTGACGGGATCCACCCTCTTGGTCCAGAGCAAGCCGGTATTCAGGTCCAGGACCGTGCCATCGTTATTATCGCGATAACTGGGAGTTTTTCCCTGGTAGTTCGCATCCTGGCCAAAGAACGGTTCCCCAACCGATGGACAGGGTATCTCCGCCACCGTGTCATAACAACGATCTTGCCCCGTACCGACGACCACCGCAGCCCATCCCGTGGCGGCAAGGGCGAACAGGGGCATGGCAAAGGGTAACAGGAAACGCTTCATGCCGTAATCCCGACATCAGACCGGGGTGATGACCTCCATCCCACCCATGTAGGGACGCAATGCCTTGGGGATCACCACACTGCCATCCGCCTGCTGGCCATTTTCCAGAACTGCCACCAGGGCACGCCCCACAGCGACACCCGAACCGTTGAGGGTATGGACGAATTCCGTTTTTTTCTCACCACCACGGCGAAACCGCGCCTTCATGCGCCGCGCCTGAAACGATTGGGTATCGGAACAGGAAGAGATTTCCCGATAACACCCCTGTCCTGGCAACCACACTTCCAAATCGTAGGTTTTGGCTGCGGAAAAGCCCATGTCCCCGGTACACAGACACACGGTGCGAAACGGCAATTCCAGGCGACGCAACACCTCTTCCGCATGCCCGGTCAAGGTTTCCAGGGCCTGCTCGCTCTCCTCGGGGCGGGTAATCCACACCAATTCCACTTTGTCGAACTGATGTTGCCGGATCAAACCCCGGGTATCTTTGCCCGCGGCTCCCGCCTCGCGCCGGAAACAGGTGGTCCAAGCCGTCATCTGTATGGGCAATTGTTTTTCATCCAGGATGCGATCCGCCACCAGATTGGTCAACGGCACTTCCGCCGTGGGGATCAAGAACCAGGGATTATCGCGACAGGAGAACAAATCTTCTTCAAACTTGGGCAACTGCCCGGTACCGAACAAGGTTTGGGCATTGGCCAGGAGCGGTGGCATGATTTCGGTATAACCATGCGTACCCGTATGCAACTCCAGCATAAAGTTGATCAACGCCCGCGACAAGCGTGCCCCGGCCCCTTTCAGCACTGTGAAGCGCGCCCCGGCCAATTGCACCCCCGCTTCAAAGTCGAGGATCCCCAACTTTTCACCAATTTCCCAATGCGGTTTGGGCTGAAACGGCAATGTTCCGTTTTTTTGTTCCTCCGGCCAATAGCGCAAGACAATGTTATCCCGTTCATCCCTGCCCACCGGTGTTGAGTCCATCGGCATGTTGGGAATCACCGCCAACGTCGCTTCCACCACCCGTTCCTGCTCCCTGAGTTCGGCCTCCAACTCCTTCAGCCGGGGACCCAGGGTTTTCATCTCATCGAAAAGGCCCGACACGTCCTCTTTGGCACTTTTCTTTCGACCGATCTCGGTGGAGATTTCATTGCGCCGCGCCTGGAGTTTTTCCGTTTCGACCCGTATTTCCCGCAATCTGGCTTCCGAGGCGTGGAATCCCGACAAATCAACCTTGCCACCCCGTTTCTCCAGGCGTTCCGCCACCCATTCGGGTTTTTCGCGAATCAGTTTGATATCCAACACGGTTTATTGATCTCCCTCGTCCAGGTCTGGTCGTTCCGATGTCTCTTCCATGGTTTCGCTCCCCCCTTCATCCCCTTCCGTTTCCTCCGATTCCGCAATGCGGGTCACCGAAGTCACCCGTTCCCCTTCCGCGACGTTGAGAATGGTCACCCCTGTGGCATTGCGTCCCGTGAGGCGAATGGAATCGACATCGGTCCGCAACACCGTCCCCTGGTCGGTGATCACCATGATCTGATCCCCTGGCCAAACCGTCAAATTGTCCACCACCGGGCCGTTGCGCGAGCTGACGCCGATACCGATGACCCCCTGGGTACCCCGACCTTTGGTGGGGAATGATTCTTCCGCCGTCCGTTTGCCATAACCATTTTCGGTGATGGTCAACACTTGGCAACCCGACCCGGGTTCCAACACGTTCAAGGCGATGACCCGATCCTCGCCTTTCAGGCGCATACCCCGCACCCCACGCGCCACCCGACCCATGCGCCGGACCTGCTGGGTGCGAAACCGTACCGCCTTGCCACTCTTGGAGAACAGCATGATCCTCCCGGAATCGGGGGAACCGCCCGCTTCGACCTCACCCGACTCCTCCTCTTCATCGCCCTCTTCCAATACCTCTTCCTCTTCCTCCAGCCCCTCCCCTTCGCGTTCCTCCTCGACCGTGCCCTGTTCCTCAGGCGACACCGGCAACAAAGCCACCCCGACCAGATCATCGCCATCGCGCAGGTCCACGGCCCGGAGGCCATTGACGCGAATATTGCCGTAGGCCGACAACACCGTTTTTTTGATCAAACCCAAGCTGGTGGCGAACAGCAATTCCCATTGTCCCCAGGCATCATCGGCGATGGGGGCCGGAAGGATTTGTCTGACTTTTTCATCCTGTTCCAATGACAACAGGTTGACGATGGGTCGTCCCCGGGCGGACCTGGAAGCCTGGGGGATTTCGTAAACCTTCAGTTTAAAGGCCCGGCCACGGTCGGTGAAACACAGGATGGTATCGTGTGTCGAGGCGACGAACAATTGGGAAATGAAATCTTCATCCCGCATCCCGGTCGCCGATTTGCCTTTGCCCCCGCGTTTCTGCGTGCGGTATTCATCACTGGGTTGGCGCTTGATGTAGCCGGCGTGACTGACGGTCACGATCATTTCCTCTTCGGCGATCAGGTCGGCAATGGAGAAATCGGCGCTGCTATCGACGATTTCCGTACGTCGGGCATCGCCGAACATCGCTTTGATTTCGAGGAGTTCCGTCTTGATGACGGTCATCAACTGGGAGTCAGAAGCCAGAATGGCGCGAAACTTGGCGATCTGCTCCAAAGTCTCTTCAAATTCCTTGTAGATTTTTTCCTGCTCCAACCCGGTCAGGCGATGCAGGCGCATGTCGAGGATGGCCTGGGCCTGGGTATCGGTCAAGCGGTAGCCGCCGGGGACGAACTGGGGTGAGGCCACTTCCCCCGCTCCCATGGCCCGAACCAGCATCGCTTCCACCGGCCCCCGCTCCCACACTTCATCGGTGAGCCATGTCTTGGCCACGGTTGGGTTGGGAGCTTTGCGAATGAGTTCGATGATACGGTCAATATTGGCCAGGGCCACCGCCAACCCTTCCAACAGGTGGGCACGCGCCAAGGCTTTGTTCAGTTCAAACCGGGTACGACGGGTCACCACCTCGCGGCGATGATTGATGAATTCGTGCAGGGCGCGGCTGAGGCTCAACACTTCCGGCTTGCCTTGCACCAACGCCAGGGTGTTGATACCGAAACTCGACTGCATGGTGGTATGTTTGAAGAGCAGGTTGAGCATGAAATCGGGGCTGACATCGCGTTTGAGTTCGATGACGATACGCATGCCGTCCCGATCCGATTCGTCGCGCAGATCGGAAATCCCGACTATTTTTTTCTCGCGCACCAATTCGGCGATCCGTTCCACCAGGCGGGCCTTGTTGACCTGATAGGGCAGTTCGGACACGATGATGGCCTCACGCCCATCCTTTTTTTGCTCGACGCTGGTACGGGCGCGCACGATGATCGAACCGCGTCCGGTTTCAAAGCCGCTTTTGATGCCGGCGCGACCGTGGATGATGCCGCCGGTGGGAAAGTCGGGACCGGGGACGAAACGCATGAGATCGGCCACTGTCAGCAGGGGATTGTCGATCAGGGCACAGGTGGCGTCGATGATCTCCCCGAGGTTGTGCGGCGGAATGTTGGTCGCCATGCCAACGGCGATACCGGAGGAACCGTTGACCAACAGATTGGGGAATTTACTCGGCAGGATCAGCGGTTCCATGAGGGAACCGTCGTAGTTATTGGCAAAATCGACGGTTTCCTTGTCGATATCGGCCAGGAGTTCCCCGGCCAACCGGGTCATGCGCACCTCGGTGTAGCGCATCGCCGCGGCGGAATCCCCATCCACCGAGCCGAAGTTGCCTTGCCCGTCCACCAGGAGATAGCGCAGGGAAAACGGTTGCGCCATGCGCACGATGGTGTCGTACACCGCCACATCCCCATGCGGATGGTATTTACCGATGACATCACCGACGACACGCGCCGATTTTTTGTAGGCGCGATTCCAATCGTTGCCCAATTCGTTCATGGCGAAAAGAACCCGCCGATGCACCGGCTTCAGACCATCGCGGACATCCGGCAACGCCCGTCCGACGATCACGCTCATGGCGTAATCGAGATAGGAGGTCCGCATTTCATCTTCAATGTTGACGGGAATCTGTTTACCGCTATCGACTTCGCTCATGGAGTGTTCAAATTTTTGAAGTTGGGCACGGCCAGGATTGGCCACGAACTTAGAGCTGTATCACACGCATCGTCTCTATCAAGCCCTCGATTTTATCCGATTTAACCCGCCATGCCCACCCCTTTCGTTAACTAAGGTGTCGCAAAACAGTGCGCAAGGGCTCTGGTAAGCGACGCCATCTCAAGGTACGATAACGAAATCATGGTTACAGGAATTCCCGTTGTAGACGTATCTCAAAGGAAGCGAAGCATGTCCACCATCACCGCCCTTTCACCCCTGGATGGCCGCTACGCCAGGATCACCGCGCCACTGCGCCCCATTTTTTCCGAATATGGTTTGATCCGCACCCGTGTCGCCATCGAAATCGCCTGGATCAAAGCCCTCTCCCGGGAGCCGGGCATCCCCGAGGTGCCCCCATTCGACACCGCCATTCAGAACTGGCTCGACGCCATCGTCCACAATTTTTCCGAAGACGATGCCCTGATCATCAAAAATATTGAAAAAACCACCAACCATGACGTCAAGGCGGTGGAATATTTCCTCAAGGAGAAATGGCACGGCTCCCCCCTGGCCGCACTGGGGGAATTCATCCATTTCGCCTGCACCTCGGAAGACATCAACAATCTGGCCCACGCCCTGATGCTCAAGGAAGCCGGGACCACGGTCATGCTGCCCCGCATGGAACAGCTCATCGCCACGTTACGCGCCCTGGCGCTCACCCATGCCGAGGAACCCATGCTGGCCCGAACCCATGGGCAAAACGCCTCACCAACCACACTGGGCAAGGAATTGGCCAACGTGGCGCATCGCCTGCACCGCCAAAGAAAAGTGATCGCCAACACCCCCATTTTCGGCAAAATCAACGGTGCCGTGGGTAACTTCAATGCCCATGTCGTCGCCTATCCCCACGTGGATTGGCCCCTCCTGTCCAAAATGTTCGTCGAACAGCTCGGCCTCAGCCACCAACCCCTGACCACGCAGATCGAACCCCACGACGGCATGGCGGAATTGTTTCACGCCATCATGCGGTTCAACACGATCCTCCTCGATTTCAACCGCGATGTCTGGACGTATGTTTCCATGGGTTATTTTAGTCAAAAGCTCAAAGAGGGCGAAGTTGGATCCTCCACCATGCCCCACAAGGTCAACCCCATCGATTTTGAAAATTCGGAAGGCAATCTCGGGTTGGCCAACGCCGTCCTCGGACATTTGGCGGACAAGCTCCCCCTATCCCGTCTGCAACGCGACCTCACCGATTCCACGGTATTGCGCAACATGGGCGTCGCGTATGGCTACAGCCTGCTCGCCTACGACTCGGCGCTCCGGGGACTGGGAAAATTGGCCTGCGACGCCAACCGCTTGCGGGAAGACCTGGAGCCAGCCTGGGAAGTCCTGGCCGAACCCATTCAAACCGTCATGCGGCGTTACGGCGTCGCACAACCCTACGAACGCCTCAAAGAGTTGACCCGGGGACAGAAAATGGATCGTGAACGGATTCATGCCTTCGTCGCCACCTTGGAAATCCCCGAAGAGGCCAAAGCGATCCTGTTGCAACTCACACCGCAAAACTATATCGGTTTGGCCCCCCTCCTGGCGCGGATCCCGCTGCCATGACGCACCATTGTCCGTCGTCTTCCTGAGGGACTTCGCCATGCTGTCGCATCTCTCCATCGAAAACATCGCCCTGATCGAACGCCTGGACCTGGATTTGGAAACGGGTCTGACCATTGTGACCGGGGAAACGGGTGCCGGGAAATCCATCATCATCGATGCCCTCTCCCTGGCCCTGGGGAGTCGCGCCGAACAGGGATTGTTGCGTTCCGGGAGCGACAAGGGGATGGTGATCGCCCATTTCCGCCTGCCCGACGATCATCCCGTGCGTCCTTGGCTCGCGACCAAGGCCATCTCCTGGTTGGATGATGGATTGTTTTTGCGTCGGGTTTTAACCGAGAAAGGACGCAGCCGCGCTTTCATCAACGAAACCCCGGTACCCCTCGCCCTGCTGGCCGAGGTGGGGGATCTGGTGGCGGAAATTCACGGTCAACATGATAATCAAAGCCTGCTGCACGGTAGCGAACAGCGGCAGTTGCTGGACACCTACGCCAACCATCGCCCCCTGGTGGACGCGGTTGCCGAACTCCATCGTTCCTGGCGCGCCACGGCGGACGAAATGGAAAAACTGGCCAAACTGACCGGAGCCGGCGGCCAACACCGGGATTTTTTATCCTTTCAGGTCAAAGAACTCCTGGAGGTCGCCCCGAAACCGGGTGAAATGGCGCATCTGGAGGCGCAAAACCGCCGTTTGCAGCATGGCACGCAACTCCTGCAAGGGGTCACGCAGGCCCTGGATGCCATCCTGGATGCCCCGCATAGCGCCACGTCGCAGACCCATGTCGCCGCGTCCACCCTGGAAAACCTGAGCCGTTTGGACGAAACACTCTCCCCCCTGGCGAGCGCCATCCGCTCCCTGCACTACGAACTGGAGGATTGTGGCGTCCGCCTGCGCGACACGTTGCAAAGCATGGAAACCGATCCCGAACTCCTGGAAAACCTGCAAGCGCGGATCGACAGGATTCATCGCTTGAGCCGCAAGCACCAGACGGACCCTGACGATCTCCAGGCGCTGGCGACCCGCTTGCAACAGGATCTGGACGCCCTGGAGCATGGCGACGAACGCCGGGAACAATTGCAAGCGCAACGCGATCAACTGCAAAAGCGCTATAGCGAAGCGGCGCATGCCCTGACAGCATCCCGGGAAAAGGCGGCTTCGTCCCTCATGGCGGAGGTGGAAGCGCAACTGGCCGATTTGCACATGGCCAAAACCCGTTTCGCCATTGTCGTGAATCCCCTGCCCGGGGATCCCCGACCCGACGGCATGGATGATGTACACTTTCTGGTCAGCGCCAATCCCCAGGAACCGTTGCGTCCTTTGAAGCAGGTCGCCTCGGGTGGGGAATTGTCGCGCATCATGCTGGCCATCAAGACGGTCCTGACCGATACCCTGCCCGCCAATACCCTGGTATTCGATGAAGTGGATGTGGGCATCGGCGGACGGGTGGCGGCCAGTCTGGGAAAGAAATTGGCAAAGGTTGCGACCGGACGCCAAGTCTTGACCATCACCCATCAGCCGCAGGTCGCCGCCTGGGGGCGGGCGCACCTGTGCATCACCAAGGCCATTCACCAGGAGAAGGCCCGGGTTTCCGTCCAAGCCCTGACGCCAACACAACGCGTTGAAGAATTGGCGCGCATGCTGGCGGGGAGCCGCATCACCCAGGCCGCCCGGCAACACGCCCGCGACCTCCTCAAGACCGCCAGCAAACCTGATGAGGCTCAATGATCGGGGCACTTTTTTTGTCCCTGGTACGATCACGCTTAGGATCACACAGACCCTTGCACAGCCCGGGTTTCACCCCGCGACCGCAATGCCCCGTAGAGGTTCGCCGGTCCCAACAGGATATCCCGCAACCCGTGGCGAACCCTCTCCGAGTCCAACGCCTGTTTGCTCATGGTGCTGTGGGCGGCAAAAGCATCCATGATGGCGTTCATCAACTCATTGGCCAGATCGGGGGAGTTGGCGAATTGCTCCCTGGTGTTGTTGCTCGCCTGCTGCACCAGGATGTGCGACTCCAGCAGCTTGCCTTTCAAGACGTGGTTCACATAGATCAGCTTGTCATCGTCGGAGAGTTCTCCCTCGAACAGGGTGTTGACCTTCTGGATGATCTCGGCCAACAGCACTTTTTCCTTCTCCCGTACCGCGCCACTGCCCGTCTCCGTCATCGGCTGGAGCTTGTCGGCCTCGTCACCGGACAACGGCAAGGTGCGTTGACCCTGGTCCTTGAGCTTGTGATGGGTCAAGACCACTTTGGAGAGGTCTACACCATCCCGTTCGCGTCCGAAATCCAGCAGGGGCAGCAGGCCGTTGAAGAAAATCATCCGCTTTTCAAGGGCGGTGTTGCCGTAGTCAAACAATTGCGACAGGAAAACATACACCCGTAAAAATATCCCCAGATCCCGCTTGAACAGCTCCAGTACATTGATTTCATTCCGAGCGTCCTGTTCCGCGAGCGCGTCCCCAGCGGCACGGGCATTTGTCAGAGTGGACCGCGCCGCCTTGTGTCGCTTGAGCAGACGATCCGCCACCGGCTCCAATGCCGCCGCCAGTTGGGCCTGGGATGCCTTCGGGTCCATCTTGACCGTCACCACGCGTTCAACCTCGTTATCGTCGTAAAAACCGCTGGCATCCAGTTTGGCCCGCAGGTTGAAAACCAAATTGGGATCGGTGACGCCCGCCAGTGTCGCGGTCTCGTAATAGGTTTTGAAGGCGGTCACAATCTCTTCCGGGTCGTTGACGAAATCCAGAATAAAGGTGGTCTCCTTGCCCGGATGGGCGCGGTTCAGGCGCGAGAGGGTCTGCACCGCCTGGATGCCCGCGAGACGCTTGTCCACATACATGCCGCACAAGAGCGGCTGATCAAAACCGGTCTGGAATTTGTTGGCCACCAACAATATCCGATACCCCTCCGTGGAGAAAGCTTCCCGCATGTCGCGCCCACGCAGATTCGGATTCAGGAGCATGCTGGTCTCGGTGAAAGGGTCCGGTCCCGACTCCTTGTCGTTCACCTCGCCGGAAAAGGCCACCAAAGTGCCGATCCGATAGCCGGATACCTGGATGTATTGGTCGATGGCCAGTTTCCAGCGCACCGCCTCGATGCGGCTGCCGACCACCACCATGGCTTTGGCACAACCATGCAGCAGTGGTGCGACATTCTCGCGGAAATGTTCCACCACCACCTGGACCTTCTGGCTGATGTTGTAGGGATGCAGCCGCACCCAGCGCATGATGCCTTTCATGGCCTCGCCGCGTTCCACCTGCTTTTCGTCCCATTCCTTGCCGTCATGGGCCAGTTTGAAGGCCAGATCATAGGGGGTGTAGTTTTTCAGCACATCCAGGATGAACCCCTCCTCGATGGCCTGACGCATGGAATAAACATGGAACGGGGCGGGAAGATTGGTCGGGCTGGCGGGTTGCGTGGGATCGGGGCGGCGTCCGAAGAGTTCCAAGGTCTTGGCTTTCGGGGTCGCGGTAAAGGCCACATAGGTGATATCGCCATCGTTGGCCCGCGCCGTCATGTGCGCGGCCAGCAGATCCTCGGTACTGATCCCGCCCCCATCCTCCAACTCCTGCAACTCCCGGGGGGACAACACCTGTTTGAGCTTGGAAGCCGCAGTACCGGTCTGAGACGAATGGGCCTCGTCCGCGATCACCGCGAACCGTTTTCCCCGGGTGGCCGCCAATTCCCGGACCGCCGCCAACGCAAAGGGAAAGGTCTGGATGGTGCAAACCACGATCTTTTTGCCGCCTGATAGCACCTTGGCCAATTCACTGCTCTTGCTCTGATGCGCACTGGGCTTCAACTATTCCCAACTCGGTCATTTCGGGTATTGGGCTGGATTTT
>JADGCN010000079.1 GCA_015228975.1 Magnetococcales bacterium
CAAGAAGTAGCTTATCAAAAAAGGCGGTTTGTCCGATTTTCGCTGAACCAGCACATTATGACATTTCCAGGCCGATGTCCGCAGCAGGAAAAAAGACCAGATTTGTTTGAAAATCGGCATATAATCTCCCGGGTCTTGACAGTGCCCGAGTTCAGTCGTGAGCCAAATTTTGCGGGCAGGGGATAGCCCAACCCGGTTGGATTGACTGTTTATTTACCCTTTTCCAACACGAACCATCCCCGTTGGGCAAAATATTTTAAAGCGCCATTGTGGTAGGGAATGCTGAATTCCGGCAACATGGAACGGGGTGACAATTGCGCAAAGGCAGGGTTCTCTTTCGTTAACATCTCCAAATTTTCAAAAACTCCCTTAACAATAGCCAGGATTGTCTCTTCAGGATCATCCGTGTGCGCCATGACCCATACTTGCATGCCAAACGTGGGAACATCGGCATCCACTCCGCGATAGAGTCCCCCGGGAATGCGCCCCTTTTGATAATAGGAGCGTTTGCCGATCAACTGGGCAATACAGTTTTCCGTCAAGGGGAGAAATAGGACGGGTTGCTCCTGAGCCAGTTGGGTAACGCTGGGGCTGGGATGACTCAAAATGGCAAACACGGCATCCACGGAATGATCTTTAAAGCCCGAAACAGCCAGGGACGTACTGCCCTTGACCCGGGTCAACGCATCAAAGCTGATGGTGCAGGATTTCAGGATATCCATCACAACTGAGTCATCGTCGGACCCCTCGTCACCCCATCCGATCCGTTTGCCCGGGATGTCGCGAAAGGTTGATACCCCGGTATCCTGAGTGGTGATCAGGGTTATCATGTCCTGGTGCAAGGCGAACAAGACCCGCAGATTGTCAAAACGCTCTTTGAATGGGGGTTGCCCAAACCAGGCGCGGTAGGCCAGGTCGGCCCGGGCGAGGCCCAACGTCACCTTGCCCTCGTGCAAGGCCGATACATTATGCATGGAACCATCGCTGGCGAGGTTTTCACAATGAGCCGTGGCCTCTCCACGGATAACGGCTTGACACATGGCGGCACCGGCCATGTATTCCATACTGCCCGGGTTTCCGGAACCGATGCTCACCTTGATGGGAGGAGGGGGCGCGGCCTCTTTGGCTTTCTCTCCACCCAGGTTGCAACCAGCCGTGAACAGGAAACTGACCACGATTCCGGCACCAATCAGCGATTTTTTCATGCGGACCTCAATAAATGATCGAACGTCACCTTGCCATGCATGCACCAGGTACCCTAAACTCATTGCCTTCAGGCCTTCATCCACCCTTCGCCAGGCCACCATCAGCATGCATGCCAACAATACAGCACCCTCCATTCACCCGGAACCCCAATCCTTGTTCCTGCGCGCCTGCCTGGGGCTTGAGGTCAGGCGAACACCCGTCTGGTTGATGCGACAGGCTGGACGTTATCTGCCCGAATATCGGGAGGTGCGTAAACTGGCCGGGGACTTCCTTTCCCTGTGCAAAAACCCCGAGCTGGCTGCACGAGTGACGCTGCAACCGTTGCAACGTTTTGAACTGGATGCGGCCATTTTGTTTTCCGACATTCTCGTTATACCCGAAGCCATGGGGATGGAACTACACTTCTTGGAGGGGGAGGGGCCACATTTTCCCAAACCTTTGCGCCGCATGGCTGATTTGGACAGGCTCGTTCCCCCCGATCCCCGGAATCAGTTGGGTTACGTCCTGGCCGCCATCCGCACCATTCGCCAACAATTGCCGGCCGGGATGCCCCTCATCGGGTTTTCCGGATCGCCCTGGACCTTGGCGACCTACATGATTGAAGGGGGCTCCAGTAAAAAATTTTCCCTGATCAAAACCTTACTGTACAACGATCCCGAATTTTTGGAAGCGTTATTGGATCGCCTGGTTGTCGCGGTGACGCATTATTTGAATGCCCAGATTGATCATGGGGTTCAGGCGGTACAATTGTTTGATACCTGGGGGGGGATCCTGGGGCCTGACGAATACAAGCGTTTTTCCCTGGAGCCCATGGCGCGTATCATCGCCGGGTTGAAACGTCATGGCAGCGATGGTGTCCGCATTCCGATTATCGTATTTTCCAAAGGGTGTGGCGGCTACCTTGAAACCATTGCCAGCTCCGGTTGTGACGTCATCGGACTCGACTGGACCATGGCGCTGGATCAGGCGCGTCGGCAGTTGGGACCACGGATCGCCTTGCAAGGCAACCTGGACCCTGCCGTCCTCTATGCCACCCCTGAGCGCATCCGGCTTGAAGTGCGTCGTGTCTTGGAGACTTTGGGGCGACAAAATGGACACATTTTCAACCTTGGGCACGGTGTGGAACCCAATATGGATCCCGACAAGGTGCAGACGCTGATACAAGCCGTACACGAGATCAGTGGTGCCCTACGCGCCTGACGGCGGGATTCAGGTGAGGAGTCGGGTGACCGCTTGACGGACGTCTTCGGGGGAGAATGGTTTGGCCAAGACATGTAAAGCCCCGAAATCTTTGGCCATATCCAGATTGAAGGAGGCGTCCAGACCGCGTCCCCCACCCGACATGGCAATGATGCGCACGCCTGGAAAACTTTCGGTGAGTTCCATGATGACCTCAACCCCATCCTTGAGCGGCATGAGGATATCGGTGAAGATCAGGTCGAAGTGTCCGGCACGAAACGATTCCAACCCGGAGTTGCCATCGGTTGCTTCGTCGACCCGGTGTCCATCTTCCTCAAGGATAGCGCGGACATAGGCACGAATGGTGGGATCGTCGTCGATGATGAGTATGGTAGCCAAATTTTTTAAGTTCCATTATCAAGAGTTGTATCGGTGGGAAACAATACCACCATGGATCAAGGCCCCGGTTTACTCCTGCATCGCATTAATGCGATTGTGACGATCCATCACCCTTCCCCTGGGTCAGGTGGTAAGCGGCCACCGAAGCCTCTTTGACCTCGTGAATCATCTCCTGTTTGGCCTGGAGCAACAATTCCATGGGCATACCCGTAGCCTTGGCAATTTTTTTCAAACCTTCCTCTTGTTGGAAATGGCGGGTGGCCAGGGTGATTTTGACGAAATCATCCAGGATGACAGCACGAAACCCGGCATCGGCCACCATGTTCACGCATTCTTTGGCCTTGTTCCAGCTTTGACCGTCGGCCAAGGCTTTGGTGATGGCCGCCATGGCTTGGTCATACAGCCGGTTATCTTCATCGGAATAACCCGGATCAGCCACTTGAAATCGCAACTGATAGTCATCCTGATCGCTCATGATGCCACCTCTTCTTTGGGGGCCGTTTTGGTATGATCGGACCGCTTCTTCTCAAAAAACAGCACGATGGGGCTGGCGACAAAGATAGAGGAATAGGTTCCGACGATAATGCCGAAGAGTAATACGAGGGCAAAATCGTGAATCACCTCGCCGCCGAATAATAACAAAGCCAAGAGTACCATGACGACCGTACCCGAGGTGATGACCGTACGCGACAAGGTACGATTGATGGCGATATTGATCACTTCGGCCAGGCTTGATTTTTTGTTACGCCGCATTTCTTCGCGTATTCGATCATAGATGACGATGGTATCGTTGATGGAATAGCCGACGATGGTGAGGACGGCGGCGACGATGGTCAAGGTGAACTCTTTTTGCAGGATGGATAACAATCCCATGGAACAATAGGCATCGTGGGCCAGGGCGATGACGGCACCATAGGCGAAACGCAACTCAAAGCGCCACGCAACGTAAATAAGTATGGCGCCGATGGAATAGAGCATGGCCAAAAATCCTTTTTGCTCCAGTTCGGCCCCCACCTGGGGTCCGACGAATTCCACCCGTCTGAGCTCAATGGGATCCTTGCCAACCAACGGTTCCAGGGCTTTGATGATTTTGGCCGCCAACTCACCCGGTTTACCATCGTCACCGGTTTGTTTTTGCACGCGCAGGATGATTTCCTCGCGGGTACCGAACTCTTGGATAACAACGTCACCCAAGCCCAGGCCGACCATGGTGGTGCGAATATCCTGTAACGCTGGCGGTGCTTGGAAACGCAACTGGATCAGGGTGCCACCCGCAAAATCGATTCCCATGTGCATCCCCTGGGTGGCCAGGGAGATGGTGGAGGCGACGAACATCAGGCCGGTCAGCAGGTAGGCTATCCAACTGATGCCGACAAAATCGATACTGGTTTTGTGGGGAAATATTTCCATGATGAAACCCGAACCCTCTTTTGGCAGACTGGAGTCATTCAGCCTTCTAGATACTCAATGATTTAATGCGCCGGTTTTTCAGCACCATGGCCAGAACCACCCGGGTAACGAAGATGGCGGTGAACATGGACGCCACCAAGCCGATGGCCAAGCTGACGGCAAAGCCTTTGACCGGCCCGGTACCGAATTGAAACAGGATCAATGCGGTGATCAGCGTTGTGATGTGCGAGTCCAGGATGGTGATGAAGGCGGTGTCATATCCCAGATCAATAGCCAAGAGTGGCGGTTTTCCTGTACGCAATTCTTCGCGAATGCGTTCGTTGACCAGCACGTTGGCATCCACCGACATACCGACGAGCAAGACCATGCCTGCGATGCCCGGCAGGGTCAATGTGGCCTGGATCCAGGCCAGGATAGCCAGAAGGATGACAATGTTGAGTGCCACGGCCAGATTGGCCAGCCAGCCAACGGCACGATAATAGATGCCCATGAATGCCAATACCAGAAGGCTGCCGACGAGGGCGGCGGTGATGCCATGTTCGATGGAATCCCGACCCAGGGTGGGGCCGACGGTTCGTTCTTCCATGATGGTGACCGGGGCGGGCAAGGCACCCGCTCTCAGGATGATGGCCAGATCATGGGCTTCTTCAGCGGTGAAGCTGCCGCTGATCTGCGCCCGTCCGCCATCGATCCGTTCCCGAATGACCGGGGCGGAATAGACGGTGTTGTCCAGGACGATGGCCATGCGTTCATTGACATGCTCGGCGGTCAGTTGTGAAAACTTGCGCGCCCCCTGGCTGTTGAAAGTAATGGAAACGTAGGGTTCGTTGTACTGGGAGTCGAAGTTGACCCGGGCATCGGTCAACAGTTCACCGGACAAGACGGTCCGTTTTTTGAGGAGATAAGGTTGGCGATTGGCTTTTTTTGTTTTTTTATCGGTTTGTTCGCCATATAGAACGATATCACCCGCGGGAACGCGCCCTTCCAAGGCGGCAGCCAGATCGCCCTTTTCATCGACCACCTTGAACTCCAGGCGTGCGGTACGACCAATCAGGGCTTTGGCACGGGAGGAATCTTTCAAGCCTGGCAGTTGTACCAGGATACGATCCTCCCCCTGTTTTTGAATGGTGGGTTCGGCCACCCCGAACTGGTCGATACGCGAGCGGATGGTCTGAATGGATTGTTCCACCGCAAAGTTGCGCATCTCCTTTTGATCTTTGGGATTGATGGTCAACTTGAGGGTTGTGTGATCCGGATCCTCCGTGATGACGGCATGAGGTATTTCGGTGGCCAAAACCTTGCGCGCCTGTGTCATCTCATCGGGTTGTGACAGTTTGACGCTGACCTCTTCCTTGCCCGAGTGTTCCACCCCCCGATAACGCAATTTGGCATTGCGCATGACCCCGCGAACATCATCCACCATGTTTTCCGCGGCCTGTTCCACGGCTTTGTCCACCTCCACGTGCAACAGGAGATACAACCCGCCCTGGAGATCCAATCCCCGGGCGATCACCAGTTGCGGCAGCCACGATGGCCACCAGGAGGGAACCCCGCCCATCATGCTCGGGGCCGCGTAGAGCAGGGAGAACAGGGCGACCACAAACACCGTCACCGGCTTCCACAAGGGTAGAGGTTTCATGATTGTTCAACCAACGTTGAAGTGAGCCAGAAGAGAAGCCTATTTCTCTTTCTCTTTCTCTTTGTCTTTGTCTTTCTCTTTGTCCTTGGTGTCCGTGGCCCCGGCTTTGGCGGTAACCAGGGAAATGGTGCCGCGTTTCACCTTGACCCGCAGGGGACGAAAGCTTTTGTCACCGACTTCCACTTCGCCCAGCTCCACGACGACGGTATCGTCTTCCACGCGATGAACCTTGCCGATGAGACCGCCACCGGTAACGATGGCATCGCCTCGTTGCAGGTTTTGAATCATCTCTTTGTGAACTTTTTGTTGCTTTTGCTGTGGTCTGAGCAGCAAAAAATAGAAAATGGCGAACAACAGGACCATGAAAATAATGTTGCCCATGGCGGCCTGGGTACCCGTGGCACTGGTTTGGGCGTGAGCTTCGCGGATCAAATCAAACATCCTTGGCACCTCAGAATGATGGTTGCAAACCAACAAAGGGAGTCCAGCACAATAGGAAGAGTGTCGGCATTTTTCAAGGGATGATCGGCAGAGTTGGCGATTCACCCTTTCTTTAAAGTGCTAAAACACCTCCGCTGTCCGTCGCAACCCGGTAACCAATTGGCACCCCGACCCATTGAAATAAAAAATATCTGTACAACAACGCAAGAATTTCCGAAAAAGAGTGAGTTGTGGGAAAAAACGGTTTATGATCGGCTTGGATATGATTGCTTGTCGCCACATGGGATGGAATGATGAGATAATTTAAGATATACATGTGGCTTTAGTACCAATTCAGGATCGTCTTGAGACGCTTGTTGTGATCCTTAACGCGTGTGGATGGCACGTAACATAATCATGGTCTATTCCGAAACTGAACTGTTCGCTTTGATGGAGGAGATGCCAGCCTTTCCCCACAGCGGCTTTCGTATTTTGCAAATCACCAACGATATCAATTGCCCACCCAAAGAATTGGTCAAGGTCATCGAACAGGATCCCATCGTGACCATGCACCTGCTCAAGTTGGTCAATTCGGAACACTTCGGTCTGGCGAAAAAAATTACCTCCATCAAACAAGCCGTGGTTTTTCTCGGTATCAACACCATGAAAAATCTGGCCTTGGGTATCGCACCCATGGAACTCCTGACCGGGGCCAAATCCTTTCCCTGGTCGCTGACGAGCATCCTCAGACATTCCCTGACCACCGCCATCATCGCCCGCAAACTGGCCCGGGATCTGGGTTACACCGAAACCCAAGCCACCGATTGTTATGTGGCCGGCCTGCTCCACGATTTTGGCAAGGTCGCCTTGTTCAAACTGTTCCCGGGGCGCTATGAGGAACTCCTCAAACAGTCCGAAAATCAAGGAATCCCTCTGAGTGAACTTGAGGTGCGGGAAATCGCGATCACCCATACGGCCATTGGTAAATTGTTGGGACAAAGATGGCAATTGCCGGAATTGCTCATCCACAGTATGGGCGGGCATCACGATCCCAATCTGTGTGCCACCTCGCCGTTTCTGGTTTGTGTCTATGCGGCCAACCTGATCGCCGATCGGATGCATCGGGGGCCGATGTACAAGCCTTCTACGGGTCCCTCCCTGCCCCCAGCCATGCTCCAATGCCTGGGCAAGGACTTGGACACCCTGATCGCCTCCATAGGTCTGATCGCGGATGAAATCGACCGTGCGTTGTTATTGACTACGATTCGGGAGGATGGTTCCATGGCCGCTTCCATCACACACTCATGAAACTGACCTTTCGTGGCGTTCGCGGTTCCATCGCCGTTCCCGGACCCAAAACCTTGCGCTATGGTGGCAATACCACCTGCCTGGAAGTCAGGGGGGACCAGGGGGAGTTGATCATCCTCGATGCCGGGACCGGCCTCTACCAATTGGCCTTGACCTTGTTTGGCGAACTGCCCGTCGAAGCCCATCTTTTCCTGACACACACCCATTGGGATCATATCCAGGGACTGCCGTTTTTCATTCCCTCCTTCATCCCGGGAAACACCGTCCACATTTATGGTGCTTTCGACCCCGTCGATCATAAAGATATCCGGCAAATTTTGTCCCGGCAGTTTGAATACTGCTATTTCCCCGTGCGCGAGGCGGAACTCAAGGCAACCATCACCTATACCACCCTTAAGGAAAGACAGGTGGTGCAGGCGGGTGGGGTGACGGTCAGCAACATCATCATGAATCATCCCGTGCTTAATTTTGGCTATCGTTTGGAATGCAACGGCAGAAGCATGTTTTTCACCGGCGACCACGAGCAGCTTTATAACATTTACCCCCCGGGGGAAGAAGACTGGGCTGAATACCAACTGTACGTAAACGAAAAAAACAAGTCCATTACCGACTTCATGCACGGCGTCGATCTGCTGGTGGCTGACACATCTTATACAATCCAGGATTATCCGCAAAAAAAAGGATGGGGGCATTCCACCTTTGATGCCAATATTGACATGGCACGGGCGGCGGAAGTCAAAGCTTTGTATTTCACCCATCACGAACCGGTGCGCTCGGACGATGACCTGGAACGGGTCTTTCAGGAGGCCCTGAGCCGCAAGAAGGTCGCCCAATATGGTCCCCCGTGCTTTTTGGCCCGCGAGGGGCTGACCGTTGATGTCTGAGTGATTAACGTCCGCGGACAAAAAGCTGGATCAATCACTTGAGGATCGGAATTGGGGACATTCGGGTATTTTCGGCGGCACACGCACTACAGGCGGCTACTGACAGGGTTTTCTGCACCCCTTTTTTTGCACCACCACCTTCGTCCCCTCAATAATTTTTCTGAAAGATACGCTGGTCGTTGCCCAATCCACGACATCAACTGTCCAGGGCAGATCGGATTCAGAAAAATCATCCTGCAATTCCCCCAATACCCTGTAATCCAACGGTTGGTCGGAAATCACGCACAAGTCCAGGTCCGAGTATCGTTTCGCGGTCCCTTTGACACGGGAACCGAAGGCCCACACTTCATGCCCGGGCACATGTTTGTTCAGAATATCCCGTACGATTTGCAGATGGTCGGGGCGGATATCGATCTGTGGGGTATTAATCATTACGTTCCTGAAGCTTTTTCAGTAGATGGCGGACTTCATCTATAAAAACGAGAATACCCTCCACAACGTTCATGGCAATCTCTTCGTCATAGGTGTGGCTCGTTTTACCACGCTTTTCACGATACTGTTTCCAATCCGACCAGTCACCCAGGCGTGATTTCCAAGGCGCTGATCATTCCCAGCTCCGACCCGTCAACTCGCGATGGAGGGCGATGGCATCTGCAATAAAAGGCGCGATAATCGTGAGGGTTGTTGCCGCCTTGCTGCCGCTGTAGTCGTGGGTGGTGTTTACTCTGGCGTTGGCATAGGCAAACCACGTTTCCACGGGAGAAGGCAACAGATGATTCTGATCCGCCAACCTGAATACAGGTTTGGGGCTGTTGGGAACATCCGGCAGTCCCATGACTTCGATAAGGTGGCGTTTGAGAACTTTCCACAAACTGTCGTAACACGTTTCAAACCTTTGGATCACCGATTCAGCGATGGCTTCGCGGTCCAAGGTTGCCAGTTCGGGCCGATCCAGCGCACGCATGTGGTTGGCAAATTGCAACTCCAGGTGTTTCAGTGATTTTTGATATTTTTCGTACTCGATCATCTTCAGCCGTCATGGGGATTCTATGTTGTTCGCGAACGATTCTTCAGATTGGCGCAAAATCTCCAATGCCGCATCATAGTGATATTCGGATACCTTGGCTACGACCGATTCGATGTGTTTCGCCATCGGACCGGGCATGGGCAATTGCTGAATCCTGGCCAGGGTTTCTTCGACTTCGGAATCAAAATTTTCAAGTTGCTGAATGGCTTGGTCAATTAAGGCATTGCGTGCGGCAACGACCTCGCTGTCACTTTCCCGGGAAATGGAATCGGCTATTCTGGGTTCCGTTAATTTTTCCTGGAGAAACGGAAGCAACGCTTGACACAAAGCGTTGAGTTCTGTTTCGATTGTTCCCAGGCAGTCATCCCGATGATCCGGGTCGCTATCAATCCCTTTCTTGCATAGCGATTCCAGAACACCGGCTTTTTCCGCCAGGGTTTCAGCACCAATGGTAGCGGCCACTCCTTTCAGGGTGTGCGCCAGACGGTGCGCCGTTTTTCCATCCCCATTGCGAATGGCCATCCTGATTGCATCGACCGCGCCGCCCTGGTTAGCGCGAAACCGGGACAACAATGCCAAATAACTTTGATGACGTCCCCCCAAACGGGCCAGTCCCGCCTGCACATTCAGACCGGGGATATCGGCCAAGGAAGAAACCGGTGCTTCGCCTTCGTCAGACTTAAGGGGCAGGGGTTGGGGCGATACCGGTATGATCCAGCGTGCCAGTGTGGCATAGAGATTGGTGGGGGAAACCGGTTTGGCCACGTGATCCTGCATTCCCGCGTCCAGGCATAACTCCCGATCACCCGACATGGCATTGGCGGTCATGGCTATGATGGGAAGGTTGTCCAGGTGGGAAAGTTTGCGGATTTCCCGCGTGGCGGTCAGACCATCCATGAAGGGCATTTGCACATCCATCAATACACCGTCAAAGGGCTCTTGCTTGACCCGATTCAGCGCTTGCAGACCATTCTCCACGACCACAACGGCAATATTGGCGGTTTCCAGCAATTCGCGTGCAACCTGTTGGTTGATCTCGTTATCTTCGGCGAGGAGAATGCGGGCTCCCGAAAGTTTTTCAAACGATTGCCGGTGTTCCTCCTGGTGTTGGGGCACCTGACTGTGATGGTCCGTCTTGCCAAAAGCTTCCAGAATGGATTCAAACAACACACTTTGACTGACCGGTTTGATCAATAAGGCATCGATCAAGGTTTCATTACTGGCTCGACGGACCACTTCTTCATCACCATAAGCCGTGGCCATGATGATGAGCGGAGGCGAGGGCAAACCCAGTCCAAAGCGAATGGTGGTTGCCGCAGTAATGCCGTCCATCACCGGCATCATGTAATCCATCAACACCAAAGCAAAGGAATCCCCGGCGTTTTCCGCGGCCTCAACAGCGGCGACGGCCTCCTGGCCGGAGTGGACCTTGACCACCTTGAACGTCAAGGATTCCAAGTAAAATGCCATGATGTCGCACGCATTTTCATTATCGTCAACCACCAGGACTTTCAAACCGGCGAGATCGCCGATGGGGAGTATCGGTTTTGCAACAATATTTTGGCCTATTCCCAAACGCACATCAAAAAAGAAGCGCGATCCGACACCCGGTTGGCTCTCCACCTGGATGTTCCCACCCATCAAGGCAACCAAACGCTGAGATATGGCCAAGCCCAGACCTGTGCCACCGAAACGCCGGGTGATGGAGGTATCCGCTTGGCTGAAGGCCTGGAACAATCTCTCTGTTTGCTCCCGGGTCATGCCGATGCCGGAATCCTGAATGACGAACTGCACACGAACTTCCTGTTCATTGCGCTCAAGGATTCGGGTCGCGATGGATACTTCCCCGGTCTCAGTAAACTTGACGGAGTTGTTGGCCAGGTTGATCAATACCTGTCCCAGACGCAGTGGATCACCCACCAGCACGGGGGGGAGGTCCAAAGCGGGCTTCAAAATGAATTCCAGGCGTTTTTCGTGAGCCTTGAGGGAAATCATGGATGACAGATTGCCCAATACCTCCTCCAGGGTGAATTCTATGCTCTCCAAATCGAGGCGTCCGGCATCTATCTTGGAAAAATCCAGGATATCGTTGATGATGCCCAACAATGATGTTGCCGAGGTATGGACTTTGCGGATGTAATCCTTTTGTTTGACCGTCAATTTGGTTTGCAGGCACAAATGACTGAGGCCAATGATGGCATTCATGGGGGTACGGATTTCGTGGCTCATGTTGGCCAGGAATTCCGATTTTGCCTTGCTCGCCTGTTCCGCTTTGTTCAACGCTTCTTCGCGTTCCATCTCCAAACGTTTTTTTTCGGTGATGTCATCCTTGATAGCCAGATAGTGGGTGATGTTTCCTTCGCTATCGCGCACAGGGGAAATGACAGCATATTCCCAGAACAAGGTTCCATCTTTTCTTTTGTTTTGCAATTCTCCCCTCCAGGTACCGCCCCGGGAGAGTGTGTCCCACATGGTGTGATAGACGGCGCTCGATGTGTTTCCCGAACGAATCATATTCGGTTTGTTGTGCAACAGTTCCACGCTGGAGAAGCCCGTTGATTCGATACATTTGGGATTGACATAGATGATGACGCCATCGGCATTGGTGATCATGATATCCGAGGAACTTTGCTCCATTGCCTGCGATAGGAAGCGGATGCGTTCCTCAGCCTGATGACGGTCGGTAATACATTGGATGGTGCCGATGACCTCGGTCACTTTTCCCTGGTCGTCGCGGATGAACTCGGCCAATTCACGAATCCAGCGGATTTCGTTATTGACCAGAACGCGATGCTCGATATCGTACGCGGCTTCCCCGTCCAACGCCGTTGTCCAGGCATGGATGACTTTTGACCGATCATCCGGATGGATGTATTGGATAAAGGTTTGCTCATCCATGGGTGTGCCCTGAGGGATACCGATCAGGCTATAAATTTCATCTGACCAGTAGATGTTGCCCGATGCGACATCCATCTGCCAGCTTCCCAGCAGGGCCACCTTTTGCGCTCGGTTGAGGGTGGCTTCGCTGCGCTGCAGCTCGGCGGTACGCTCTTTGACACGTTGTTCCAATTCTTTCTGAATCGTGGTCAGGTCGCAGGTCCGTTCGTCGAAGGCCCGGGCCAGGAGTTCCAGTTCGTCGTTGCTGCCCAGGGGTGCGCAAGGGGTTTCGCCTTCGGCACCAGCGCGGCGTACCCGATCACTCAACGCCAGAATGGGCCGCGCAATATGGCTTCCCAACCACATGGATGCGCCAACGGCACCGACTACCAAAATCACTCCCAATAACACGAAAAGGCCAACAGCCCGGTAGATGGGTGCCCGAAACTCGGTCAAGGGGGTTCCGACCAGAATACCCGCCTGAATTTGCTGCAGCAGAGGCGCGGATTGATCGGCCATCACCATTTCGGAGAGATAGTCCACCCCTGGCGTGAAATGAAAGATAAAACGGTTTTTTCCTTCGAGGACGATGGCATGATAGCTGGGATTGTTTTGCGCCAGCAGTCGTTTGGCCATAGCTTCCAGGTCGTATTGGATGACGACGGCCCCCTGGGTAGTATGGTAGTAGTGAATCGGGGCGACAATAAGCAACGACTGATCGGAATGGGACAGATACAATCCGACACGCCCCAGGCTCAAAGCCTGACGCAGTTCAGGGGAATCATTGAAGTCGGATGGTTTGTCGCCCTTGACGTACAAGGGGTGACCGTCAAAATCAACCAGGGCGAACGAACGGACCTCACGCCCGGAAGAAAAATTTTCCGCAATTTTGGGCAAGTAGTCCTCACGACCTTGCGGGTCAATCAGGCCATTGATGATGAAATGGTTTTCCGTAAGCCTCCGGGTATTTTCCACCAGCATGCCCAACTGTTGTTCCAGGCGCAACATTTCATGCCGGGCCTGGTTAGCCAAGTTGGCGCGATGTTCCCGTTCCAGATGGCCGAACAACAGCAGGGCGATGAACATCGTCGACAGACCAACGGTGAATGTCACCAATGCGGCGATGGATGTGATCAACCTGGTGCGGATACTTGTGAACATCATTGTGGTTTCCGATCTGCCAGATCATGGGTGCTGGGGATCAGTTCGCCCTGAGCATTAAAGCGGGCGAGAAAATAATCATTCTGGTCCAGGGCATCGTGCCGATCGGGGGTAAAGGGCGGTGCATATTGTTTGATCAAACCATCATGGTCATGGATCGTTTCCAAGGCATCGCGCACAGCCGACCTGTTTGTCGTTCCCGCCCGGGTAATGGCCTTGGCCAGGAGGTGAATCAGGTCGTAAGCCTGGGCGGTTCCGACCGGCGAGGGGATTGTTTCCAATTCTCCATGGAAGAAAAAATCACGATACAGGTGTAACACCTGCTCGGCCTTGTTGCCAGTTTTGTTTCTGTTGAAGGAAAAGGTTTGTAAAATTTGCAGATCGATCATCGGGGGCAGAGATCCCATCTGCGACCACAGATTGCTGATGCCCCAGTGGGCGATGATGGGGAAAATTTTGTGTCCTTTTCCATGATCGCTGATCAATTCCTTGACCAACCCCGCCCCTTCCATGGTGCTGGCCACCAGGACGATGGCATCGGCCCCCGATTTCCTGATGGCATCCACGATGGGGGTCCAGTTGGTTTCACCCCGATTGATCCAACTGACATGTACCGGGGCATTGCCCACACCCTCCAGGTATTGGCCCATGGAGGTCCAGTTGCCCCGCCCCCACACAGAGTTTTCCAACACCAAGGCCACCTTGCCGAATTGGCGGGTGGCGGCCTGTGCCAAAAAGGGTCCGGCAAGACGGTCGTTGGCCGAGACTCGGAAAGTGAAATTGGGTCTTTGTCCGTGATCGACAACGGACGTTCCCGCCGCCCAGGAAATCAGATTGGGGATGCCGATCCGTTGCGCCTCTTGGGCTTCAAGTTCAGCAATAGTGCTGAACGTGCCACCCAGTATGGCCACCACTTCCGGCATGGCGGCCAAATCTTGAAAATTTTGTACCCCCCGGGAAGGCATGGCTTTGTTGTCCCGACAGACCAACCGCAACGGTCGTCCCAAAACGCCGCCCGAGCGATTGATTTCATCCATGGCCAGCAGGGCCCCTTGTTTGATACCCAGGCTGGAGCGAATGTTCACGGTGGATAAATCGCTGTCAAAGCCAACGATGATCTCCCGTTTGTCACGTTTCAGTCCGGCTTCGGCCCGAAACATTTCTTCCGCTTTGGACAGTATGTCGGGACCGATGACCGATTCAAAATGTCGGGGGAGATGGGCTGCGGAATCGGCAAAGGCTTGGCGCTCGTGGTCGGTCAGGATGTGTACGCTGATGTTGGCTTTGCGCACCTGTTCGAGAAGTTGTATTTCGCGCCGTTGGGTTTCCGCTCGTTCAAAGGCAACCAGTTCGGTTCCGGTCGTGGTCAGGAGGGTGCGAATTTCACCGGGAAGATTTTGGAAAACCGAACCGCTGATGGCCAGGACATATCCCAGGTAGCCGTGATTGCTCAGAGTCAAGTGGGATTGCACCTCGTGAATCTGCAAGCCGACAATGGCAACCAGGGGATTTTCCTGACCATCAACGACTTTGTCGGCCAAAGCTTGGCGGGTTGAATGAAAATCGATCAGCACAGGGATGGCCCCCATGGCTTCGTAATGATGCATGATGATCCTGCTTTTCATCGTGCGTATTTTTTTACCTTTAAAATCATCAGGGCCATGGATCGGCTGATTGGATGTAAACTGTTTAAAACCATTCTCCCAGAAGGCAACGCCCTGCAAACCGATAGAGTTCAGCTTGGCCAATAGCAATTGACCCAGTTCGCCATCGAGCAGATGGTAAAGTATTTCCGGGGATGGAAAGTAAAACGGCAGGTCAACGAATTGCAGTGCCGGCACGGCCACGCTCATTTTGGCGGTCGGGATCAACACGATGTCCAGCTTGCCCTGGCGGGCCATCTCCAACATTTGATCGTCATTACCCAATTCTTGAAACGGATGCACGCTGACCGCAACCTTGCCACCACTTTTTTTCCCGACCTCTTCGGCAAAACGTACTGCGGCAACGTGCAGGGCGCTGTCGGTGGGGGAATTATGACCAAAGCGCAGG
>JADGCN010000007.1 GCA_015228975.1 Magnetococcales bacterium
CCCACTCGCATTTTCAAGCCGGTGGTGTTCCTACAGTTCCGGACCGGTGCTGGCAACATTCACAAATCACATCTATCTGATCCAGAAAGAATTTCAAGACTGCTCATTGCGGTAAGCCTTGCGTACATTTGGATCGTTTTTTTAGGGGTGGTGGCGAAGACGGAGGGGTGGGTAGGTATTATTCACAGAACCAAACGTTGCGATCTGAGTCTGTTTCAGCTCGGGCTGCGTTTTCTGGAACATTTAATAAATAGAAGCATGAGAGTAATAGTATTTTTCTCGTTTTAGGTTGTTGTCAAAAAGTGTACGGTAGTGAATGACAGGCAAGGGTGATGAGGATTTTTTTACATCCGAAGATGCCTTGTCCAAGCTTAAATCTGTTGATCAAAGTGTCCTGGATACGGGAACCCCCAGCAGGGTGGAAATGGTGGTTGTCCCTATCAGCAAAGGCGAGACGCGGATTTATCTGGAAGCCAAACGTCCCATTTTTGATGAAACAGGGAGAATATGGGGGCTAAGCGGCGTTTCTACTGATATAACCGAGCAAAAACGGATCGAAGAGGAATTGCGTCAGGCCAAGACCCAGGCAGAGGTGGCCACCAAAGCTAAAAGTGAATTTCTGGCTGCCATGAGCCATGAGATTCGTACTCCCATGAACGTCGTGCTAGGCATGTCTGAGTTGCTGTTGGAAACGAATCTTAATGCCATGCAACGCCGTTTTGCCCAGTTGATGCACGATTCGGGAAAGGCGCTGTTGGGGGTAATCAATGATGTTCTGGACTTTTCCCGTATTGAGGCGGGGCGTTTCACATTATCCGAGGCTCCTTACTCACCACGTCAGGTGGTGGTGGAAACCACCCATCTAATGCATATTGCAGCCGAAGAGAAAGGACTCGTAATGGAGGACGAGGTCTCTTCACTTATACCAGAAGTCGTATTGGGTGACAATGGGCGCGTTCGCCAAGTTCTCATCAATCTAATGGGTAATGCAATCAAATTTACCCATGAAGGGCGGGTGGATGTGCGCCTGACCATAGGGCCTAACGAACCAGAAACACTGTTATTTTCCGTTGCTGATACTGGAATTGGTATTGACCAGAGCCAGTTGGAAAACATTTTTGAGAACTTTAAACAGGCTAATGGTGGAATTACTCGACGTTATGGAGGCTCCGGCTTGGGATTATCCATCTCCAGACGTTTGATAGAAATGATGGGAGGTCGAATCTGGGTTGAGAGCCAGTTGGGAGTGGGGAGTACCTTCTTTTTTACACTGCCAGTACGAATTGCTGAATCATCTGCGTATACATTGGCCCCAGATACAGAGTCGGTTACGACCAATAGCAGATCTCTGCGCATCTTGTTGGCAGAAGATGTTGAAGAAAACCAAATATTATTCGAGGCATTCCTTATGCAGACCCCGCATCAGGTTATCATTGTCAATGATGGCATTGAAGCCGTTGCAATGGTGCAGAAAGAAAGGTTTGACGCCGTGTTCATGGATGTTCAGATGCCACATTTGGACGGGTATGCCGCGACGCGAAAGATTCGGGACTGGGAACGAGCCGTAGGTAATGAACCAGTGACAGTTGTCGCTCTTTCAGCGCATGCCATGGAACAGGAAATCCAACGCAGTCGGAGTGCGGGTTGTGATCGCTACCTGACCAAACCAATAAGTAAAAAGTTACTGCTGGAGGTTCTGAATCAGATCGCAAATCAACTCGCGCCATGCCCATCGCAAGTCCAGACTTCCTGATCCAGGGTAACCATTCAGATCCTTTCTACCTTGAATAACGGTTTTAAAGGCATCCTGCCCGCCCACCGTCGTTTGTTGACCATCAAGTCCATCGATATTTGACGATTTCCCGTACCGCGGGTATTTGCGGTAATTCCAGGAGCATGCGTCCCAAGGTTTCAGGGGACTGTCCGCCGAGTTCCATGCCAACGGTGTATAACTCCCCGGAACGGCTTTTACCTGAAATGGATTTGCCATTGATTTCGTAGCGGGCCAGCAATTCCAGCACTTGCAGCAGGGCACCGGACTGATGTTCAACGTTGAGGGAGACGTACAGTGACGCCTGGGTGTTGGAAAGGTACCAATGGCCTTTTTCCCACTCTTCGGGTTGAATGCGTGCGCAATCCTGGCGATGGATGATCCACAGGCCGTCCTCGGACAACCGACCGACGATGGGGACTCCGGGGATCGACAGGCAGCAGGTGGACCAGCGAATATCCGCACCGGTTAACGAGGTCACTTGAAAACTACCGGATAGGTTGCGATTGATGCCATGGAGTGTGGATCGACCGCTTTTGAGGGCTTGCTTGATCAGGGTTCGCGCCCGTGCCGTTTTGACGGTATCGAGCCAGGAGCGCTGTGGCCAGCCGTTTTTGGCGGTCAGGATACGCACGACATCGCCGTCCTGCAGGGGGTAGTCGGCGGCTCGCGGGATTTCGTTGACCTTGGCGCCAATGCAGCGGTGTCCCAATTCGGTGTGGACCAGATAGGCGAAATCGAGAACAACGGCTCCGAAGGGGAAGGTATGTCGATCTCCTTTGGGGGTGTATATGTCCAGGAGATCGGGCAGGACATGGGTATGCACTTCGGACATGCGTAAATCACTGTCCCCGAGAGTTGCCAGGAGACGCATGTACTTGTTGGGATCTGGCCCGCTGACGCCCCATTCGGCCAGTACGCCCATGCGATTGGGCAGATCGTCGTGTTTGCGGACCACCTGAATGTTGATGGGATGGCCCTTCCAAAGGATTCGGCTGGTCAAGGCGCGAAAGCCATTGACACGGGGCGCGTTCATATAATCCCGCACATGCCTGGGTAAAGGTCCGAAAAGGGCATGCATTTTTCCGAGGACACGCCAAGCGGCATCGTCATCTTCCACCAAAAGGCGAATCCGGTAAACAGGCCAGCCCACGCGCATCAATTGTCCGGTACCTGGTTTTTCAGACAGGCAAAAATAGTCGGACAGGGTTTTACCTTCGATGACAAAGTCCTGAGCCAGGTTGGGACCCAAAATTTGGCGCAAATGCTGACTCAACTGGTTCATACTGGCCCGACCTTTGAGGATCAGGTTATCCAGTGTTATGCGTGATTGTTTGGCTTGGACGGGCATCAGGAGGGGTAGAATGCGATCAATTATGGCATCGGCCAGGGTGATCATGCCCAGGCGTCGGGCAACACCAACAAAAATCAGGGAAAGGCTGGCCTTGTTTTTGGCTTTGTCGGGGCCATGGACCGAAAGGGTTTCGGCATTGTGATAAACATCGAAAGTTTTTATAATCAGCACCCGTAAGTCCTTGGATGCGGCTCCAAGGATACGGCGGTAGGTGGCTGGCAGATCTCCGGCACCTGTTTGCAGGTTACGGATTTTCGACAGTGCCACAACCAGTCGATGTACATCGGGGTTGAATTGTAGAATGCGTTGGTTGGCATTGGCTTCAGGCGGTGCGTCTTCCAGGGCGTCATGCAGCAGGGCGGCATTGACGGCCACATCATCGACCAAGCCCCAGGACAGGACGGTGTAGGCGACGCTCAGGCAGTGGGTGACGTAGGGACCGCCGTCGATCTTTCTGGTTTGCCCATGATGAAACTGCATGGCCATTTGGGCGGCCTGAGCGATACGTGTAGCCGCATCGGCACCGAGTTTATCCCGTGCCAAGCTGACGAGTTCTTCCAGTTGTCGTTCTGGATTCATGGGGATACGTTAAACTCGAGTTGAATTGGAAAATAAAGGAAAAGCAATAGCCATGCCAAGTATTGTTTGGTGTCAGGGGGCAACTGTGGCCGTGGCACGGTGCCACATCACCCCTCAGGTATCGTATCACGCCATTTTTCGCCATTTGCCCCCCGGCAAGAGAAATAGTTCCGAGTTGGCGTTTCCTTTGTCAGCCACTGGGGGATTGCAGGGGATTGTGTGGTTTTTGGGTTGCTTTTGGAGGTGTGAATGGAAAAGTATGATTGGCGCGGGTGCCTTTATTGGATTCCTGATCATTTCTATTATTTTTTCTTTGGAGGAATTTTTGTTTCGCAAGTAATTTTAGGATGACCAGGATGGCGGAATAATGATAGGGGAGATCATAATAGGCCAGCCCCAAAGATAAGCCGGAGCTGTAGTAGCCGAGCATTCCGATGATGATATTCCTTGCCATGATCGAGGCCCAGTCCAGGTCGGGGTCTTTATTGCAGCGGAAAACGACCCACAACCCGGTAAAAATGGTTGCCACGTGCATCAAACTCCAAATAATCAAACCTGCGTACCCTTGTTCACCGAGGACCTGAAAATAAATCGAGTGGGCAGCGTGACGAAAAACACCTGGCGTATAACGATCAAACGATTCCTGGGAGAAGGATCCGAAGCCACCCCCAAAAAAAGGCCTGTCTTTGGACATTAGCTTGGCCATGTTCCAGGCATCGAAACGTCCCTTGATGGAGAGGTCTCTGAGGATTTCCGCATCCTCTTTTATCAATCCTTGATTGGTTTCAAATTTTTCAATATTGCTATCCATAATGGTATTCGACAAGAATTCTTTATTTTCCAGGATGCGTCGCGGAGAGAGGAGCCAATTTGCGGGAATGGTATGGGGAATATTAAGAGAATCCAGCATTGGTGAAATACGTTGCGTCCATTTTTCCGGCATGATCATTTCGGCAGTTGGGATAAGGATAAGAATAAAGATCAATAGAATTATTTTCCTGCTTGAAGAGAGCCAGAGTGCGATGGCAATAGCCAAAAGGCCGATCAGTCCACCACGGGAGTAGCTACCAAAAACTGAGAGAATACAAAGGAATATTTGAAACATAATCAATAAACGGTATAATTTGTTTTTTACGGTTTCAAAGAAATAGAACATTAAAGGAATCGTCATGTTGATGGCAAGTGCAAAAGTATTATTATCTGCAATGAAAGAAAATTCAGGACCCAAAACTCGGAAATGCCCCCCCTTGAGCAATGTAAAGATACCTCCCTTAAACGCAAAAAAACCAATTGAAAAGGCAATCACACCAACCAAGAAGATAAGGTGTTCTTTTTTCTTGATCAAAACATATGTTACTATGACCATGATTTGAATTTTCATATATCTGATCCATTCCGCCCAAGCGGCACCCTGCTCAATGGCGTCTATTCCCGAAAGCGTTACCCAGAAAGAGAAAAAAATCCAAAAAAACGTTGCAAAATTTAATGGAACTCTTATCTTATAGTCTTTTGATCTGAAGATGGCATATAAAGTAATTATTGTTACAAAATAATTAAAACGAAAATCAAAGGCAAAGCTCCATGTTAAACGGTGGGGAGTCATGTAGGTGAGCCAGGACCACATGAAGATACCATAATGCGGCCTGATGATGATCCAGGGTATGTAGCCAAAAATAAACAAAGTTAAAAATAAATCACGCATGCAAACCTCATCCAATATTCCAAGGATGTGTTACACTGAAGTTAATGTCCGGGGTTCCTAAGAAACGAGTAATATGCCCGGTTGCTTTGCCAATGGGTCGTCTCTGCAATCTTCGAAGATGGCCATGAACTTGAAATGAGGATATCGTAAGTTAATCCAACTAGCCACCCCCTGACAATGGGGCAGAGGCATGTCTACGATTGCGAAAGAACATACCTATTGTGAACGTTGCAGTCAGAGGGAAAGGTTTATGAAAAAGATTGGCCTGGACGTATTGGCCCTCCAGGTGGCTACGTTAGGGGGTGTTGGGCGGTCACGATTGGCACCGGGGACCATGGGAACGTTGGTGTCCCTGCCCGTATGTCACTTGGTGATGCGGGCCGGGCTGGTATGGCACCTGGCCATCCTGGGCATCGTGATATCACTGGGTACCTGGGCGGCACACCGCGCTGCCATTATACTGCAAAAACACGATCCCAAAGAGGTGGTCGTTGATGAAATGGCAGGGATGTTGTTGACCATGGTCTCTATGCCACCTGACTATTTTTCGCTGATCATTGGTTTTTTCGCATTTCGGCTGTTCGATATCTGGAAACCCTGGCCGGTCCGTTGGATCGACAGGACTTTACCCGGGGGATGGGGTATTATGGCCGACGATTTGGCCGCCGGGGTGTACGCTTGGATTTTGGTAACACTTTCAACAGTCTGGATGCTATGAAATGAAGTGCCTGCTGGTTATACCGCTATGGAGCGAAACCAGGTCGATCACTCCCGCTTCCGGGAGACCGCATCTGGACCTGATGCTGCATTGTTTGGGTTATTCCGAAATTATCATCCGGGAGTTGGAAGCGGATGCGCCCTTCGATCCTGAGGGGGTGGAAGAAACTTTTGACCTGATTCTCATTCAGTCGGATTGCTGTCCGGCGAGCAGTCGGTTGCGGCGCTCCGTCCTTTCCAATCTGGGGCTTTCCCTGGGTCTGGATGGTCAGGGCTCCGATCGTCTGCGCGTCGTTGGGGCGCGTCCCCTGCACGATGCCGCCGGGGTTCCTTCGGGTTTCATCATTCGTCGCCGGGGCCGGATTATCGCTTTCTTTGAAAAACCATTGTGGGGCTTGCGCATGGAATTGCTTCATGCCATTCGCACCCTGTTGCTTGAGGAGGAAAATTTTCGTCGCCCCCGGTTTGACACGTGTTGGTTGGTGGAATCCTATGGCCAGGGCCTGGATTTGCCCATGAGTGACTGTGGAGAGGATGTGATCCAATACCAAATACGCTGCCTGCCAGATGGTGACTGCGCCATTTTGATGTCCTCTCTGGTTGGAGAGGAGCTGCGCAACCGATTGCGTTCGCGGTTCGGCCATCGGATCTATGCGTTAAGCCCGCGTCCTTTGGAGGAAATTTGTGGGCAAATGTTGCAGGAATTGCAACTTTCGGTTGCCGTGGCCGAGTCGTGTACCGCTGGTTTGGTCAGTTCGCGCCTTTCCGCGGTTCCGGGTAGCAGCAGTTATTTAATGGCTGGTTTTACGACCTATTCCAATCAGGCCAAGATGAAACATTTGGATGTCCCGGAGGTATTGTTGGACAGGTGTGGTGCCGTCAGTCCCGAGGTGGCCCTGAGCATGGCCCGGAATGCCCTTCGGATCAGTAATACCCAATTGGCGGTTTCGGTAACGGGTGTCGCCGGACCGGATGGGGGCAGACAAGAAAAACCTGTGGGTACGGTCTGTCTGGCAGCCGTGTCGCAGAAGGGTGGCTGCCTGGAATACAAAGCCGGTTTCACCGGTAGTCGAGATCGGATCCGTTGGCAATCCAGTCAAACGGCTCTGCATCTGCTGCGACGCTTGGCCCTGGATTATCGCTGAAGAGTGAGGTTGGGTTCCCTTGCGAAAGCGCAGGCGGGTTCCAGGGAATCCCCTTCGTAGGCCACGCGTGTCAGGTACAATCCCCAAGGAGGTGCGGTTGCGGCGGCCAGATTGCGATTGCGGCTTGCAAATACCTGATGGAACTGTTGCGCCGACCAGCGGCCCGTCCCCGTTTGCAGCAGGCTGCCCACCATGTTACGCACCTGGTGGTGCAGGAAGCCGTTGGCACCGAAGATCATGGTTAATTCATCATTATGTCGGGATATTTCCAGACGATATAAATTTCTGATCGGGCTTTTCGCCTGGCAGGAAGCAGCCCGGAATGCAGAAAAATCGTGGATCCCCAGGAGGGAATGCCCAGCCTGCAACATGGCGTTGATATCCAGGGGGCGTCCGATATGCCAGCTCCGGTGGCGCTGGATGGCCGAAGGGGTGGGGCGCAGGTGCAAGCGGTAATGGTATTCTCGATATCGGGCCGAGAAGCGGGCATGAAAGTCGTCGGTAACTTCCTGGCATTTCAGGACGGTCACTTGTTCGGGTGTGGTTGCATTCAAGGCGCGAACAAAGACCTGGGGGTCGCGGGGATGGGGGGTGTCGAAATGGGCGACCTGTCCCAGGGCATGCACTCCGGCATCGGTACGCCCAGCCCCTACCACCAGCACCGGGTGCCCACACAGGGGGAGGAGCTGCTGTTCCAGAACCCCCTGGACGGTTGCCTGGTCAGGTTGCCTTTGCCAGCCGGAGAAATGGCTTCCGTCATACTCCAGGAGCAGACGATACCGGGGCAAGGGGAAAACCCTAGCTGAACAGATTGGTGGAAAGGTAGCGATCACCACGGTCAGGCAAAATGACCACGATGCATGCTGGTTCTTTCAATGTTTTGGCCAGTGCAACCGCTGAGGCTACGGCACCCCCGGCGGAATGTCCCACGAACAGCCCCTCTTTTTTTGCCAGCCAGTGGGTCATTTCGCGTGCGGCCTGACTGCTGACGTCCAAGACTTGGTCGACTTTGCCGGGGTCATAAATTTTGGGCAGGTAGGCTTGCGGCCAACGGCGGATGCCTGGAATTTTGGAATGTTCATCGGGGTGGACACCGATGATTTGGATTTTGGGATTGTATTGTTTCAGGGCGGTGGATACCCCCATGATGGTCCCTGTGGTTCCCATGGCGGAGACGAAATGGGTGACACGTCCCTGGGTGTCGCGCCATATTTCCGGGCCGGTGGTTTGCATGTGGGCGCGCCAATTATCCGGGTTGGAAAATTGGTCGAACATGGTTCCCTCACCAGCAGCGACCATTTCCCGGGCTCGATCAATAGTCCCTTCCATTCCCTTGGATTCTGCGGTCAGCTCCAGGTGTGCGCCGTAGGCTGCCATGACGGCGCGTCGTTCGATGGTCATGTTTTCCGGCATCACCAGGGTGATGGGATAACCCCGTATGGTGGCGATCATAGCCAGGGCGATACCGGTATTGCCACTGGTTGGTTCGATGATACGCATCCCGGGACGGATTTCTCCGCGCTGTTCCGCCCCGGTGAACATACCCAGGGCGGCGCGATCTTTAACCGACCCGCCAGGATTGTTGCCTTCCAGCTTGGCAAAAATTTGGATGTCTTTGGAAGGGGTCAGGTGGGTCAGGGCCACCATGGGGGTGTTGCCTACGCAGGATTCCAAGGTCGTCACGCGCTTGTCTCCGCTCAGAAAAACTGTTGGCTTTCAAACTGTGGGGGAAAAGGTTACACTGGACACATAGGGTATACCAAACCGGGGGTGGTTACAATGATAACACCATTATCCGTCCATGTGGTCCTGGCCATTATCTGGGTTGGAGGGATGTTTTTCGCCTATTGGATTTTGCGTCCGGTTTTTGAACATCTGCCCCTTCCGGACAGGATTTCCCTGTGGATTGGAATCCTGAGAATCTTTTTTTCATGGGTCTGGGTGATCGTCGTTCTTCAACCGGTAACTGGTTATTGGATGGTATTTCATGAAATCGGGGGTTTCCATCAGGCCGGGCTGCATGTCATTGTGATGCACACTCTGGGCTGGATTATGATTGCCATATTTATTTATACATATTTTTTACTATTTTCCAGAATGAAAAGAATGGCTAGAGAAGAATTGTTTCCAGAGGCAGGGCTTTATATGAAAAAGATCAAAAATATGGTGTCCGTCAATCTTGCGTTGGGTGTTATTGTTTCCATCCTCGCGACGGTTGGACCTTTTCTATAAAGAGAGTGTTCTGATTCATCGGGTTACAGCCTCTGCCAGTTTCAGTCAAGAGGGGGCAGAATAGTCGAAGCCCAGTACCGCATTTTCGCAAAAAACGCGAAAATGCTTCGTGTAAAAGGGGGCGGGAAAAGCAAAACACTGGGGGCAATCCCCCAGACCCCTTTTTTCTTTCAATATTCATAGATATCAAAGAATTACAAGATATCCGTTACGGTTAACGAATGTGACAAAGTAGAGCTAGGGTGTAAAGACTCTCTTGATCCTTGAAGAGGTTTATGAGAAAAAAATGAAACAAGGGGACGCCAAATTTTCCGTGGGGCAGGTCATTCGCCATAACCTGTTCGATTATCGGGGTGTGATCGTCGATGTTGATCCCATGTATCAGAGGGACGATGCCTGCTACGAACGGATGCCACGCAATCGGCCACCGAAAGATCGGCCATGGTATCAGGTTTTGGTGCATGATACCGATAGCGAAGCCTATGTGGCGGAAAGAAATCTGTGCCTTGACAACTCTTTGAAACCGGTGGAAAACGCAAAAATGGCGGTGTACTTCCGTGATTTTTCCGAGGGCCGGTATCTTCCAATCAACCGTCCGCACTAACGATGTTATCTATTGGTGCCCAGACGGGTTTGAACTTTTCAGAATCGAAACGCAATGAAAAAAACTGACAATACCGATCTTCGCCATTGGGGTTCTGCTACCCGCGCATTGCATTCCGGGGTATGGCGGTCGGAGCAGAGGGAAAACAGTTTGGCCCTTTTCTTGACCTCCAGTTACATATTCGAGAGTGCCGATCAAGCGCGTGCGGTGTTTGCTGAAGAAGAAGGGGGCAATATATACAGCCGCTTCACCAATCCCACCGTGGCCGCTTTTGAGGAAAAAATGGCTGCCTTGGAGGGTGGGGAGAAAACGATTGCGACTGCATCCGGGATGGCGGCAATTGCCACGGTTTTCCTTTCCTTGCTCTCTGCGGGAGACCATTTGGTTCTCAGCCGTTCGGTGTTTGGTTCAACCACCAATTTGGCCAATAGCGTCCTGGCGCGGATGGGTGTGGGGGTCAGTCGGGTTGCTTTGTCCGATCTGGAGGCCTGGAGGAAGGCCATTCGCAAGGAAACGCGCATGTTCTTTGCCGAAACCCCAGCCAACCCGACCCTGGAGTTGGTGGACATTGCCGCCCTGGCGCAGTTGGCAAATGAGCATGGTATCTTATTGGTGTTGGACAATGTGTTTTGCACCCCTTGCCTGCAATTGCCTTTGGCCTTGGGGGCGCATATGACCGTTCACTCCGCTACCAAATATTTGGATGGCCAGGGACGGGTCCTGGGAGGGGCCATCGTCGGCCAGCAGGAATTGTTGATGAAAAAAGTGTTTCCTTTCTTGCGTAACGCCGGCCCCTCTTTGTCGCCGTTTAATGCCTGGGTGCTGTGCAAAGGTTTGGAAACCTTGTCGCTACGGATGGAAAAGCATTGTGACAATGCGGAAAAGGTGGCGCACGCCCTTGCCCAACACCCGCTATTGACGGGGAGGGTGCGCTATCCAGGATTGGCTTCTCATCCACAACACGAGCTGGCGCAAAGGCAAATGCGTCGTTTTGGCGGTGTTTTGTGTTTGGAACTGGAGACACGGGAACAGGCCTATCGCTTGATTGATGGGTTGAGATTGGCCACCATCACGGCTAATTTGGGGGACACGCGCACGTTGGTCACCCATCCTGCTACGACGACACATGGAAAATTGGCACCCCAGGATCGGATTCAGGCGGGTGTAACCGATGGGTTGGTTCGGTTCTCCATAGGTTTGGAGGATGTGGAAGACATTCTTGACGATATCAACCAGGCGTTGCAACAGGTGTGAGGTTGGTGCGGATCATGAGCAAGGTAGAGTGATCACAAGGATTGCGTTTGAAGGCATTGGTGGCGACCGAATCACCATCCACTTGGGGACAGACCCTGAACGTTGACAAAGAGAGGGTTTATAGTGAGAGGTTCAGCCTCTCTTTCCTGGAACGTTGGGCGGTGAGCCAGCGGCTCGCCAGGGTCATTGCTCCATTGCGGGCCTTGCTTCAAAGCAAAGATCATGTCCGGGTACTGGAGTTGGGGTGTGGATATGGCGGGGCCAACCTGAAGTTTTTGTACCGTTTGTTGGCACAGGGGCATTTTTCTGGAATGGATTTGCGGGTGTCTGCCGAACCGGTCACGGGAATTGAATTGTTCGAGGCTGATTTAAGTCAATGGCAGCCCGAGTCCCGTTGGGATTTTGTTTTTTCTCTGGCCGTAGTGGAGCATCTTGCCGATCCCGCCCGTCATTTTCGTTTGCTGTACGATTGTTTGGTTCCTGGCGGTTTGGCGGTGTTAACGACGCCTACTCCACTGTCGTTTCCAGTATTGATGACATTGACGGCACTGCACGTATTTGACGCGCGCACCATTCTGGATCATAAATGTTACTTTACCCGTGAAGGTATTGCATTCCACGCCCAGAATGCAGGTTTCAGGATTATTGCCCAGCGGACCTTTCAATTGGGGATGAATCAGTACGTCATCTTGCAGGTGCCCGCCGAGTGATTGCCTGACCCTTTCATTTTTGAAAGATGCATTTATGATTTTTCACAGCATCGATTTTCTGATATTCCTGATCATTGTATTCATGGTTTATTGGCAACTTCCAAATAATGGACAAAAGGTATTTCTTTTGCTGGCGGGCTACATTTTCTATGGCTATGTCCATCCTTGGTTTTTAATTCTCCTTCTGGCATCCACGGGTACCGATTTTTTTGCGGGTTTGGCCATTTCCCGCTATAATCATTGGAAACGGGCTATATTGTTTGTCAGTCTTTCGTTCAATCTCGGTCTGCTGAGTGTCTTTAAATATTTTGGATTCTTCACCCAAAATATCAATTGGTTGCTCAATGTATTCGATCTTCCCACGGTGCAATACGCTATCATGGTCACTCTGCCGGTAGGTATATCATTTTATACCTTCCAATCTATAAGTTATACCATTGATGTTTACCGTGGTCGTATCGTCAGTTGCCGAAACCCGCTCCATTTCGCTTTATATACTTCTTTCTTTCCGCAAATGGTGGCTGGTCCCATCGAACGTGCCCAAGCATTGTTGACCCAACTGGAAAGCCGGCGCCGGTTTTCACCAAGGCAAATTCAGGATGGGCTGTTCTTGATCATCTGGGGATTTTTTAAAAAATTGGTGATTGCCGATAATGTCGCACCCATAGTCAACAATATTTTCCAACTGCAATCACCCCCCTTTTTTGTTCTCTGGGTCGGAGCTTTCGCATTTACCATCCAAGTCTATGCCGATTTTTCCGGTTATACAGATATTGCTCGAGGTACTGCCCGCCTTCTGGGTATTGAATTGACCATCAACTTCAACCATCCCTTTCTTGCGCATTCCCCTCCAGATTTTTGGAGACGTTGGCATATCTCACTATCACAATGGATCCGAGATTACCTTTATATCCCTCTGGGTGGATCTTTGTGCAGCCCACAGCGTTACTTTTTTAATATTATGGTCACCTTTTTTCTTTGCGGTCTCTGGCATGGAGCCAGTTGGAATTATATTTTATGGGGGCTCTACCATGGTCTGCTCATTACTGGTCATCGACTGATGAGTGTCCTTTTTACCGGGATTGCATGGCCTTGGCGCATGCCGCTTGCCCTCAAACGATTATTCATGTTTTTGTTTGCCATGATTGGTTTTTTGATTTTCCGCGAAACAGATATAGCCCATCTTATGCGGGATTTCTCTTTATCGCCCCTGAACGATTCCTTTCAGGAGAGGCAGTATGCCCTTTTTCTTTTTGTAAAAGTTGCAACCTATGGTCTCCCTCTGTGGCTTCACCCTTTCTTTGCCCAAAAAATTGTTCCATGTTTCAAAGAAAACCGTCGCCAATTATTGAAGAGTGTCATTGCTGTCCTGCTTTTCACCACCACACTCCTGCTCAGGAGTCATGTGACGGTTGACTTTATCTACTTTCAATTTTAATCACCATGATCCCGCCATCCACCCCTCAGACCATGACCTCCAAGGTGTCCAATCATTCCAAGGAGACGCCGGGTGCCCGAAAACACCCTGACGTGACACTGCTTGATAGGTGGATACTGGGTATTCTGGTGGTTGGACTGTTGGTCATCCCGGCGTTGACTGGTCGGGATGCCATTCATCCCCCTTACGATGAATCGCGTTTAATAGCCATTCGAGAGGTTTCCCCCGATTATCTGTTCCTGGGCAATTCCATGCTTGCCAGCCGTATTGACCACCGCGCCCTGTCGCAACGTCTGGGGGGCGCGAAAAGTGTGTCGTTCACCCTGGGAGGGGTATTTTCCCCGCATTGGTATCTTTGGTTGAAAAACGATGTCATCCCTTCTGGAATACGTCCACGCCGCGTGTTTATCTTTTTCCGTGAGGACGACCTGACTTCCCCTTACCGCTCAGTGAGCCAACCCGATGACATCAAGAATCTATTGCGCGCTTCCCGGGGGAAAGAAGAGGAGTTGGAACGGGTTCTGGCCCAGCATCGGGATTTTAAAGAGGCCATAGAGCACATTTTGATGCAAATTTACCCTATTCAACTGAAGCATTCCGACATGAGTTGGCTCTTGGATTCCTGGGCGTTTGTCCCCATTCTACCCGGCTATGGAAAGGCCGTATTGGCGCGCATGATTGGCGAAAAAGAGACACCGCAGCAGTACCAGAGATTTCTGGAAGCGCGTCGGCGTTTCAAGGAGGATTTACGCTACCGTTTGTTCAAACCCAGTGAGTTGCGCCCCATGAACAGCGAGAGTGGTACGCGAGGGGTAAAAGTGACCGAGGAACCTTTTAACTTTTATTCCCGTCTGCCCAACTCCTTGCTGCCGGAAATGATCCGCCTCAATCGCCAACACCATCTCAATCTGGTTTTTTTCATGGTGAAACCCAGACCCGGTGGGGATGGCACCATCCAGCAACCCAAAGCCCTTGCAGCCTATACGAAAGATTTGAAGCAATGGTTGGAGGATAACGGGGCCGGGTTTTACGATTCCAACCCGGACCTTTTCCCCGGGCCGGACGATTACTACGACCAATGGCATGTTCGTGATGAGGTTAAAGAAAAATTTACTCAATATTTCATCGATAGCTTGCCAGGATATTTCAACGGAAGCACTCCCTGATCAAGGATTTGCTTGGAACCCGAATCAACAGAAAATAAAAGTATCCTGTTGTGAGAAAATGGGTCTGCGTAACGGTCTTTGGCTATCGCAACCAGGGGCCAAGGCGTTCTGAAGCCAGGTGTCGTATCGGAGTGACGACCCGAGGGTCAACGAATACCCGGGCGAGACGGCGGCGGTTTTGCCCCAGGAAGTGGACGAGTTCACTGACTTGCTCCGCCGGTTGCACCATATCTTCCTGGGTGATGACGTAAATGGGTTCTTCCCCTTGAGTGTTGTACTGCAGATGGGCGTAGGGGGATCGATGAATGCGATCCACCCGGGCCAAAAGACGCAGGGGTATTTCCAGTGATTTGCCGTCTTCCTGAGGCGTTGGGATGCGTGTTTCGCCATGCTCCCGGAAAAAACGCTCCACCCGGATCATCAGTTCCGGGTCATGGATCAAATCGGTGGCCTGGGGTTGTTCGCTCATTCCCAGATCCAGGGCGTTTTGTTCCATGTTCTCTGTTGTCTTGGCAAAGCCAAAGGTGAGCTGTTTTTGATTGCCAATGCTGGAAGGCATGCTCCAGGTCAAGCGGCGGTAGATGGATTGCCGATGGCAAAACATGCGGCAGCGCAAGCGCAACTCGCCCTGCGGCGGCGTTTGCGGGACCAGGTTGGCCCATCGACCCAAGGCATAATCGACCACGGTGTCATCCAGTGCCAGGAAGGCATCGGTTGTCGGGATGTTGCCCTGGCGGGCCTGATCCAGGAAGGTTATGAGTTCCACGGGGGTTGCGGGTGGCGGTTGTCCTTCCAGGGTCCAAATCCAGTCGATCAGGCCAAAAATGTGTACCAGCAAGGTTTCCAGGGCACGCACCGTTTTGTGGTCGTAGACCTGACGATACATGTGGTCCCGGGCAAAGATATAACTTTCCAGGGCTGCGGGACCTTTGTCCAGGTCGATGCAGATGCGCGGACGGCCATCGACGGGTCGTACCGTGATGGAGTGCAGCAGCCATTCCAAATCAAATTGACCGTAGGCCACTCCGGTGAAGTGGGCATCACGGAGCAGATAATCCATGCGATCGGCATCCAGTTGACTGGAGATGAACGCCCGGCCACTGAGTTGGTTGGTCCGGCGGGAGGGGGCGCTGATGTCCTGCAAATCGGCCATGAATTGTTTCAGGGGGATTGCCAAGCGTTCGCAGTGGCGTTGTATGAGGGTCTGGGGTATTCCGGGCTCAGACAGGATGCGCCATCCCCAGGTTTCATGGTTGGGGAGATCCGGGAGGATATGTTCGAAAGCGTGGGAGTGGGGGCCGTGTCCAACGTCATGAAAGAGTGCGGCTACCTTGATGGCGAGAATTTCCTTGGGGGCGAGCCGCGTCTGGCCGCCGATCAGGACCTGTTCCATCATTCGTTTGGCCAGGTGCAGCGTCCCCAGGGAATGGGAGAATCGCGAATGTTCGGCGGAGGGGTAGATTTTCGCGGCGGGTCCCAATTGGCGGATGCGCCGCAACCGTTGCAGTTGCGGTGTATCGATCAAATCCAGGATCAGGGCGTCACCCCAGTTGACCGGGGCACATTCGGGTCCGTGGTCGTGGCGATGCAGGATGATCATGTCATGCACGGCATCGCGAAAAACCTTGCGACTCATGCTGCGGGTAAGTCGTTAAGTGTTGCCCAGGCGTTTTGATACCGTTTGATCCGTTCCCAATCCCGCTCTCCGGGGATGTGATTCAAGCGCCGCACGTCCATATTGTCGATGAGATCGAGAAGTTTGATCTGGCGTGCTATCGGGTTGGGCTTGAGCCGGAGAATGTACGCCTCATAGGTCAGTTCGGGTCGATGGGTCAGGAGATCGAGTACGCTGATGACGGTTTGTGAAAAACCTTGCCGGCCAAGATCTTCCAAAGTGACCGGAGTATCTTCGACCACATCGTGCAGCAGGGCGATGATTTGCTGATCCAGGTCGGTGAGTTGCATCATCAGGCGGAGGGGATGCAGGATATAGGGGTGGCCGGCACGATCCACCTGTCCGGCATGGTGTTGGGCTGCGAGAGCCAAGGCTTTTTCCAGGGTGGACATGGTGGTGACCTTTCAGCGCACCTGTAACATGCGCTCCAGAGCTATTTTTGCCAGATGCGCTTCACGCTGCGGGACGGTGATGCGGTTGACGATATGTCCTTGCAGCAAATTTTCCAGGGTCCAGCACAAATGTTGCGTGTCGATACGAAACATGGTGGAACACATGCAGATGGTTGGGCAGAGAAAATGGATTTCCCGGTCGGTCAATTGGTGTTTCAGGCGGTTGACCAGATTGAGTTCGGTGCCGATGGCGAATCGGCTTCCCGGGGGGGCGTTTTGCACGATCTGTTGAATTTGTTCGGTGGAGCCCAGGTCGTCGGCCAGATCACAGACTTCCATGGAGCATTCAGGATGCACGACGATACGGATGTCGGGGATCCTTTGGCGGAAAAGGGTGACGTGTGCCGGTTGAAACATTTGATGTACTGAACAATAACCATTCCACAGGATGACGCGTGCCCGGTGGATATCCTGTTCGGTCAGCCCGCCCATGGGGAGTTCGGGCTGGTAGAGGACGATTTCATCCAGGGGGATACCCATGCGTTTGGCGGAGTTGCGTCCGAGGTGTTGATCGGGGAAGAACAACACCTTGGGGCGTTGGGCAAAGGCCCATTGCAAGATTTTGCCGGCATTGGAGGAGGTGCAGACCGTTCCTTGATGGGAGCCGCAGAAAGCTTTGAGTTCGGCGGTGGAATTGACGTAGGTGATGGGGGTCACCTGGGTGTCCACGGGGATGATCCGACCCAATTCTTTCCAGGCGGCTTCCACCTGGGGGAGATCCGCCATATCGGCCATGGAGCAACCGGCGGCCAGATCGGGTAAAATGGTGACTTGTTCTGGACCGGAGAGGATGTCGGCGACCTCCGCCATGAAGTGAACGCCACAAAAAACGATGGTTTTGGCCTGGGAACGTTCTGCGGCAAGGCGGGAGAGCTTCAAGGAGTCGCCGGTCAAATCGGCGAATTTGTAGACCTCTTCCCGTTGGTAGTGGTGACAGAGGATGACCACCGAATCACCCAGCCGATCCTTGGCGGCCTGGATGCGTTGGTCGAGTTCCTGATCGGAACATTGGTACAGGGATTCCAGGGAGGAGGGGACCGGTGCATTCATGGATGACAAAGACCGTTTGCTGGCAAAGGTTGATGGCATTTGGGAATCTGTGAAGGGATCTTTCAATGATCCATGGTAACAATCCTGAACTGAAACTGAAAGAGGCTTTGCGTGCCCAGGCGTATCTGTTGGGTTTTGATGCCGTTGGTTTCGCTCCGGCGCGACCACCGCCGGGGGTGGAACATTTTTCCCGCTGGTTGGATCAGGGTCGGCATGGTTCCATGGTTTGGCTGGAGAAAAACAGCGATATACGAAAGGATCCCCGCCGCTTGTTGCCCGGTTGCGGGGTGGTCATGGTTGTGGGATTGAATTATCGCCCTGTGCGGGAGGCATGGGCGGAACCGGAGCAGATGGATCTGGCGGCATTTTGTCGCATCGATGATTACCACCTCATGATCAAGGAAAAATTGCAGCGACTCGCTGCTTGGCTGGAAAGACGGTGTGGGCGGACTTTGCCGGGACGTGTCTGCGTCGATTCGGCCCCGGTGATGGAAAAACCTTTGGCGGCGGTGGCTGGTTTGGGTTGGCAGGGGAAAAACACGCTATTGATAAGCCGACAATGGGGGGGGTGGTTGTTTTTGGGGGATTATCTGCTCCCCCTGGATCTGCCGCCCGATTCGCCCTCGGGGTACCATTGTGGCACCTGCCGACGTTGTTGTGACATCTGTCCGACGCGGGCATTGGATGGTCTGGGGGGGATGGATGCCAGTCGTTGCATCAGTTATTGGACTCTGGAAGCGAAAGGTCCCATCCCTTGGGAGTATCGGGTTCATGTGGGCAACCGGGTTCTGGGATGTGATTTGTGCCTGCGGGTTTGTCCGTGGAATCGTTTCGCCCGACCGGCGCGGGAAAACGCCTTGATTCCCAGAGAGGATTTGGGCAACCGGCCCTTGACGGATTTTGCGACGCTGACCGAGGGGGAATTCAGGACGCTGTTCCATCATTCCAGTGCCAAGCGTGTGGGACGGATGCGTTTTTTGCGTAATTTGGCGATTGCGTTGGGGAACTCGGGTGCTGGGGAAGCGGTCTTGGCATTGGCGCGTCTGGCCACGGAACCGGAGGCGTTGATTCGTGGTGCGGCGATTTGGGGCTTGGGAAGGGCCTTGCAGCCTTCATGGAGTCGGGAGGCTCAGGAGCGGGCGGACTTGGCTTTGGCGCGAAGCGCCCGGGAGGAACGACACCCGATGGTTTTGGAAGAGATCGCCCAGGCCAGGAGGTGACGCTTTGTACAACCCGGACGATGCACCATGAAGGTGGTCTGACACGATGGACCGTCCGGGTTATTCAATATTATTTCATTTTTTCAAAAGCTTCGGAACCTTCGCCGCACACTGGGCACACTTTGGGGGGGGCATCCCCTTCGTGGATGTGGTCACACACGGTGCATTTCCATTTCATTGCAAGTCTCCGTCAAGGTTAAGGATGGTGGAAAGGAGCAACAGTTCTTATAGTGTCGTTTTGGCGCAATGGCCCTTTGACCAGGGTGGCTCGTGACTGATGGCGCCGATGTTTTTTCTCGGAGTGGCCCTTGCAAAAGGGTTGCCGAAAGGTCAGAGAATGGTACGATGGATAGGCTCGCGTGGTAAAGCAATGTCAAGAATGGTGGACACGAGCCATTCCGGCTGTGCATCCTGGCAGGGCGCTCCATGAATCGATGGGTCAGGGAGGGGATGAACATGGGAAAAATTCTTGTGGTCGATGACGAACCGAAAAATTGCATGTTGATGGAGGCGTTCCTCAAAAGATGCCCGCAAAAGCCGCTGACCAAATCATGCTATTCGGGCGCCGATGCCATTGCCTTGGTGTCGTCCTGGAAACCGGACATGGTGTTCATAGACCTGCATATGCCGGGGATGGATGGCATTGAAGCCATAAAAGGTATTCGAGCGCAGGGGTTTACCGGTAAGATCGTCATTGTGACCGCCGATTATCGCAGCGAAAATGCCCGTCTTGGCGCCAAGGCCGGGGCCAATGGTTTCCTGGCCAAACCGGTCGATGGCAAAAGTATTTGCAACACATTGGAATGATTCTGGAAAGGACAATGTTGGACAAGGATGATTCAGGCATGATGTGGCGCGTGAGCAACCTGCATACCCATACGTGGCGTTGCCACCATGCCCAGGGGGATGTTGCGGCCTACTGTCAGAAAGCCTGTGAGCGAGGCCTGAAAGTGTTGGGGATTTCCGACCACACGCCCTTGCCGGATGGACGCTGGGCGTCGATTCGCATGGCCATGGCCGACCTGGATGATTACGACCGGCGGATTGAGCAAGCGCGGCGAGACCACGATTCGCTCCGTGTCCTCAAAGGGATGGAATGTGAATATGTCCCGGAATTCAGCCATTTTTATAGGGACACCTTGTTGGGTGAACGAAAGTTTGATTATTTGGTGGGCGGCGTACATCTGTTTGAGCATGAAGCGCAGTGGTGTTACACCTCTGGCGGTGTGCGCGACGGCAATACATTGCGTGCCTACACCGATTTTTTTATTGCCGCCATGGCTTCCGGCTTGTTTGGCTTCATGGCGCATCCCGATTTGTTTGCCAGCTCCTTGTTGCCTTGGGATGACGAGGTCAAGGCGTGTGTGAAGGCCATTCTTGAGGCGGCTCAAGACTTGGCCATGCCTTTGGAGATCAATGCCAATGGTTTGCGTCAATGGCCGATTCAGGACGGAGCCCGTGTGCGGCAACCTTATCCCTGGTTGCCTTTTTGGGAAATGGCGGCGGAATATCACATCAGGGCTGTAGTCAATGCCGATGCCCATCACCCGGATGAAATCCATGATGGAGCGGTGCAACAAGCCATGCTCATGGCCGAATCCATGCTGGACCAATCTGCCGCGTTTTCCTGGATTGAGTCTTTTTGCCAACAATAAAACGTGGTCTGGACCCGTGTATCGGACAAGGGTAGCGGGTCTTCCGGTCGCGATTCCCATCATGGGGGGTGTACCTTGAAACCTTTGAAAATCATAGTCCTGGTTATCGTAACCGTATTGGTCCTCGCCATGCTGGTTGGCGTGGGGGTTACCTGGTTGGTCCATCCCAACGATTATCGCGATCAGATCAGCCGCCTGGTCAAGGAAAACACCGGTCGGGGGTTTCGCATCCGTGATGATTTAAAAATTTCGCTATTCCCATGGGTTGGCTTTCATGCGCAAGGCGTGGTGTTGGACAATGCCGTTGGTTTTGGTTCCGAACCGTTTGCCAGTGTGGATGATGTGGAAGTCAGGGTCAGGCTGGTGGCGCTTTTGCAAAAAAAGGTTGAAGTGGACACGGTTATTGTCAAAGGATTGACCGTGAACCTGGGACGCAATGCCCAGGGGGTGGGGAACTGGGAGGATTTGTCCCGACAGGATAAGACCAGTGAAAAGAAAGAGATTCCCAACTCCGGGGGGGGCGCTCAGGTGGTGGAAAGCCCCTCGGCTCTGCTGGCTGCGGTGGTCTTTCAAGGCATCCATGTTGAGGAGGGGCAGGTGCGCTGGAATGATGCCCGCTCGGGTCAGGTTGTCCGATTGGAACACCTGGGCCTTGATGTGGGGCAGTGGGTTGCGGGTCAACCGATGGGGGTCGATCTGCATGCGGACGTGGTTCGCCCGAAGCCTGCCGAGAGTGAACACGTGACGCTGAAAGGGGTGCTGAATCTCGATTTGCCGCAGGGTCAAATCAAGGCGACCTTGGACACGGTGTCGTGGGCAACGGGCAAGGAGGCGGAAAAGGGGGCGGGAAGCAATCTGGGGATGGCGGGTACCCTTTCTGTGGATTTATCCAACATGGCCAGCACCCTGAATGTGGAAAAAGGCTCGTGGCGTCAGAATGAACCCGGGCCAGAGGGGGTGACGCTCCAAGCCGATTTCAAAGGTCGGGTTGTGGTGGATCCCCAGAGTCGGAAGGTATTGTGGGGGTTGAAACAGGTGGGTGTGGAGGCGGGTGGGGCCAAGCTCGCGGGTGTCAAAGCCCATGTGGGCACGGAGATGGATGGGCAGTTTGATTGGGTGACGATGACGGCGGCGGCCACCCTGTCGGGATTGAATATGGAGGCCCGTGAAGGGGCATTGAAAGAGGGATTTGTTCGCATCGAATCACCGGGCAGGTTGCAAGTGGACGTGAACAAACAGCAGGTTGGCCTCATCTTGAATGGCATGACGCTCAAGGGGGAGGGCTCGGCTTTTTCCGGAGGGGGATTTGCCGGTCGTATGGATCTAGAGGTGCAATCCGATTTGCAAAAAAAGATCCTGACCACCCTGTTGGATAAAGTGGTTCTGGAAATAACGGGTGGGGCGTTCAAGACCGGTGGCGGCGAATTCAAGTTTCGCGCCAACAACAGACTGGCTCTGGATTCGGGGCGTCTGGATGGACGGATGGAGGGGTTGACGTTTGCCTTGCATGGGCCGTTGGTGGATAACGGCAAGTTGACGGGGAAGGGAGCTGTCGACTGGAACAGGGAACAACCGGGGGGACCGATCCGTGCCACCCTGCATGACCTGACAGTGACAGCCAGCGATGGTTTCATGGGGCAAAATGGTCATTCCCAGGTGACGTGCCCATCCAAGATCACCGTTACCCCGGGTTCCGATACCATGCAGGGAACGTTGAAGGGTTGCAGCTTGAGTACACAAGGCAGTGGACTCGGGCACCTGGAGGGGACGTTCTCCGGCGATTGGGAAACGGCTTCTAAAGAGGGCACGGTCAGACTGAAATCTTTTGCCATTGCGATGAAAAACTCGGGCGGTCTCTTCCCGGGTGGGGATTCTTCTCTGGAGGGTGTTTTCAATGTTGGGATTGATCTCAACAAACGGGAAATAACAACGCATTCCCAGAAAATGACCCTCTCCAGCCGGGGAGGTGCCTTGGGTAAGGGGTTGACGCAATGGTCGGGACCGCTGGAGGTGCAAACCTGGCTTGATGGACCCCACGTTCGGACCAATTTGAACAATATGACCCTGTTGTTTGCCGGCGAGGAGGGGTCCGGGAGTGGATTGCTGGGGACTTTGGCCGGATTGATTGACGTTGATATGAAAAAAGGAACCCTGGACCTTGCCGGTTTTGAATTGGTGGCGGGAGGTGCCAGGCTGACAGGGGCGATGAAGGCGACCGGTTTGGGGGATAAGCCGGTCTGGCAGGGCCATTGGCAACTTCATGAATTCAATCTGGCGGATACCCTGAACAAGATGCACAGGGATCCGATGTCCGCGCGGGATCCGCGTGCCTGGCATAAGGTGGCTGTTACCCTGGGCATCAAAGGGGAGCATGATCGGTTTTCTTTGGAAACAATCGATGGCCTTTTGGATGAGACGCACCTGACCGGTCAGGCGAGGATTGATTCGTTCAACCCGTTCCATCTCACGTATGATTTGGCCGTCGATACCCTGGATGTGGATCGTTACCGTGCCCCTGAGGAGGAAAAGGGGAACCCCAAAAAGGGGGGCAAGGCGGCGGGGAGTGGGGTAAAGGATGCGAAAAAGAATAAAGAGGGTGTGGGGTTGCCGGATATGAACGGGCAATTGCGCGTCAAAAAACTTAAATTTCATGACCTGCGCATGACCGAAGCCCTCGTCAAACTCTCCGTTGCCAAGGGTGTTTTGGGGGTTCATCCCGTGGAAGCCCGGTTGTATGAGGGGACGATCAAAGGGGATCTGGATAGCGATTTCCGTTCCGATAAACCCAAGACGGTGGTCAAGTTGGTTTTGACCGGGGTCCAGGGGGGGCAACTCCTGGCGGATGTGACCGGGGTGGATAGAATTATCGGCAAGGCCAATGCCAGTGCGGATCTCACCATGCAAGGACTGGACGCTGACGATATCAAACGCACGTTGTCGGGTCATTCGCGCTTTACCTTTGCGGATGGCGCCATCAAGGGGATCAATATTGGAAAAATGGTGCGCTCGGCATCCCAGGCTTTGAAAGGTCAAGCGCCATCAGCGGGGGAAGACAATGGCGAAAAGACCGATTTCTCCGAATTCTCCGCCTCGATCAAAATGGACAACGGGGTATTGAGTAACAATGATCTGACTTTGAAATCACCATTATTACGGGTCAACGGAGAGGGGCAGGCCGATTTGCCCAAAGATACCGTCAATTATCTGATCAAGGTGGCTTTGGTGGGTACTTTGGAGGGGCAGGGGGGGAAAAGTCTGGCCGAACTGAAAAACATTGTCATTCCCATTCGCGTGACCGGTCAGCCGACGCGGCCCCGGTATCAGGTGGATGTGCAAGGATTGGTCAAAGACAATGCCAAGGAGGAGGCCAAGCGCAAAATCATGGAGAAAATTGATAAAAATTTGAATGGTAAATTGGGGGAAAAGCTGAAGGAAAAAGGACTCGACGGCGTTTTGCAACAGGTTGCCCCGAAAGGAATTGAAAAGCTTTTGGACAAGCTGCCGTTTTGATTGGGACGATGCGTTATGATTTCTGGGCCAGGGCTGACAAAACCTGGGCTGCGGCGGCTTGTTCCGCGATGCGTTTGGAGCGACCCGCCCCTTTTCCCGACGCCTGTTGTCCCACCAGGCATTCGACTTCAAAGTGGCGATCATGAGGGGCGCCACTGACGAGTGCTATGCGGTATTCCGGCAAAGGGAGACCGGAACCTTGCAGCTTTTCCTGGAGCAGGGTTTTGTAATCCTTGTCCCACTTGCCCTCTTCCAGTGTGCGGATGCGCGAACCGAGTAAGCGATCGGCTGCTTGCAACACCACCTCATACCCACCATCCAGGTAGATGGCACCGAAAATGGCTTCCAGGCTGTTGCCGAGAATGGATGTTTTTTTGCGGCCACCACTCAAATCTTCCCCCTTGCCCATTTCCAAGAGGTCTCCCAGGGATAATTCTTCACCCACTTTTCCCAGGGTTCGGGTATTGACCAAAGAGGCGCGCCATGTGGAGAGCATGCCTTCGGGTGCCCTGGGGAAGTGCTGATAGAGTAATGCCGAAACAGCGAGATCCAGGACGGCATCGCCTAAAAATTCCAGGCGTTCGTTATGGTTTTCGTGATTCGTATTGGCTGTATGGGCGTCAAGCAGTCTGGGGGCGGATCGATGCGTGAGTGCTGTCAAGAGCAGTGATCGGTCAGTAAAGGTATAACCCAAGCGCTTTTCCAGGGTTTCAAGTCTCTCCCATTCCCCGTTTGCCAAGGTGCTATTTGCCGGCTTCATAATGCAAGACCATTTCCTCATGCCCCTTCATAGCCAGGGTGCGGCCACCCACCTCAACAACCAAGGGAATGCGTTGGGTGACCAATACCTGGTACCCCTGTTTGGTTTCACGAACCTGGAAAGTTTCCTCCGAGACCTTGATATTGGATCGATCCAACTCAAACTCAATACGGCGCATGACCTCCTTCATGGGCAGGCTTGCATAATCCAGGACCACGCGATCAGCCAAATCTTTCATGAGATAATAATCATAGATTCCTGGTCCCGCTTTACCCAGGAAGGTCAAAAACAGACCCAGAATGCCCGCGATAATCATCAATTTTGACACAGTTATCCTCCATCACCCGGAACGATCAGCCCGAGGCCCTCTCACACGATGGAAATCAGGTGCTAACGGACCAGACTTCCGAGGCGTTCCCAACGCAACCGGCTATCTCTGGAATCCCAGGACCAAAAAATAGCCAACGCACGTCCTACCAGCCGGTAGGCGGGGACAAACCCCCAGAACCGACTGTCGTTACTGTTGTCACGGTTGTCCCCCATGACAAAATAATGGCCAGGCGGCACGACCTCGTCGGTAATCTGATCGGAAAAATAGAAGGGGCGGATGAGAACTGAATGGGGATGGTCTTCCAATTGTTCCGTAAGTCGCAAGGAACTGACTTCCCGGTCACGTTCATCGAAGTAGGTGTACTCTCCGGTTCTTTCGTAGGGGACGGGTTGGTTGTTGATGTACAGCCGTTTATCCTGATAGACGATCCGGTCGCCGGGCAGGCCGATGATACGTTTGATATAATCTTTGCCGGGGTCACGTGGATATTCAAACACGACGATATCGCCCCGTTTCGGTCCCTCTCCCATGAACAAGCGTTCTTTGGTGAAGGGGATTCGGTGGCCATAGGTGAACTTGCTGACGAACAGGTAATCGCCCACCTGCAAGGTTGGAATCATCGATCCCGAAGGAATTTTGAACGGTTCCACGACAAAGGTGCGTACCAGGAGGGCGATGCCGACAGCCAGGATGATCGCTTCGTAATATTCGGCGACTATTTGAACGTGGGGGTGTTTGTGTTGCAGAAACCAGCGCCCCTTCCAAAGGAACAACGCCCCGATGATCAGCAAGGCAACCGCGATGATGGGGCCCCAGGAGAGACCGGCTTCCTCGATGGCGTCACTGCCCCCATCCCCGGTGCTGCCCAGCAGGTAGAGACCGCTCATGACGAACACGGCTCCGTGCCACAGGTGTTTGGCCGGTGACGAAGCCTGGATCTCTTGATCTTCTTCCTGGACGGTTTGCGCCTTTTGCTCTGTTTCCTGATTGGAATCCACGTCTTTCCACCTATTCCACTTTCAGCACGGCCAAGAACGCTTCCTGCGGTATTTCCACTTTGCCGACCTGTTTCATGCGTTTTTTGCCAGCCTTTTGTTTTTCCAGTAATTTTCTTTTACGAGTGACATCACCGCCATAACATTTGGCCGTAACATTTTTTCTGAGTGCCTTGACGGTTTCCCTGGCGATGATTTTGGCGCCGATGGCAGCCTGGATAGAGACTTCAAACATTTGCCGGTGGATGATCTCTTTCATTTTTTTGGCCAGATCGCGCCCTTTGGCTTGCGATTTGTCGCGATGCACGATGCTGGACAGGGCATCGACCGGGTCGCCATTGATCAACACGTCAAGTTTGACCAGACTGCCCTCGCGATATTCGAGCCATTCATAATCCATGGAGGCATAGCCCCGGGTGATGGATTTCAGGCGGTCGTGAAAATCCATGACGATTTCATTGAGGGGCATTTCAAACTGGATCAAGACCCGGGTGTCGGAGACGTAGACGATATCGCGCTGAACGCCACGGCGTTCGTTACACATTTGGATCACCGGCCCCATGTATTCGGCGGGTGCCATGATGGACGCCTTGATGAAGGGTTCTTCGATGATATTCCAATGATTGGTGGGTGGCAGGTTGGCGGGATTATCAACCTCAACGATGGTACCGTTGGTGAGGATCACCCGATAGACGACGCTGGGGGCGGTGGTTACCAGATCCAGGTCAAATTCTCGTTCCAGGCGTTCCTGGACGATTTCCATGTGCAGCATGCCCAAAAAACCGCAGCGGAATCCAAAACCCAATGCGGGGGAGGATTCCGCTTCGTAGATGATGGCGGCATCGTTGAGGGAGAGTTTTTCCAGGGCATCTTTGAGGGATTCGAAATCGGCGGAGTCCACGGGGTAGAGTCCGGCGAACACCATGGGTTTCACGGCCTTGAACCCTGGCAGGCGCTGATCGGCGGGTCGGGCGGCATCGGTGATGGTATCGCCGACCCGGGCCTGGGATAATTCCTTGATACCGGCGATGACCAGGCCGACTTCACCGGCGCTCAAGCTTTCCACATCCACCATTCTGGGGGTGACAACGGCCAGTCGGTCCAAGGCGTATTCGAGACCGGAGCTCATGAGGCGAATTTTGCGTGTGCGGCTTTCCACCCGTTTTTGCGTCGACATCCCGCCTTCGTAGACCCGGACCAAAGCGACCACCCCCAGGTAATTATCGTACCAGGAGTCGACGATCAAGGCTTTGAGGGGGGCATCGCGGTCTCCCTTGGGAGGCGGCATGCGATTGACGATGGCTTCGAGGATGGCGTCGATGCCGATACCCGATTTGGCGGAGCATTCGATGGCATCGGAGGCATCCAGGCCGATGACTTCTTCAATTTGGGCGCGTACACGGGCGGGATCGGCGGATGGCAGGTCGATTTTATTGATAACCGGGACGATTTCCAGGTTGTTTTCCATGGCCAGGTAGACGTTGGCCAATGTTTGCGCCTCGACTCCTTGAGCGGCATCGACGACCAGGAGCGCCCCCTCGCAGGCGGCCAAAGAACGCGATACCTCGTAGGAAAAGTCAACGTGGCCCGGCGTGTCGATGAGGTTGAGGGTGTAGGTGTGGCCATCGCGTGCGGTATAGGAGAGCCGGGCCGACTGGGCTTTGATGGTGATGCCCCGCTCCCTTTCCAGGTCCATGCTGTCCAGGACCTGGTTGGACATATCGCGCAACTCCATGGCACCGGTGCGTTCGATCAACCGGTCGGCCAGGGTGCTTTTCCCATGGTCAATATGGGCGATGATGGAAAAGTTACGGATTCGGTTCAATGTATGCACACGCCAAGTCGGGGGCTTTGGACTCTGCCGGTCAGCTACCGATGCGGCGGGAGACCCTTAGTCCCTACTTATAATCCCCCCGGTCACTTTTTGCCAGTTCTACCGTTGCCAAAACCGTGGTCCGATGCAATAAATCCCGCTCCAGACCGGTGGTGGGGGAATCCGACAGGGTGCGCAGGGCGAGATCACGTGTTTTTTGCAGGTGTGAGCGCAATTCCATGGACGAGTTTTTGCCAACGGCCGCGATGTCGCGACCCAGGGCGGCCAGGGAATCGAGGAGTTCGCCCGTCTGCAGGAGTTGTTCCCGACGCTGATGTGGCGTTGGCTCTCGATCACTCACGGCGGTGACCAGTTCGGTGGCGGTGACGGCATCGACTGCTTCCGGCTCACGGACAGCGGCAATATCCGCCAGGTGACGGGCAAAAATTTCCCCTGACACGCTATCGACACTGCGACTTTTAGCGGAGGAGATTGAGCCAGCGGCAGGCGAATCAGCCTTTCCCACACGGCGGATGCTCATGATAGGCCCCTTTCTTGGAGTTGTATGTATTCCATTGCGTTCGTTCCATGACGCAACTATCCCCATCACTCTAACAAATGACGTGCCAAAGATGTTTTTTTAAATTATAACAAAATGTTAAACAATTTTTCCCCGCTCTTGCCAGAATGTCACACGCCCTTATGCGGCAAGTTTTTCCTATGCGCCAGTTTGTTCAAGGCGTTAATAAAAGCCCGAGCCGAGGCCACCATGGTATCGTAATCGGCCCCTTGACCCTGGATCAATCGTCCCCCTTGTTCGAGGCGTACCGTGACCACCGCCTGGGCATCCATACCGCCGGTTACGGCGTGGACCTGGTACAGATTCAAACGGGTGGTGGCCGCCTCGGGAATCAGTTTGTGGATGGCCTGAAACACGGCATCGACCGGGCCGACGCCAGAACCGGTGGCTTCCAGGAGGCTTTCGCCACCCGCTTGAATGGCCACAGCCGCCATGGGGGTATCCTGGGTTCCCGAGGCGACATGCAACCGTTCCAGACGGTAATAGTCGTCTTCGCGAATGACCTCGTCGTCCACCAGGGCACGGATGTCTTCATCGAACATTTCCTGCTTCATATCCGCCAACCCTTTGAAACGGTGAAAAGCCCGGTCCAATTGTTGGTCGTCCAATTCGTAGCCCATTTCCCGGAGGCGATCCTTGAACGCATGCCGACCCGAATGTTTGCCCAATACCATGCGATTGGTTGCCAGTCCCACCGATTCGGGGGTCATGATTTCGTAGGTGGTGACCTCTTTCAAAACCCCATCCTGGTGAATCCCCGATTCATGGGCAAAGGCATTGGCACCGACAATGGCTTTGTTGGGTTGCACTGGGAAGCCGGTGACGGCGGACACCAGTTTGGAGGTGCGAATGATTTCCGTGGTGTCGATACGGGTTTCCAGGGATTGAAACGGGGGGTGATCGTGGCGCGTGCGGAGTGCCATGACCACTTCCTCCAGAGCGGCATTGCCCGCACGCTCTCCCAGACCGTTGATGGTGCATTCCACTTGGCGGGCGCCATGGGCCACCGCTGCCAGGGAATTGGCGACGGCCAAGCCCAGATCGTTGTGACAATGGACCGAAATGGTTGCTTGATGAATATTGTCAACATGTTCCATCAGGTAGTGGATCCGGGCACCGAACTCTTCGGGCAGGGTGTAGCCGACCGTATCGGGAATGTTGACTGTTTTGGCCCCAGCGCGGATGACCGCCTGGACGATGCGGCTGAGGAAATCCAATTCGGTTCGTCCGGCATCTTCGGCGGACCACTCCACGTTGCTGGTGTAGCGCACCGCATGGCGCACGGCGGCGACGGCCGCTTCCAATACCTGGTCCTGATCCATCCCCAATTTGTGGCGCCGGTGGATGGGGCTGGTGGCGATAAAGGTGTGGATGCGCGGGTCGGCTGCCTGTGACAAGGCTTCCCACGCCCGATCGATATCTTCCAAACGCGCCCGGGCCAGGCCCGCGATGCAACAGTCACGTACCAGATGCGCCACCTCTTTGACCGATTCAAAATCACCTGCGGAAGCGATGGGAAAGCCTGCTTCGATCACGTCCACCTTCAAACGTTCCAATTGGCGGGCGATGCGCAACTTTTCTTCAATATTCATCGACGCCCCGGGCGATTGTTCGCCATCGCGCAAGGTTGTATCAAAAATAAGGACGCGGTCAACCATGATGGTATCATCCATGAAAAGAATAAGGCCGGGAGGGGATGATCCTTTCCCGGGTGCCGGCAGCCAGACCAAAGAAACAGCAAAACTGACGCTTCTTGAAATCAGCGCCTTCTGAGTCACACTAACAAGTTTGCCATATTTTCAGCCAATGCAAAAGGCATACAGTTTAGGGCGTTAAAAGAACTGCGACCGCGGCGGCAATGTTGGCGAACGCTTTCCCATCACCCCCGATGTCGGGATGGTGAATTTTGGCCAGATGTCGGTATCGCCTTTTGATGGTTGCCGAATCGGCATCTTCTGGAAGGTCCAGCAGGGTGCATGCCGCTGCGCGTTTTTCGTGACGGTCCCATTGTTGCCAAAACGTATCGATCATCTTCGAGACATCGTCCCGGGTGGTTCGGTCCAAGTGGCTCAGGTCGAGATAATAGCTCTGCAAAGGATCAAACCTTGTCATGTCACCGCCCTGGCTTTGCGACAACGGAATCAGGCGAATGTTCAGACAATGGATTTCCAAATCACCGGTTCCCAGGGTGATCATGCGGGATTTGAGCAGGTACAAGCAGTGAAACAGCAAGAAATGGACGTGAAACAAGTGCAGCGGGTCGCTCAATGAGCTGTCGGCAAAGGGGGGGATGTTTTCCTGTTTCAAGAGGCGCACCAGGGCATATTCCTTGATGCCTTCCGGGTGTAGCGCCAGGATGGATGCCAGATGTTCCAGCAATCGTTCTTTGGACTCATCCATCGAAATAACACTATGTTGATTGAGCAAAGTTTTATGTTTGTAATTTTCTTAAGAATACCTGCGTGCGGCAATCGATTTTTCCCATGCATGGTGTCAGCCGTTGGGTCACATACTGTCACATGCTGTGCGAAAAAACATCGTCCAGTGACCGGGTATCGAAAATGCGGAGGCTCCACTCCTCCAAAGATGACTGGTCAGCTTTGGCTATTTTTTCGTTGGCCCAATCGGGTACGGAGCCGAAACGGCGTTGTAACTGGCGAGTCAGCATTTTAGCCGCCTCTTTTCTTTCGCCTCTCTGCACGCCAATCCGTTCTCCTTCCTCTCGTCCTTCTTCCCTTGCCAGTTCTAAGCGCCCACGTGCATCGGCGATGGCAATTCCAGCTTTGTCATACAGTTCCAACTCGTCCGCCGTCATGTTGGCGACCCTGGCTTTTTCAAAAGCGTGTCGAATGGGGGCAGCCTGCATTTTTTCGGGAATTTCTTCAAGGGTACTTGCATACTTGATGAAATAGAGCCACTGATCAAAAATACCATCACAGGAGTTCAAATCCTTGGTAAATTTTGGCAACTCGACAAAATGGTGAACGATATCGGTTAAATGGGATTGCCCGAAAACCGTTTTGCGGGATTCGTGAACCGATGCGCAGTGTTCGAAGCCTTCAAACAGGATAAAATCGGTGATTGTGACGGCAATGATTTGTTTCAGGTGCGGATAGTCTTCGCCCCGGCTGATCTGGTTGGCGTAAGCCTTGGCGCTGTTGAATTGGATTCTTTTTAAAAAGGCGGCGACCTTCTCGACCTGCATCTCGACGATATAGGAGATACCTCGATGGTCCTTGCACCGCACATCCAGGATCGTTGATTTGAGATCCTTGAGACGCGGAACCAAAAAAGGATCCATGATGGCCAACTCGGCGATGCACCTGTCGCCTCTAAGGCCAAGCAGACTCTCCAAAAAACTGATGAGGATATCCTTAGCATCTTCGCTGCCGAAAATTTTTTTGAAAGCGAAGTCGATGCGTGGGTCGACGAATTTCACTTGTAATGGCCTTGAGTTGGATTCACGATTTCAAGGCCATTCTCGCTGAAATGGGCGCATTCGTCCATAAAAATCCCGTTTGGCAGGCCAGTAAGAATCGGAAATGTTCAAATGTGACTGAAAAAAATTTGGTAGCCTGCCATGGTTTCATTGGTTCATGATGGTTTGACAATCATCCAGTTCCCAGAAGGTGGTAACTTCGATGCCCAGTCCCTGGAAGACGTTTTTTCAGACAAGACGTGATGGACCGTGAAGATTTTTCTGCAATTCTTCCGGTAACCGGTCGAGGGCGTGGGTTGCAATGGCTTCCAACAGACGGGGCTTGGTGATGGGTTTGGTCAGATGCGCCGTGCATCCCGCTTCCAGGGATTGTCGTTCATTTTCTGCAAAGGCATGGGCGGTCAGCGCGATAATCGGGACCGGCCTGCGATGGTTTTCCTGTTCCCATTGGCGGATGATGCGGGTTGCGGCATAGCCATCCATGACTGGCATCTGCACGTCCATCAATACGAGATCAAATTCGGCTTCCTTGACGGCAGCAACGGCATCGACGCCGTTTTGCCTGACCGTGAGCTTGTGAGAGGTCTTTTTAAGGAAGGCGTTGACCAGGAGGATATTATCCTCCGAGTCGTCAACCAATAAAATATTTTTGTCTTTTTCAGGTGTTGGATGTTCTCTGACCACGTCTGCCCCGGGTTGGGAGGGTTGTATCTCAGGGGAAATCGCGGCTTCCAGTTGCAAAACCGTGGACAAGGCGTCCAATAAGGCTTCTCCCTTGACGGGATGGAGCAGCAAACCAATGTTGCGTTCACGGGCGCGTGCCAAATCCCCTTGCAGTTGGTAGGAGCTGACCACAACAACCGCAAGATTGGGTTGTCGGGTTTCATCACGTAGCATTTGAACGCTTTCAAGGATATCCGTTTGTTCCGCCGGGGGTTGCAGCAACACGGCATCCACAGGCGAATGGGCGTCCATCTGCGCGTGAAGATTGGTCAAGGCTTGTGCCGGACTTTCCGCGTTGATCACGGCCCCCCCCAATCCTTCAATCAGGCGAGTCAGAACCAATCGATGGTCGGGTTGTTCCCCAACGACCAGGATTCGTTTCCCATCTAAATTACGATGCTCATTGTCTCGTGGAGGTACTGGGGAAATATGGCTTTGGTCCACCAAATCCAATATGGCCGTAAAGCAAAAAACACTGCCCTTGCCCATTTCCGAGGTGACATGGATATCACCATTCATCAAGTTGACGAGTTTGCGGGTGATCGCCAATCCAAGACCTGTTCCCCCATATTTTCGGGTCGTTGACGCATCGGCCTGGGTGAAAGATTCAAAAATTCTCACCTGCTTGTCTGGCGGCACGCCAATTCCCGTATCCTTGATGAAAAATTGCAGGGCCCCTGGACTGGCATTCCCGGCATTTTTCTTGACGTACAGGGACACACTCCCTTCATGGGTGAATTTAATGGCGTTGCCGATCAGGTTGATTAAAATTTGCCGCAATCGTTTCGGGTCTCCGATCAGCCCGTCGGGGGTGTTTTCCTCGACCTCCAGATTGAGTACCAACCCCCGCTCGCGGGCGCGATGGATCATGATGTCCATGATGCGGCGCAACAAATCCTTGAGGGAAAACGGAACCCGATCCAATTCCATCCGCCCCGCCTCAACCTTGGATAAATCAAGGATATCATTAATTAATTCCAGAAGATTGTCCCCGGCCCGGCGAAATACCGCCACATATTCCCGTTGTTCTTCGGTTAATGGGGTTTCCTCCAGGACTTCGGCCATGCCAACAATGGCATTCATCGGCGTGCGAATTTCATGGCTCATGGTCGCCAAAAATTCGCTTTTGGCCAAATTGGCGGCTTCCGCTTCCCGTTTGGCTTGCACCAGGGAAATTTCGGTCGCTTTCATGTCGGTGATATCCATCCCCATGCTGAGGACCATGCCACCCTCAACAACGGAATGATCCAAAGGGCGGGAGCGTACCATCCACACCCGGGTCCCCCCATCGATGGGGTGCAGGGTCAACTCCCCCTCCTTCAGGGGATTGTCGGACGGAAACGGGGGGCCAAGCAGTTCCATGAGCGACTGGTGCTGTTCCGGAGGGGAGATGCGCTCGACCCAATCCCTCAGGGTCAATTTTTCATCACGTTGGATGCCCGATAATTCAAGCCAGCGCTGATTGGCTTGAATGATGCGCCCGTCTATCGCGGAATGGATGAGTACCGGGATCGGGGCGTACAAAACAATGCGCATGAACCGTTCTTCGCTCACCCCCAATTGGCGGGTCATTTGTAACGCTTCATCCAGGGCGCGCTCGCGTCCGGAAATCAACACCCAATAGCTGAGGGCAATGGCAACGCTGATGACAAAGCCGGCAATGGGTATGGCGGAACTGGCTCGCGATTGATAATTTTCAATAAAGATGGGGCTGGGGGACAAACGGATGGTCCATCCCCCCTGGCCCGCGGTCGATTGGGTGATGCGAATCCATTCCAGATTGGACCGGCCTTCACGGATGCCGGGATGCGTGTCATAAATTTTTGAATTGGGGGAAATCATCAACCCATCAAAAATTTCGGCGCGCAGGTCGATATGGACGCTGCCAAAAAGGGATTCAAATAATTTTTTCGCATCGTAAACCGTGACAATCCAGCCAAAAAAGGCCAAACGACGATCATCGACGGTCGCCAAGGATCGCCCGGGGCGATAGACCGGGTAAAAATAGAGGAATTCCCAGCGAACGTCATCACCGACCTGGCGCATGACCGGTGGTGAAAAGACCGATCGCCCCCAATCCCGGGATTGCTTGGCCCCTTCGCGACGCCCTTTTTCAGAGCCCAAATCCGTACCCGGCTTGTAAAACATTTGCTCAGGATCCAGGGCGCGGTGAAAAGTGACGACGAAATAATCGTCGCGTTTTTCTTCGCTTTCCACACGAAAATAGGGGCTGAAGGGAAATTGCATGCGGCGCTCAAATCGTTCCCGCTCTTCCTCGGTTACGGGAACGACAAAAGCGATTTCCTGCAATCCCGGATACCGCTTTTCCCAATCCATGGCATCCAGAAAACGGTTCCAGGCGATGGTGGAAATGGCATCCGAGGTCGTGAACAGCCCGCTGATGGCCCGTGACAGATTATCCTGGAGGAAAAGCCTCCTGGTGATGATATTCCAGGCGTTTGCGGTAATCTGTTCAAAATATTGCCGGGAAAATTCCCTTTTTTCGTAGGTGGAATAGGCCCAATAAATATTGGAAAAGGCAATGCCCAATAATAGGAGTATTATTGGAAATAATTTCGACCTTGTTGATATATTGAATGTTTTTCTCATCGGCTCCACGCATTTCGGGCGCCAACATCTCAGCATTGACTCATGATCACATGATCAGTCCAACAACTCCAAAAACTTCTCCTGCACCGTCAAATTGCGGCAGCCCGTTTTTTCCACCAAAACCACGTCCTCGATACGCACCCCTCCCATATCGGGGTAGTAAAGGCCGGGTTCCACGGTGACGACATGGCCTGATGTGAGGATTTGGTCTTTTTGACCGATCCGGGGGGCTTCATGGATTTCCAGACCGAGGCCGTGACCGGTACCGTGGAAAAAACCACCCTGACGGCCATCGGCGAGTGGGCCGGTGACAAAGCCGGAATCGGTGAGATGCTTGGCAACGGCATCGTGTACTATTTTGCCGGGGACACCATCGTGGATGAGGGCGAAAGCGACATCCTGGGCTTCGCGAACGGCGACCCAGGCCCGACGGAGGCGATCCGATGCCTTTCCCCGGCAAACGGTGCGGGTCATGTCGCCCCAATAGCCCGTGGCATCCATCCTTGGGAAAACATCGAGTATGATGGGGGCGCAAGCGGGGAGGGGGCCATGGCCGGTTTCGTGGGGATCGGCCCCCTGGCTGCCACCCGAAACAATGGTGTGGCTGGGGCTGGCACCCTCGCGTACCAGTTGGGCATTGATCTCACCCCGCACCAGTTCACTGGTCAAAGGCGCTCCGTTCAGGCGCAGCATGTTGTGGCTATCGATGGTGGAGCGGCGAATCAGATCGATGCCGCAGTTCATGGCACGCGCCGTTACCGCCAGGGCTTGTTCGATCAGCATCACTTCATCGGGTGTTTTCAAGGCGCGTTCGGGCCAGAACGGCTCGGGTACGGGTTCCAGGCGAATCCCCAATCCCCGCAGGTTGGTCGCCAATCCCAAGGGAAAGCTGGCGGGAACCTCCAGATCGATGATATCGGATTGCTTGAGAAAAAACGCGATCAGGGTGGCGTCATCCACCGTGCCGTGGGGAAAATATTCCTTGAATTGCTTGCGCAGGTCGCTCCAATCGTGGACGTGGTCAACCTTGGCAACCCGCTTGGCCCGGTCGATCTCCAGGGAACTGGTGAAAAGATGGGTTTTCCCCCCGGCGGATTCCTGAAGGTACAGAAAAGGATCGGGGGCAAAGAAACGGGTTGCGTAATAGAGGTCCGCCGAACTTTCCGAAGCGGCGTAAATGAGGCGTGCTTTCACCTGTCTCAGGCCATTTTCAGGAGGTGATCGACCAATTTTTCTATCCCTGGGCCCACCTCAGCGATTGAGGCGGCGCACATATAAGAGGCGGTGGTGACGATGCGGTTGGCGGCATCGACGACAATACCATCGAATGCGCTGAGCTGGTGAACGTTGCCCATTTTTTGGATGGCACCCGCCACACCACCATCATCCCCTATGGTCAGCGTAACCCCCTTGCCGGCCAGAACCTTGGAGAGCATTGCCGGGGCGATACACAAGGCGCCGATGGGTTTTTTCGCCTGGTACATGTCCAAAAGGAGGCGCGTGGTATCTGGATCGATTTTGGCATCGGCACCATCAAAGGCGATGGTGGAAAGATTTTTTGCCGCGCCGAAACCGCCGGGCAGAATGATGGCATCCAGTTCGTCCGCTTTCACGGTAGCGATATCGCGAATGTGTCCGCGGACGATACGCGCCGACTCCACCAGGCAATTACGGGATTCGTTGCCGACCACTTCCCCCGTCAGATGATTGATGACGTGGAATTGGGGGATATTCGGGGCCATGGCGATGATCTGGGCTTTGGCCCGGTCCAAAAAGTAGAGGGTCAATGTGGCTTCGTGGATTTCACTGCCATCGTAAACCCCGCACCCTGAGAGTACGACACCGATGCGCTTGCCGGCCATGTTCAAGTCTCCCCGTTCACGATGATTATTGAAGATTGGCGTTGGGAATACCAAAAAAATTACGGAAGCGTTTACCAGTCTTGATGCGATGTTTTTTAAAATACCCTTCTGTATAGCCATGGGTGTGCCCGCGCTTGATGGCGATAACAACCACCCATACCAGGAACCCGATGGGAATCAGGTTAAAAATTTGCATGGTCGTGACTTTCTTGGAGGAAATGGATTGCCCGAAACAAACCCGGCCACGTACTTTGGGTAAGGTTAAACATACTTGTTTGGGGAATGCAACAGGAAGCGGCACAGCATACAAAGAAAACCGGGGGGCGGAACACCCCCCGGAGAAAACATGTCGACAAACTCTTGTGATGACAATCCACGAGGATGATAGGCGGATTGTTGGGAGTTGGGAACGATTACATCCCCATACCGCCCATGCCACCCATGCCATCCATGCCGCCACCGCCACCACCGGCCATGGGGGCGTCCTTTTTCGGCAGTTCGGCGACCATGGCTTCCGTGGTGATCATTAATCCAGCAACGGAGGCTGCGGCTTGCAGGGCGCTGCGCACCACCTTGGCGGGATCGATGACACCCCGGGCCACCAAATTGGTGTATTCATCCTTGGCGGCATCGAAGCCAAAATTATCCGAATTGGCTTCCAGGATTTTGTTGACGACCACGGACCCTTCGGCACCGGCGTTCTCAGCGATGATACGAACGGGCTCTTCCAAGGCGCGGCGAACGATGTTGATGCCGACGCGTTGATCTTCGTTGGCGACCTTCAGTTCGCCCAGTCCCCCGCGTGCCCGCAGCAAGGCGACACCACCACCGGGGACGATCCCTTCTTCAACGGCGGCGCGTGTGGCGTGCAAGGCGTCATCGACACGATCCTTGCGTTCTTTCACCTCAACCTCGGTAGCCCCGCCCACCTTGATGACGGCGACACCACCCGCCAGCTTGGCCAGCCGTTCCTGGAGCTTTTCCTTGTCGTAGTCCGAGGTGGTTTCCTCGATCTGGACGCGAATCTGGCTAATGCGGGCTTTGATTTGCTCGCTCTGACCCGCGCCGTCGATGATGGTGGTTTCATCTTTGCTGATGATGACCGAACGGGCCTTGCCCAGCATGTTGATGGTGACGTTTTCCAGCTTGACGCCCAAATCTTCGGAAGCCACTGTCCCGCCGGTGAGGATGGCGACGTCTTCTAACATGGCCTTGCGGCGATCACCAAACCCCGGGGCTTTGACGGCGCACACCTTGAGACCGCCACGCAATTTGTTGACGACCAGGGTGGCCAGGGCGTCGCCTTCCACATCTTCCGCCACGATCAGGAGTGGGCGAGAGGCTTGGACCACGCTTTCGAGGATGGGGAGGATTTGTTGCAGATTGGAAACTTTCTTTTCCACCAGGAGGATGGAGGGATTGTCCATCTCCACCACCATCTTTTCGGCGTTGGTGACGAAATAGGGGGAGAGATAGCCGCGATCAAACTGCATCCCTTCCACCACGTCCAGGGTGGTATCCATGCTTTTGGCTTCGTCGACGGTGATAACACCCTCTTTGCCGACTTTGTCCATGGCTTCGGCGATCATTCTGCCGACTTCCGGATCGGAGTTGGCGGAGATGGCACCCACCTGGGCGATTTCTTCCGAGGAGGTGACTTCCTTGGCGCTTTTCTTCAGGGCCTTGATGACCTCCTCAACGGCGGCGTCGATGCCACGTTTCAGGTCCATGGGGTTCATACCCGCCGCCACGGCTTTCAATCCTTCGCGAATGAGGGATTGGGCGAGAACGGTGGCGGTGGTGGTGCCGTCACCGGCCACATCGGATGTTTTGGAGGCGACTTCCTTGAGCATTTGCGCCCCCATGTTTTCAAACTTGTCTTCCAGTTCGATTTCCTTGGCGACGCTGACGCCGTCCTTGGTGACGCGAGGGGCGCCCCAGGATTTGTCGAGGACCACATTACGACCTTTGGGTCCGAGGGTTACCTTGACGGCGTTGGCGAGAATATTGACGCCCGTGAGCATTTTGGCTCGGGCGGCTTCACTGAATTTGACTTCTTTGGCTGCCATGTGTCATTACCTTTATTTATCGCGTTGACTGAGTCCCAATGGGCATTTGGAAGCTGGGATGGAACGTTATTCGATGATGCCCATGATGTCGGATTCACGCATGATCAGGAGTTCTTCCCCGTCCAGTTTCACTTCGGTGCCGGCATACTTGGCGAACAGCACCTTGTCACCGACTTTGAGTTCCATGGGGCGCAACTTGCCTTCGTCGTTGATGGCTCCTTTGCCGACGGCTAAAACTTCACCCTGAATGGGCTTTTCCTTGGCGGTGTCCGGGATGATGATGCCACCACTGGTTTTTTGATCCTGTTCCAGCCGTTTGACCACGATACGGTCATGCAATGGACGAAATTTTGTTTTCATTGCCTGATTAAACCTCCAGTTTCTTCTTGGATTTAGTTGATGCAAACCTTGTTTTGACGCCTGTAAACGGTAAAAGAATTCACCCGGTTTGGCACTCTCCCGGGTAGAGTGCTAAATGTAGGTATCCGTTGCCTGCTGTCAAGGCCTGGTCGCGCAATATCATAAAAAAAGATATTTTATTGAAGCAAAAGTGGCTCGATGGTCTTTTTGATGCGACCCGCGGCGACTGGGGCAAAGGCAACGGTGAGGTGGATGTGGTCATCCTGGTCCCGTCGGTGCAGAACATGGCCTTCGCGGCAGATGCGCGCCAACAAGGCGCCGTCGGTTGCCGGGATGCGCAAATCGAACACGTGGGTATCCCGGGAGGCGGCTTTTTGCAAGGCCTGGATCAACTCGGCTTCACCCTGTCCGGTTTTGGCGGAAATGACCAGGCTGTCAGGACGGGAGGCGAATCGTGGAACAAGGAATTGCGCATTATCGCCGAGGAGGTCGCATTTGTTGTAGATCGTCACCATGGGTTTGTGGTTGGCGCCCAGTTCGGTGAGAACCTCCATGACCACACGCTGTTGTTCGACACATTCCTCGTCGGAGAGGTCGACGACGTGAAGCAACAAATCCGCCTCCAGAACTTCCTCCAGGGTGGCGCGAAAGGCGGCGATCAGTTGGTGGGGGAGATCACGGATGAAGCCCACGGTATCGCTCAGGATGATGCGTTGGCCGTTGGGCAGGGTCAGGCCGCGCATGGTGGGGTCGAGGGTGGCGAACAATTGATTGGCCTCGTAAACCCCCGCATGGGTCAATTGGTTGAACAGTGTGGATTTTCCGGCATTGGTATAGCCGACCAGGGAGGCGGTGAAATAGGGGACATCACGCCGGGCATGACGTTGCAGGGAGCGGGTGCGTTCCACCTGGGTCAATTGTTTTTTGAGACGATGGATACGGTCGCGAATGAGACGGCGATCGACTTCGATCTGGGTTTCCCCGGGACCGCCACGCAATCCCACGCCACCGCGTTGTCGTTCGAGATGGCTCCAGGTTCGGACCAGCCGGGATTGCTGGTACAGGAGCAATGCCAACGTGACCTGGAGATTACCTTCCCGGGTGCGGGCGCGGGCCGCAAAAATTTCCAGGATCAATCCGGTACGATCCACAACCTTGACGCCGAGGGTGTGTTCCAGATTGCGTTGCTGGACAGGCGTCAGGGAATGGTTGAAGACGATGACCTCAACATCCAGGTCAACGATTTCCTGATGCAGACTGGCAACCTGGCCCTTTCCCAAAAAGGTGGCCGGATGGATGTGCTCAACGGCAAACACCCTGGACCCCTTCTCCAGCAGAGCGGCGCTACGTACCAAATGGCTGAGTTCTGTAAGGAATCTCTGGGCGCGGTCGCGCCCTCCCTCCCGGGAGAATGTCTGCACGAGCAGGCTGCCAACGGGATCCGGTCGTGACGAGAGGGGGGCTTTATTCGTCACCTTGACCAAAATCTATATTTCGTGACGGCATGACCGTCGAAATGGCATGTTTGAATACGAGTTGCGTTACACTGTTTTTCAATAGCAGGCAATAATTATCGAAGGATGTTACCACCCCTTGAAGTTTAATGCCGTTGATCAAAAAAACGGTCACCGGAACTTTTTCCTTGCGCAAGGTATTCAGGAAAGGATCTTGAACGCTGTGAATGGATTGACCCGGCATGGCGTACCCCTGGTTACTTCATCTAGTTATTGGCAATTTTTTGCTGTTCGGTTCTTTTTTTTTTGGACGGACGAACAGATGCTGCGCCTTCAACGCTTGATATTAGTGTAAGGATACACCCCGGCGGGATGCAAGCGCAATCTTCGGCAATGGCGGCGAAAAGCTCAAGGGTTGCGATAACGGGCGTGTCTCGGGGTGAGCGGGTGGCAGGGATATCACCGTTCAGACATTGGCGTGCAGGGATTGGCACCGGAGTTTGGCATAATTCAGGAATTCCTCCACCGCCTTGGAGCGGAATTTCTGTTTTTGATAGATGAAGTTCAACAGACGCCGGAAGCGTATACCCTTGACGCGGCGCACCACCAGGCTTTGCAATTGCAATTCTTTGCGCAGTGCCACACTGGAGAGGATACTGAAACCGACGCCACCCTCAACGGCAGCCTTGACCGATTCGGTCGTGCCCAGTTCCAGGATCATGTCCAGGTGGTCGTAGGAAAGACCGGCTTTGCTCAGGTGTTCGCTGATAACCATGCGGGTGCCGGAACCTTCTTCCCGGGAAACGAAGGGGTATTCCTTCAATTTGGCGAGGGGTATTTCATCCAGGGATGCGAACGGATGCCCCGGGGGGATGACGACGACCAATTCGTCTTCCAGGCAGGGAGCCGTGGAGATGTTTTTATTGGAAACCGGCCCTTCCACCATACCCATGTCGATGGTGGCATCTTCCAGTTTGCGTACCACCAAACGGGTGTTGTCGATGGATAAACGGATTTGCACCTTGGGGAAATTTTCGTGGTAACCGCTTAAAATAGGGGGCAGGAGATATTCACCGATGGTGGTGGAGGCCCCCAGTTTGATGATGCCCCGGGTCTCCCCGGTCATTTCGCTGATGGCTTTTTCCGCCTCGCGGTACAGGTCGAGAATTCTTTCGGCGTAACTGAAGACCGCTTCCCCGGCATCGGTCAAAGAAATGCGGTTATGATGGCGATCGAACAGACGGGTATTGAAGTGTTCTTCGAGTTGCCGTATTTGAAAGGTGACGGCGGGTTGGGTCAGGTATAATTCTTCGGCGGCTCTGGTGAAGGAGAGATGTTTGGCTACGGCATGAAAGACGCGCAGCCGGGTATCGGAAAAACTCATGGACGGTTCCTGACGACAAGGTTTGGCAGGTGTGGGATGATTCCCCCTCCTGCTTCATGCTTATTTTTATAGATCCTTAATTAGGACTCGGACAGTCTAAAAAAAAATGTGATGGAAGAAAAGGAACAAAAAACTCTTAATGGCCCGATCAAGCTTTTTTCGTATCTGCTGCTGAGTTGTTGTAGTTTACCCTGATCTCTTACCTTGCAGGTTTGTACAATGTCGAAACCACCCGTCCCTGACCATGGGTGTCTGGAGAAACATATCGTCCATTATCGGCAGATGGTTTGCGGGCATTCGGTTGCTTTGGATGAGCGGGTGCGTCGTGGGATGATGCAACGGGTTGCCTTTTCGGAGGTCGTGCGGCGTTATTCCTGGATATGGTTTGATGCCTATGGCGTGCTGAATCGGGGGACGGAACCGGTGCCCGGGGCTGGGGAGACTTTGCGACAACTGCGTCGGGCGGGCATTCCGTTTCGCTTGGTGAGCAACAACGCCAGCCATGCGCCGGAAGAAATCCGCGCCAATCTGGCAGCCATGGGCATTGTTCTGGACTTGGATGACATTGTGACCTCGGGTCAGGTCGTCGGGGATCATGTCCGGGAACTGGGGTATGACACGAGGCCGTATTTGTGGGTCGGTGCCCATGACAGTGCCAGGCATTATGCCCCCAATCCCCATGTCCTGATGGTGAACCATCCCGGATCCACCTGGCGTGAGGATGCCGCTGAATTTGTCCTGTTCAGTGGCAATCAGGAGTATTATGGCGGCGTCCAGGAGCGTATCTTGTTGGCCTCCGGTCGGGTACGATCCCTCCCATTGTTGTTGGTCAATGCCGATCTCGTGGCTCCCGAACCCTCGGGGGAAACGCATCTGGTCGCCGGGTTTACCGCTTGTACCGCGAGCGAGGCGGGGCGGCATCCATTGGTGGGTGTTGGCAAACCATTTCGCCCGGTTTTTGATCTGGCCTGGAAGCGATGCGGTTATCCGCCGCTGGATCGGGTGTTAATGGTGGGTGATGCCCTGGAAACGGATATCCTCGGAGCGGCTGCTTTTGGAGTGGGGACTTGTCTGACGCTCACGGGTTTGTATGGTCCCATGGAGGCTATCCTGGAGCCGGTATGTTTCCGAATGGGGATTCAACCCGATTACGTGGTCGGCAGCATTGCCTGGAAGGCATGACGTTGAATATTGTGGGGAAGGTCATGATTTATACATGAAATGATAGTTAAAATAATCTGAAATCAAGGCATTTCGAGATGTTGGAACAAGAAAGTATTTTTAAGCATTTTTGGTGGTTGACTATCATCCCTCATGAATGGTACTTGTCGCCAAAAGGGATTTGCGACTTTCAAGCGTTCTGGGAGGGGGCTTCAAGTCGTCAGTATGGTAAGTGGTGTGCGGGTGGGCGGTGTGCAATAAACACGTAGGTCGGCGTCCTTAGAAAAGGACATGTACCTGAGTGAGAGAACATGCTCGAAAACTATTTTCCGATTCTCATCCTTTTTGCAGCGGCCCTGGCCATTGGTGTCGGGGCCATGGGTGTCTCCTACCTGGTGGGTCCCAAACACCCCTACCAGGAAAAACTGGACCAATATGAGTGCGGTTTTTCACCCCTCGGACGCATTCGCATGCGCTTCGATGTTCGTTTCTACCTCATCGCCATAATATTCATCGTCTTCGATATCGAGTCCGCCTTTTTGTTTCCCTGGGCTGTGGCTTTTGATTCCATTGGCCTGATAGGCTTCGTGGAAATGATGCTTTTTTTGTTGGTGCTTCTCGTTGGCTACGTTTATGTTTGGAAAAAAGGCGCTCTGGAGTGGGAGTGAGGGCATGGGGATGATTGAAGGGGCGACAGCAATCGGGCGGGAAGTGGCCAATCGGGGATTCGTCCTGGCATCAGCCGATAAGTTGGTCAATTGGGCGCGCACGTCATCCATGTGGCCCATGACGTTTGGCTTGGCCTGCTGTGCCGTGGAGATGATGCATGCCGGGGCCAGCCGTTACGACCTGGACCGCTTCGGGATCGTGTTTCGCGCCAGCCCCAGACAATCGGATGTCATGATTGTCGCTGGAACCGTGACCTATAAAATGGCCCCGGCGTTGCGGAAACTTTACGATCAAATGGCCGAACCCCGCTGGGTCATTTCCATGGGGTCGTGTGCCAACGGTGGTGGCTATTTTCACTACGGGTATTCGACCGTCCGCGGCTGTGATCGCATCATCCCGGTGGATATTTATGTGCCCGGGTGCCCCCCCACCGCCGAAGCTTTGTTGTATGGCATCTTGCAATTGCATAAAAAAATCCATCGGACCAATACTCTTTATTCCGGTTGGGGCGAGAGCGCATGACTTCGGAAAAGCTCGACCGATTGCAGATGGAGGTTGCGGCCAGGCTGCCGGGGTTCCACGTTGAAAGACTCGCGGATGCCCTGGTTGTGCATGTCACCATCGGTAGTTTGCTGACGACCATGGCCAGATTGCGCGATGACATCGCCCTGGATTTTAAATTGTTGGTGGATTTGGCGGGGGTTCACTACCCGGATCGGGAGATCCCTTTTGAGCTTGTTTATCAATTGCTCTCCGTTCATCACAATCATCGCATTCGCGTCAAACTGTCGGTCAAAGAGGGTGAGTTGGTTCCCAGTGTGGCGCGTATCTGGAGTTGCTCCGATTGGTATGAGCGCGAAGCCTACGATATGTTCGGTATTCTTTTCAGTGGGCATACGGATTTGCGGCGCATTCTGAACGATTATGATTTTCACGGTTACCCGCTGCGCAAAGATTTTCCCGTGGTTGGCCTGGTGGAATCCCGGTACGATGCCGTGCGGGGCATGGTGGTCAAGGAACCGGTACGCTTGGGCAAGGAGGACAGGGAGCCCTTCCGTCAATCCCCGTAAGTCCAGGGTGCGGTTGACGTGGCTTGTTGGAGAGGTCGGAGTTCATGGGTCCGGGCTGGCCGGAGTCGTTAAAGAGATAAGGTAAAGATGGAACAGCTCAAGGAGTTTCAAAACTACACCGTTAACTTTGGGCCGCAGCACCCAGCGGCGCATGGGGTGTTGCGTTTGCTCCTGGAGTTGGATGGCGAGGTGGTGGAACGTGCCGATCCCCATATCGGGCTGTTGCACCGGGGTACGGAAAAATTGCTCGAACACAAGACCTATCTCCAGGGCCTGCCCTATTGGGACCGACTGGACTATATGTCCATGATGTGCCAGGAACACACCTGGGTTTTGGCTGTGGAAAAGCTGATGGGTGTCACGGCTCCGCCCCGGGCGCAATATATTCGCACTATCTTTGCCGAGTTGACTCGGATTCTAAATCACCTGTTGTTCGTGGGTGCCCATGGCCTGGATGTGGGGGCCATGACCATGTTCATCTACTGTTTTCGGGAACGTGAAGCCATTCTGGACATGTATGAGGCGGTCTGTGGCAGTCGCATGCATGCCGCTTATTTCCGTCCGGGTGGGGTTGCCAAGGATTTGCCCGATGGCTTGGAGGAGAAAATTCAGGCTTTTGCCGAGGATTTCCCTGCCAAGATTGATGAATATGAGACACTCCTGACCAACAATCGCATTTGGAAGCAGCGCTTGGTGGATGTGGGGGTGGTGACGGCGGAACAGGCTTTGGATTGGGGGTTCGTGGGTCCCATGTTGCGCGGATCGGGTATCGCCTATGATCTGCGCAAGGCAGAGCCTTATGACGCTTATGCCAAGGTGGATTTTGATATTCCAGTGGGCAAAAACGGCGACAGTTATGATCGCTATCTGGTCCGGGTTGAGGAGATGCGCCAAAGCACACGGATCATCCTGCAATGTTTGGAAAAAATGCCCAAGGGGGATGTCAAGTTGCAGGATTTCAAGATGTCCATCCCCAACCGTGCCGACATGGAGTCGGGGATGGAATCCTTGATCCACCATTTCAAGCTGGTTTCCGAGGGATTCAACGTTCCGGCCGGGGAGGTTTACCTGGCGACGGAAAGCCCCAAGGGTGAGTTGGGGGTCTACATTGTGTCCCAGGGTGGCAGCAAGCCGTATCGGGCCAAGATCCGCTCTGCGGGTTTCAACCATTTGCAAGCCCTCAAGATGATGTTGCCCGGGCACATGATTGCGGATGTAACGACGATGGTGGGGACAATCGACATTGTTTTTGGGGAAATTGATCGGTAGCGCCATGGAACAAGAACAACACACCCGTGCGCCGCAGTTTTCTCAAGAGGCGCTTGCCAAGACCGAAGAAATCTTCAATCGGTATCCGCCGGAACATCGGGAGGCGGCGTTGATGCCGATTCTGCATCTGGCACAGAGGGAATTCGGTGGTTGGCTGGCCCCGGAGACGATTGATTATGTCGCTGATTTCATGAATCTGGCTCCGATACGGGTGTATGAGGTGGCCTCTTTCTACACCATGTACAACCTGAAGCGGGTGGGGACGTATCACATTCAAGTGTGTACCAATATTTCCTGCTGGTTATGCAACTCCGATGCGATCGTCAAAACCTTGGAACGCAAGCTGGGGATCGGCCTGGGGCAGACGACCGCCGATCAGCGTTTCACCTTGGTGGCGGTGGAATGCCTGGGGGCCTGCGTCAATGCCCCCATGTTGCAGATTAACGATGATTATCATGAAAATCTGACCCCCGAAAAGGTGGTCGGCATCATAGACCAACTGCCATGAACCAATCCGCTCCCCTCCAGATCGTATTCAAGAATATCCATAAGGCCAACAGCCATACCTTGCCGGTCTATCTCAAGGGGGGTGGATACAAGGCGATGGCCGAGGCTTTGGCCAAAACCCCGGAAGAGGTGATCAACGAGGTCAAGACCTCCGGCATTCGTGGGCGGGGGGGTGCCGGTTTTCCAGCCGGGATCAAATGGTCCTTCATTCCCAAGTCATCGACCAAACCCAAATATTTGGTTTGCAATGCCGATGAGGGTGAACCGGGGACGTGCAAAGATCGGGACATCCTGCGTTTTGACCCGCATCTGCTGATCGAGGGTATGGTCATCGCCGCGTTCGCGGTGGGATCGGAGCGGGGGTATATTTATATACGTGGTGAATTTTTCCTGGAGAGCCAACGGGTTGAGGGTGCCATTCGCGAGGCTTACGCCAAAGGGTATCTGGGAGACAATATCCTTGGCACCGGGGTTCGTTTTGATTTGGCGGTACATTTGGGGGCCGGGGCTTACGTGTGTGGTGAGGAAACGGCACTGTTGGAATCCCTGGAAGGGAAAAAGGGGCAGCCACGGGTCAAACCGCCCTTTCCGGCCAATGTGGGACTTTGGGGCGGGCCCACCGTCATCAATAATGTGGAAACACTGGCTAGCATTCCGGCAATCCTGGAACATGGGGGGGGCTGGTATGCCGGTTTGGGGGTGGAAAAATCAACTGGGACCAAAATCTTCTCCGTGTCGGGTCATGTGAATCGCCCGGGGAATTATGAAGTGGAAATGGGCCTGCCCTTGAAGCGTTTGTTGGAAGAGTACGCCGGAGGGGTCCGCGGTGGCTGGGACAACCTGAAAGGTGTGATTCCAGGGGGGTCTTCGTCGCCTGTTCTTGGCAAGCAGGTTTGTGAAACGGTAACCATGGATTACGATAGCATTGCTCGCGCCGGCTCCATGCTGGGGTCGGGGGCGGTGGTCGTCATGGACAAATCGGTTTGTATCGTGCGGGCGATTGCCAGGATATCCAGGTTTTACCGCCATGAATCCTGTGGGCAATGCACGCCGTGTCGCGAGGGGACGGGTTGGTTGTCCCAGATCGTGACCCGTATCGAGGCGGGTGGCGGTCAGCCAGGCGATATCGAATTGCTGGAGGAATTGTGCGGCAATATTTCCGGCAGGACCATTTGCGCCCTGGGGGATGCGGCTGCCATGCCGGTAGCGGGGGCGATTCGGGCGTTCCGGGATGAATTTGTCTACCACGTGGAGCACGGTCGATGCTTGGTGGAATAGGAGCCAGTGGACAAAGATGCCTACTCTGATCATCGATGACAGGGAGATAACCGTCAAGGCGGGGGCCACCATCATGGAGGCGGCCAAGCTTCTTGGCATTCATATCCCCCATTTTTGCTACCATCCGGGTCTTTCGGTGGCGGGAAATTGCCGGATGTGCATGGTGGAAGTTGAAAAAATGCCCAAGCCGGTCATCTCCTGCGCCATGCCAGTTAACGAAGGGATGGTGGTACGCACCGACTCCGAGATGGTACGGAAGGCGCGGCGGGGGGTGATGGAACTGTTGCTGATCAACCATCCCCTGGATTGTCCGGTTTGCGACCAGGGCGGTGAGTGCAAGCTGCAAAATTATGCGGTCAAGTATGGCCCGGACCGGAGTCGCTTCCAGGAACACAAGCGCGAAGTACCCAACTATGATTTGGGGCCGGTGATCGAAACCGAGATGAACCGCTGCATTCATTGCACCCGTTGCATCCGGTTTTCCACGGAGGTTGCGGGCACGGAAGAGATGGGGGCGGTTTTTCGCGGTGATCACATGATGGTGGGGCCTTATCCCGGTCGTGGTCCGCTGACATCGGAGTTGGCGGGTAACATGGCGGAGATTTGCCCGGTTGGCGCCCTGAACTTGAAGCCATTTCATTTTCAGGTGCGGGGTTGGGAACTGCAGGAGGCGGATGGTGTGTGCCCTCATTGCGCCGTTGGCTGCCACACACGGGTGAATCATAAGGATAATCTTGTTTATCGTATCAAATCGCGCCGTTGCGACAGCATTAACCAGGATTGGTTGTGCGATAAGGGGCGGTTTGCGTATGAAGGGATGACAGAGGGACGCAACCTGGTGCCGAAGATCATTCCCCAGGAAGGGGGATCCTTGGTGGAAGTGACCTGGGCCGAGGCGTTGGATCGGGCGGCGGAGCTGATCAAGGGCGTGGCCCCGGATGAGGTGGCGGGACTGGCTGGGGCGTGGGGTCAGGGTGCGGAGGAGTTGTACGCCTTCCAGGACTTTTTACGCAATGTCGTGGGGACGGCGCATCTGGATCATCGCTTGGCACAGCGGGACTTCAGTGGCGATGCGGTGCCGTTGCAACGCGCTGATCTGATGCTCAATACCCCGCTTACGGCCATGGAAGGGGCCGATGCCATATTTCTGGTTGGGGCCGACCCCAGACATGAGATGCCATTGTTGAATTTGCGCTTGCGCAAGGCAACCTTGAATGGGGCTCAGGTGTGGTCCATGGGACCCAGGCACCTGTCGTCCAATTTGGAAAATGTGGAGGAAACGGTCATCGCCCCTGGTGAGGAGTGTAATTTTCTCCGCAAGGTGCTGGCCGCCATGGCGACACGGCGTGGGTCCAAGGCTGTGGTTGCCTGGGCGGGTGCCCTGCGGAAAGCGGAGAGGCCGCTGGTATTGTTGGGGCGGTATGCGATCAATCACCCGCAGGCTGAACTATTGCGTCGATTGCTGCTGGCTTTGTTGAACAAGGCGGAATCGGTGCAGGAGGGGTGGCAGGGCTACAACCGCATGGTGGCGGTTGCCAATGCGGCAGCAGCTCAGGATATGGGAGTGGTACCCCATCTCGGTCCCGGCTACCAAAGTGTGGCTCGGACAGGGATGAACGCCAGGGAGATCCTGGAAGGGTGTGCCCTGGGGAAGATCAAGGTGTTGTTCCTGCTTGGAATTGACCCGGGAAACGAGGCGGCGGATTCTTATTTGGCGGCGGCTGCGGTGGCGGAGGCGCAGGTGATTTACCTGGGGGCTTTCGGTGATCGGGCAGCCCAACAGGCGCAGGTGGTATTGCCGGGTTTGCTCCCCGGTGAGCGGTCGATGACCCTGACCAATGGTGAAGGTCGGGTGCAGCGGAGCGAGCGCCATGTTAACGGGCCGTTGATGGCCCGGGAGGATTGGCGGATACTGCGGGCCTTGAGCCAGCGCTTTGCCAAGGTTCTGCCCTACAACGACCTGGAGGGATTGCGGGCCGCCATGGGTCGGGGGGATCGGCGTTACGATCTGGATGTCGTGGGATCGGGCAAGCTCGGGGTGCCGTGCGACCATGGGTCGGGGGTGACGCAGGGGTTGGATGTGAGTATCGATGTGGATGAAATGGAGGATGCGAGCGGGCCGATCCTGCTTTGGCAACCCTCTCTCTACGATGATACGCCGGTTGTCCGCGGTTCAAAGACCATGGCCAAGCTCGCCGGTGGGGTGGAACTCAGAATCGGAACCAAAGAAGCCAAAAAGCACAAAATTGCTTCGGGGGGGAGCGTGAGTGTCGAATGCAATGGTCACGCGATACAGGTTAAGGTAGCGGTGGATGAGGCGCTGGAGGGGAGTGTCCTGTTTGGAGCGGGGCTCGATTTCCGGTGTTTGGGGGATGGCAAGGGTGGTTTTCTTCCCGTAACCTTGAAGGCGTTGAAGTGATTGGACGCACACGGTTCGGGTCGAGAGGGGTGTGAAGGGAATTTTATCGTGCTGGATGATCAGGGGTAGCGATGGCGGATTTCCTGAAAATGGTGCATGAGATGGGTGTGGGCTTTTTTGGGCCCCTGCTTTGGTCGTTGGTATGGGTGGTGATCAAAGTCGTCCTGCTCCTGGCTCCCGTCCTTTTTATTGTGACCTATATCACCTTGGCGGAACGAAAGGTGATCGGTGCCATGCAGGTTCGCCCCGGGCCCAACCGGGTCGGTTTTTTTGGGGTGCTGCAACCATTGGCCGATGCGGTCAAGCTGATTTTTAAAGAAACAATTCTGCCAATCAAAGCGGATAAAGGATTGTTCATCCTGGCACCTCTCCTGACCTTGGTGCCGGCACTGCTCTCCTGGGCGGTGGTTCCTTTTTCCCCGGAACTGGTTTTGGCCAATATCAATATTGGTGTACTCTATCTTTTGGCGATTTCGTCTCTGGGTGCCTATGGCATCATCATGGCCGGTTGGTCTTCCAATTCGCGATATGCCTTTCTGGGAGCCATGCGTTCGGTGGCGCAGATGGTTTCCTATGAGGTGTCCATGGGTTTCACTCTGATACCGGTCATTTTGATCACCGGCAGTCTGAACCTTGTGGACGTGGTGGAACATCAAAAAACGTGGTGGAACGTCATACCGTTGGCACCCATGTTTTTCATCTATTTTATTTCCGTTGTTGCGGAAACCAATCGCACACCGTTCGACCTCCCAGAAGCGGAGCCGGAATTGGTTGCCGGGTTTTTCACGGAATATTCCGCCATGAGCGCCGGGCTGTTCTTGATGGGCGAGTATGCGAATATCGTCCTGGTGTCGTTTCTGGGCGCCCTGGTGTTCCTGGGGGGCTGGTTGCCGCCGGTCTCCATACTGGGCTTCATCCCCGGGCTGGTGTGGTTGGGATTGAAGGCGGGTTTTCTCATGTTTGTGTTTTTATGGATTCGCGCCACCTTCCCCCGCTATCGCTATGACCAATTGATGCGGTTGGGGTGGAAAGTGTTTTTGCCGCTGTCGTTATTTTGGATCTTTCTGACCGGGCTGGTGCTGCAGCTAACCCAGGGTGTTCGAGGAGGTTGACGGTGGGACTGGATCTGAAAAATCTTCTGCAAAGTTTTGCCTTGAAAGAACTGGCTCAGGGAATGGCCGTTACCCTGAAGCACATGTTCAAGCCCACGATTACCGTGCAATATCCCGAGGAACGGACGCCGTTATCCCCGAGGTTTCGCGGTGAACATGCCCTGCGTCGCGATGAGAACGGGGCGGAACGTTGTGTGGCGTGCAAACTGTGTGAAGCGGTGTGCCCGGCCCAAGCCATCATCATTGAGATCGATCCCGAATCAACCGCTGAAAAACGATTGACCCGGGTTTATGATATTGATGAAACCAAATGTATTTTTTGTGGATTTTGTCAGGAGGCCTGTCCGGTGGAGGCGATTGTGCTGGGGCCGAATTTTGAATTTTTTGGATCACGCCGTTCCGATCTTTATTATGATAAGAAACGGCTTTTGGATAACGGTGAGCGTTTCCAAAATGCGTTGAATGCCTGTATCGCTGCCGACGCCAAATATCGGTAACGGGGAAAAACTATGACGGTTGCGGATATTATTTTTTACCTGTTTGCCACGTTGGCCGTTTTGGCGGCCTTGGGTGTGGTGGGGTCACGCAACCCTGTGCATTCCGTTTTGTTTCTGGTGTTGACCTTTTTTTCGACAGCGGGATTGTTCGTATTGATCGGTGCTGAATTTTTGGCGGCTGTGCTGGTGATGGTCTATATGGGTGCGGTGGCTATTTTATTCTTGTTCGTGGTGATGATGTTGGATGTTGATTTCGCCCGGTTGCGGCGGGAAAGTGTGCGTTATTTGCCGCTGGGACTGACGGTGGGATTCGTGATGTTCGTGGAATTGGGGTTTATGGTGGGGCATCATCATTGGGATAAGGCGGTGAGCGGGTTGGATACGGTGAACAACACGTTGGCCATCGGGCAGGCTCTGTATACGCGGTATCTGTATCCTTTTGAGGTGGCCTCTTTAATATTGTTGGTGGCATTGATCGGGGCGGTGGCCTTGACCCATCGGGAACGCAAGCGGGTCCACCGTCAGGATATCGCCAGACAACTGGCCAGGACCAAGGAGGACGCCGTGGAATTGCGCAAGGTTGCCTCAGGTGAGGGGGCGTGATGGCAATGAGCCTCAATCATTATCTGGTGTTGGGCGCCCTGTTGTTCACCATCGGGGTGGTGGGGATCTTCCTCAACCGGCGCAATGTCATCCTGATCATGATGAGCATTGAGTTGATCCTCCTGGCGGTCAATATCAACTTTGTGGCTTTTTCCCGATTCATGAACCATGTGGATGGGCAGATCATCACCTTCTTCGTTCTGACGGTGGCTGCGGCCGAGGCGGCGATTGGTTTGGCCATTCTGGTGGCTTTTTTCCGTAACCGGTCCACGATTGATGTGGAAGAGATCGATTCCATGAAAGGATAACAACGCCGGTGATTGAGGCGATTGGATAATGGAACCATGAGTGTAAATCTGTTGATCCTACTAGCCCCTTTGGCGGGTGCCCTGACGGCCGGTCTCCTTGGGAGGCACATTGGCAGGAGTGCGGCCATTGGGGCCACCATCGTCGGCATGTTGATATCGGCGGCATTGGCCATCCACGTGTTTTTCAATGTGGCTGTGGGAGATGGTCCGGTGATTCACGAGGAAGTCTTCTCGTGGATCGTATCAGGCAAGTTTGCAGTTCACTTCGGTCTACTGATTGATCGCATGACCGCCATCATGCTGATCGTGGTGTCGGGGATTTCGACCCTGATCCATATTTATTCCATTGGCTACATGGCCGAAGATCCCGATGAACCCCGGTTTTTCAGCTATTTGTCCCTGTTTACCTTCGCCATGCTGGCCCTGGTGACGGCGGATAACTTTTTACAATTGTTCTTTGGGTGGGAGGGCGTTGGTTTGGCCTCCTATCTGTTGATCGGTTTCTGGTATCGCAAGGAATCGGCCTGCAATGCGGCTATCAAGGCCTTTCTGGTCAATCGGGTGGGGGATTTTGGTTTCGCCCTGGGTATTTTCACCATTTTCATGATTTTTGGCACTCTGGACTATGACCAGGTTTTCCACATGGCGGGGCGCAAAGAGTTTCAATCGACGGTGAATTTCTTGTTTTTCGGACCGGTGGACACCATCACCCTGATCTGTCTGTTGCTGTTCATCGGGGCCATGGGTAAATCGGCGCAATTTTTATTGCACACTTGGTTGCCGGACGCCATGGAGGGACCAACGCCGGTTTCGGCCCTTATTCATGCGGCGACCATGGTGACAGCGGGGGTGTTCATGGTTTGCCGTGCCTCGCCGTTGTTTGAATTATCGCCGACCGCCCTGGGGGTGGTGACCATTGTTGGGGCGGTGACGGCATTGTTCGCCGCGACGGTCGGACTGGTGCAAAACGACATTAAAAAGGTTATCGCGTATTCGACCTGTTCCCAGTTGGGCTACATGTTTTTTGCCGCCGGGGTATCGGCGTATGCCGCGGCCATGTTCCACCTGATGACCCATGCCTTTTTCAAGGCGCTGTTGTTTTTGTCAGCGGGGGCGGTGATTCATGCCATGCATCATGAGCAGGATATGCGGCGCATGGGCGGGTTGATTAAAAAAATTCCCATGACGTATGGCGTGATGATGATTGGCACCTTGGCTTTGACGGGTTTTCCGTTCCTCGCCGGGTTTTACTCCAAAGATGCCATCCTGGAATCGGCCTATGCGGCGCATTCGGCGGTTGGTACCTTCGCCTGGCTGATGGGGATGCTTGCCGCTGTTTTGACGACCTTCTACTCGTTTCGTCTGGTGTTCATGACCTTTCATGGCAAGCCGGTTGATCTGCACGCTTACGGCCATGCCCATGAAGCGCCGTGGTCCATGCGGGGTCCGTTGGTGTTGTTGGCGGTGGGGGCGGTGTTCGCCGGGGTGATCGGGGCACCGATGATCGAAGCGCACTGGTTCAAGGAGGCCATCGTCGTCGCTCCGGGGCACGAAGCCCTGGAACATGCCCACCATGTCCCGGGTTGGGTCAAATGGCTGCCTTTCGTGGCATTCCTGGTGGGCTTGACCGTGGCTTGGCTGATGTACGTGCGGCTACCGACATTGCCTGGCATCATGGCGGAAACTTTCCGTAAAACCTATCGATTCCTGGTCAACGCCTGGTACTTTGACCGTCTCTACGATTGGATGTTTGTCAACATGGCCAAGAAGATTGGAGACGGGCTGTGGCGTACGGGTGATGTCACTATCATTGATGGCTTTGGCGTCAATGGTGCCGCGGCCACCTGTGCCAGGGTTGCCGAATGGTTGCGCTCCATCCAGTCTGGATATATCTACCATTATGCCTTCGTCATGGTGATCGGCGTATTGGTTTTGGTTACTGTCTATACCTAACCCGGCGGGACATTTGCCCATGCTGAGCTTGGTCACATTTTTACCTCTTTTTGGCGCCCTGGTCATCGCTGTTGGGGTACACAACCGACCCGCGTTGGCGCGCTGGGCCGCTTTGGTGGTTTCTGGTGTGACCTTTCTGTTGAGCCTTTTGCTGCTGGAAGGATTCGATCCGGGTTCCCATGCCTTCCAATTCCTGGAGGAGAGTCCCTGGCTGCCGGGATATGGGTTGTATTACCGCATGGGTATCGATGGCATCAGCCTGCCGTTCGTCTTGTTGACGACATTCCTGACCCCGGTGTGTATCCTCTCCTCCTGGGAGTCGGTGCAAAAATATGTCAAGGAATACATGGTCGCCTTCCTGGCCCTGGAGACATTTGTGGTCGGTGTCTTTTGCGCCCTCGATTTCATCCTGTTTTATATCTTGTGGGAGGCGATGCTGATTCCGATGTTTTTGATCATCGGTGTCTGGGGGGGGCCCAATCGCATCTATGCCGCCATGAAATTTTTCCTGTATACCCTGGTGGGGTCGGTGTTGATGCTGGTCGCCGTGTTGGCCATGGGGATCAAAGCAGGGACTTTTTCCATACCAGCCCTGATGGATCACCCCTTTTCACTGGTGTTCCAGATTTGGGTGTTCCTCGGTCTTTTCGCCTCCTTTTCGGTCAAGGTGCCCATGTGGCCGGTGCATACCTGGTTGCCGGATGCCCATGTGGAGGCACCGACAGCGGGTTCGGTCATCCTTGCCGGCATCCTGCTCAAGATGGGTGCCTATGGTTTTTTACGGTTTTCCATCCCCATGTTGCCCGATGCGACCCGCGTTTTCGTACCGTTGATCTTTGGTCTTTCGCTGGTGGCCATCGTTTATACGGCCCTGGTGGCGTTGATGCAAAAAGATTTGAAAAAGTTGATCGCCTACTCCTCGGTCTCCCACATGGGCTTCGTCACCATCGGTTTGTTCACCCTGAACGAACAAGGGGTGGAGGGTGGTATTTTGCAGATGATCAATCACGGTATCGTCGCCGGGGCTTTGTTCCTCCTGGTTGGGGTCGTCTATGATCGGTTGCATACCCGTGAGATCGCCCGTTTTGGCGGTCTGGTGCATCGCATGCCCGTATACGCGCTCATCTTCATGGTCTTCACCATGGCATCGGTGGGCCTGCCGGGGACCAATGGCTTTGTCGGGGAGTTTCTGATCCTGTTGGGGGCGTATCTAGCCTCCAAGGGGGTTGCGGTGGTGGCAACCACCGGGGTGGTGTTGGGGGCGGCTTACATGTTGTGGATGTACAAACGGGTTGTGTTTGGTGAAATTCATGATGGGGTGTCCACACTGCTGGATGTGAGCAAGCGGGAGCTGATCCTGTTCGTGCCGCTGCTGATCCTGGTGTTTTGGATCGGCTTCTATCCCAAACCTTTCCTGGAAATGTTTCACGTATCGGTGCAACACCTGTTGCAACAGGCGAGTGTGGTCAAGGTTGGGGCCATGGTAGTCAAGTAGTGGTCGTTCCCCTGCGGGGCTTGACCTCTTGGAACGGATGGGATTGCAGGAAATAATCGTCGGCGGAGCGAAATAACGACATGTCTGTGGAAATGCAGGATATCCAACTGATCTTCATGATGCCGGAGATATTGGTTGCGGTCATGGCCATGGCGCTGTTGTTGTTGAGTGCCTGGACGCACAAAGGAGGCTCGGGTGTTGTGCATTGGATGACGGCCATGACCATCATTGCCGTTATTTTGGTCATTCGTGTGGGCGAAGGGAGTGGTTCCACCTTTGGCGGTCAGTTTGTCACGGACGCCGTGAGCCGCTACATGAAAGTGCTGATCTGTCTGGGGATGGTGCTGCCGATCATCATGTCCCGAGACTATATCCGCACCCATGACATGGATGGCGGCGAATACCATGTCGTGGCCATGTTCGCCATGCTCGGTGGCATGATCATGGCCTCAAGCGGTGGCTTCGTGATCCTTTATCTGGGACTGGAGTTGATGTCGTTGTCCTTTTATGTTCTGGCGGCATGGCGGCGTGATTCCGGCCTTTCCGGGGAGGCGGGACTGAAATATTTTGTCTTGGGTTCGGTGGCCTCAGGATTGTTGTTGTACGGTATTTCCATGATCTATGGGGCTGTGGGGGCGACTGGCTTCAAAGAAGTGGCGGCTTTCCTGGCCACGCCGGATGGTCATGGCAGTCAACTCGCGGCACTGGGCGTGGTGTTGATCCTGGTGGGGATGGGATTCAAGGTTGCGGCAGCGCCTTTTCACATGTGGGCCCCCGATGTGTATCAAGGTGCGCCGACACCTGTGACCGCTTTCATGTCCGTCATGCCAAAAATCGCTGCTTTCGCGGCGTTGTTCCGTATCCTGTTTGATGTGTTCGCTCCGGTCCATGCGCAGTGGGGGCCGATGGTGCAATTGTTGGCGATCCTTTCCATGGGTGTGGGGGCTTTTGCCGGTTTGGTGCAAACCAATCTGAAACGTTTGTTGGCTTACTCTTCCATCGGTCACGTCGGTTATATCCTCATTGGTCTGGTCGCCAACACGCCTGAGGGGATGCAGGGGGTGATGGTCTACCTGACCATCTATCTTTTCATGACCGTAGGGGTGTTCGGGATCATGGTCGCCTTTGACCGCCAGGGGTTGGGGGAAGAGATCAGCGATTATCAGGGGGCGGCCCATAAGCAACCTTTGATGGCCTTTGTCATGGCCATGTTCATGTTTTCCATGGCCGGTATTCCCCCATTGGCCGGATTTGTCGGCAAGTTGTCCATTTTTATGGCGGCGGTCAAAGCGGGAATGGTGCCGTTGGCGGTTGCTGGTGTGTTGTTTTCCGCAGTGTCGGCTTTTTATTACCTCAAGGTGGTCAAGGTCATGTACTTTGACCCGCCGGTGGGTGAATCGAAAATGTTCTTCTCTGGGGGTGGGCTTTTGGTCGTGACCCTCAGCTTTATCTTGATTTGTGTATGGGGCGTCCTTCCTGGAGATCTCATGGCTTGGACAGAGTCGAGTGTAAAGGCTTGGCACTGACGGTCACAGAGGTCTGATGTGGGGGACGTTTCGTCTACTCCCGGAAACGATCCCGCAATGGCTACCGAGGGTTGCACCGAAACCCCTGCCTGGATCGCAGCAGCAATCCAGGAGTTGGGGGGCGGCGTTTCGGGCGAGCGGTTCATGGAATTGGCGCTGTACCATCCTGTCCATGGTTACTATCAAAAAAAAGGTGTTTCGCTGGGTCGGGAGGGTGATTTTGTCACGGCTCCCATCCTGACGTCGTTGTTTGGCGAATTGCTGTGCCTGCAAATGATAGAAATATGGGAGACCATGGGGGCACCGGCCCGCTTTGTATTGATTGAGATGGGGCCGGGAACGGGTCATTTGGCAGAGGATATCATCCGCACATCGCAAAAGTTTCCCAGGTTTCTGGAGGCGTTGGACTATCGATTGGTGGAAACGTCCCCAGTACTCCGGGAGATGCAACAACACAGATTGCAGAAGACCACCGCGCCTTTGGGCTGCCATTGGTACGCAAGTTTGCAGGAAGCTGCGGGAGATGGCGTTGAAGGGGTCCTGTTTGGTAACGAATTCCTGGACGCCTTGCCGGTACGATGGCTGGAAATGACCTCTGAAGGTTTGCGGGAGGTCGGTGTGGTCGTATCCCGGAGTGGGACCTTGGCGTTGACCACCATGCCCCTGGGAAGCGGATTGGACCCTAATTATTTTAAACGGTTGGGGTTGGAATTGCCGGTGGGCATGCGCACCGAGGTGTGCTTGCGGGGGCGGGAATGGATGCGCTTGGCCGGACGTGTGTTGCGTCGGGGTGTGGTGTTGATGGTGGATTATGGCTATACGGACCGGGATTATTACGCCCCCGAACGATGTCAGGGGACTCTGGTTGGTCATTTCCGTCACCAACGGGTGGATGATCCCTTGGCGCACCCGGGAGAGATGGATCTGACGGCGCATGTGGATTTTTCTGCCATGGCCCGGGCGGGTTGTGCGGCGGGATTGACAGTGTGCGGCTATACCACTCAGGGTTGGTTTTTCATGGGCTTGGGCTTGTTGGAACGATTGCAGGGGGTGGCGCGGAGCCAAAGGGATGGGGGGTTGGGGCGTGCGATCCGCCAGTCCGCCCTGCGTCTGATACTCCCTGAAGAGATGGGGGAAAGGTTCAAGGTTCTGGCGCTGTGTGCGGGCCTGAAAAATGTGGAATTGTCAGGCTATCGCTTGAAAAATCAAAGGGACGAATTGTAATATGGCCCCGGAAGGCACGTAACGTTAATCTGGTGTCTCATCGGTAACTTGCGCAGGGGGACGAGGAACATGCGGTGGATGGATGGAAAAAAAGGGTTGATTTTTGGTGTTGCCAACGAGCGCAGCTTGGCGTGGGGAATTGCCCGTTCGTGTCATCGCGAGGGGGCGGAGCTGGGATTCACCTACCTGGGGGAAGCGCTGCAAAAAAGGGTCATCCCCTTGGCGGAGCAACTCCATTCCAATTTCGTCCTCCCATGTGACCTGAATAATGACCAGGAGATTGATGCGGTATTTCAGGAGGTTTCTACACGCTGGGGCCAACTTGATTTTATTGTCCACTCGGTGGCTTATGCCAAAAAAATGGAGCTGACAGGGAAGTATTACGATACCTCACGCGATGGTTTTCGCGTGGCCATGGAATCTTCGGTCTATTCGTTGACGGCACTGTGTGCCAGGGCGGCACCCTGTTTGCGCGATGGCGGCAGTGTGGTGACTTTGTCTTATCTCGGGGCGGAACGGGTGGTGCCGCATTACAACGTCATGGGTGTTGCCAAAGCGGCGTTGGAAGCCAGCGTGCGGTACTTGGCAGCCGATTTTGGCCAACGGGGTATCCGCGTTAATGCCATTTCGGCGGGTCCGGCGAAAACCTTGGCGGCTTCGGGTATCGGTGATTTCAAGGAAATCCTTAATTGGAATCGCGATAATTCCCCCATGCGGCGCAACATCACCCAGGATGAAGTGGGGGATGTGGCCATGTTTCTGCTCTCCGGCATGTCCAGTGGCATTACCGGGGAGGTCATCCACGTCGATGCCGGCTATCACATTGTCGGTATGCGCGCTGTGACCGAAGAAGAGGAAGCACAAGCGGTCTTGCGGGCGGCTGGGCAACAAGCCTGAAAAAGAAGGTGGTGGTGTCTTGCGTAATATCCGTGGTGCTTAATTTAACAATTAATTGATGTAAAAAACAAGACATATCCCAATCCCAATATAATTCTACTTTGTCACATTAGAATATACGCCCTGGATCCCCGCTTTCGCGGGGA
>JADGCN010000080.1 GCA_015228975.1 Magnetococcales bacterium
TTTGTCCGTCAACGGGGCAATGATTGAGGCAAGAAGAAGCCCCTTGCTCACGTCATATAAAAACTTGGCTGCGGAATCCCGTTGTTTCATGTTCATGTCTTCGAGCATACCATACTAGAAATCCATTTGATAGAAAATCCGAGAAAATATTGGGATACCTTACCGTTTGCTCTTTATGATTACCAAAGGAAAAATAGCAAGGTATCCCAATATTTTATCGGAGAAATTGATAGACTGTCCCCGGATTTCTGGGATCTAATGGTCCGCATTCACCATCTTGACAAATGCGGTGAAGGCGATTGCTGCGTTTTTGTAATCGACGCGATCAAGAAAACCCTGAATTTTATTCAGTTCCTCACATTGTTCCGTATCCCTGATCATCGGTTTCAACTGCGCCAAATATTTTCGCGCATTGTATTCATACTTGTGGATGCTCTCACCCAATTGGGACATCAAAGACAACATTTCATGCCAATCGCCCTGTTCCACCCTCTGCGCCAGATCGGGTTGCTTTTCTTCATTGAGAAAAAATTGTTCCAGAGATCCCAGCAAGCGCTGTAACAAGACAAAAAATTCCTCAAACAACCCAAGATAGGCGTCTGCACTCTGACTCAAGATGGCACTTTCAAGGGCAAGCGATTTTTCATACAACCTTTTGGCGGCCAGATTGCCCGAAATGCCCGCAATCGCATGGACCCATTCTCGGGCCGTCGTCAAGTCGCCACTCTGAAGAGCGATCCGCACCTTTTCTCCGACATCGGAATAGTTCGACTTGAATTGCCGCAACAGCGTCACAAACAACTCCCGTTTGCCTTCATAACGTGTGCGACACGCTTCCATATCGATCTCCTCAAGATTGCAGGAGAACGTGGCGTTCTGATCGTTCAGTGTCAAAACCCGGTCGGAAGACAGCTTGATGCCAAGGCCAACCCTGGGGTTGATATGCGCCAACAACGTGTTGAACAAATCAACCTGATTGATGGGTTTGCTAACATAACCATTCATCCCAGCCGCCAAACATTTTTCCTGATCCTCCAACATGGCCGCAGCACTCAAGGCGATGATGGGAAGTTTGTCGATGCCAAACGTTTCTCGAATCCGTTGGGAGGCCCGCAAACCATCCATGATGGGCATGTGAATATCCATAATCACGGCATCATAGGTGTTCTTGTTCACCTCCATGACCGCTTCATGCCCGTTGGAACAAGCATGGACGTGCAACATAGCACCTTCCATCAGTTCCTGGGCCACCTGTCGGTTGATCTCATGATCCTCCACCAGCAGGATGCGTGCCCCGCCAATTTTTTCAATGATCTTGGCCATATCCATATGTTCTTCGCTCTTCTTGTAAACTTTTGGATGGTCTTTGCCAAAGACCGTCAAGATCAAGTCGAAGAGGTAGGAATAATTGATGGGTTTGCTGATGATGGCGTCGGCGTTGAATGCGTACTTAACCGCAAATATTTCATCATCCTTGTTGGCGGAAACAAGAAGGATCAATTTTGGCGAAGGTTGATCCGTTCTCTCCGACAACATTTTACAAAAACTTGAGTCTACCGCTTCGAGATTCCAATCGAGGAGGATAAGGTCAAAAGGATTTCCAGTATATTCACGCTCTTGGAGCAGCCTGAGCGCATAGTCATAGGTACTGGCAATCGTGGCGACAAAGGTAAACATATCAATCGCCTGTTTCAATGTAAACCCCGTTGTCGGATCCGCAGTAACCAATAATATGTTCAGTCCTGTCATGTCTTCCAACGCTGCCGTTTTATGATACCTGCGATCCGTTGAATGATAATGAAAAGGGATTTCAAGATAAAAACAACTCCCTTCTCCTTCATGGCTCTCTACCCATATGCGACCATTCATCCGCTCTGCCAACCGTTTGGAAATGGCAAGCCCAAGTCCAGAGCCACCATATCTTCGCGTAATGGAATTGTCGCCTTGGGTATAAGGTTGAAACAAAGAATCGATCACGTCCTTTTTAATGCCTATTCCCGTATCCATGACTAAAAATCTTAATAAAATATCTTCATTCTGCTGATGAATTATTGTTACCGAAACCTCTACTTTCCCGGTTTCGGTAAACTTGATTGCGTTACTGATGAGGTTGATTAATATTTGCTTTAACCTTTGTTCATCGCCACGCAAGTAAAGCTCCCACTCATGCGACATGTAGAAAAAAAGATCAATATTTTTCTTCCCCAACGGATCCACGAAAATATCCGCCAGATGATCGAAAATTTCCCTCAAGGTGAAATCGACACTATGCAATTCCATCAATCCCGCCTCAATTTTTGACAGATCAAGGATATCGTTGATCAAGGTCAGCAGGGAATGAGATGATTTTGATATTTTTCTAAGATAGTCTCTTGTCTTTTCCTCTCGGCAAGAAGACAAGGCCAAGTCGGAAAGACCGATAATGGCGTTCATGGGGGTTCTCATTTCATGACTCATATTGGCCAAAAACTCACTCTTTTCTTTGTTGGCCATTTCCGTTCGTTTTCTGATTTCCTCCGATTGTCGCCATTTAATGACCCCCGCCAAAGTCTCAAAGTAAATTTTTAGATAACTTTCATCTTCAATGGATGGGATAAAATGGAGAGGAAAAAAGATATTGACCAACCCCAAGACTTCTTTGCCATGGATAATGGGAATGATATAGTTCGACTTCTCTGGATCGCACGAACCAAGGATTGCCTGGAAGTTTTCGGAACCTACCGAAAGATATGTATTTTTCCTTGTCTCGACAGCTTGACCACAGAGGCATTGTCCCAATTCAACGGAAACGCAACAAGTCGCTTTGATGACATCGATTCCACGATGGGCGGTCAGAACCAACCTTTTGCCAATCGGGTCATAACTGAAAATCATTCCCTGTCTCAAACTCGGTATCCAGGAAATGGACAAAAGAAGATCCAACGCCTTGCTCAATATGATTCCGGGAGTGACCGGTTCAAAGGCATATTGAAATAAAGTATGGATGATATGTTGAAAATCCAATAACCGAGTACTGGCTTCCCGGTGGCACGGATCAGGATCGGAAGGAATGGAACGCTCGTCAATCATATTGATCAGCCTTTTTAATTGTTTATATTATATCAAGACTTGCGCATAATAAGAATACACCAATAAAAGCAAATACTAATAATTTAAGTTATTATATAATAAAAAAATAAGTCTGGATGATTGCCCACCCAGGGTTTTGACTTTGGTTTCACATCCCCAAAACTCCCTGACTGGGTTACGCGACCTTACCTAGCCGCACTTGCTTTTCCGATACGTGAACCATTCGGCGTCGGTGGGCCTCCTGACAGTGCGGTGATTCTATCCGCGATTTTGTCCAGAGGTACCACCATTTCCGCACCACCAAGACGAATCGCCTCCTGGGGCATGCCAAACACCACACACGTCGATTCATCCTCGGCAATGGTTCTGGCCCCCGCTTGGCGCATTTCCAACAACCCTCTGGCACCGTCATCACCCATACCGGTCATGATGATGCCCAAGGCATTGCTTCCAGCCACCCGCGCTGCGGAACGAAACAAAACATCTACCGATGGCCGATGGCGTGTTACCAGAGGACCATCGTTCAGCTCCACCGCATAATGGTCTTTCCGCCGAACCAGGAGTACATGGTGACTGCCGGGGGCGACAAGGGCCGTGCCTGGCAATACCAAATCTCCATGCTCTGCCTCCTTGACCGCGATTTCACACAAAGCATGGAGTCGCTCGGAAAAGGTGTGGGTAAACTCTTTCGGCATATGCTGCACAATGACAATCCCGGCACAGTCAGGTTTCAATTCTTGCAACACGACCTGCAATGAGTCCGTGCCACCGGTAGAAACACCCATGCAGATGATACGCTCGGTCTGCCCAACCGTCGCCCACCGGGGACGAGGGGGAAGGATGACATCGGCAGATAATTTGGGTTGGACCGTATGGGATAACAATTCACCCTGGCTGTGCCGCCCCATTTTGCCTGCCGTTTCGACCGTCTCCAGGATCGTGGCAGAAAGTTTTAGCAGGTGCGTCCGAGTCCTCGGCAAAATTAAAAAATCCCAAGCCCCCGCCTGCAACGCCGCCTCGAAGTCCAAGGAGCCTTCTGCGGCATGGATCGAAAACACAATGATCGGCAACGGACATTGGGTCATGATCTTTTTTAAAAAAGTCAGCCCATCCATGTTGGGCGTTTCCAAATCCAGGAGGATGACATCTGGAATTTCTTCCGCGATAAACTTGGCCGCCACATAAGGATCGGTTACCGTTCCCATAACCGACAAGTTTTCCCCGGAGGCAACAATCTCACCAAGGGTATTGCGCATTCCCACTGCACCCGTAACGATAAGTACCCTGATTATCTTCATGGCAAATCCTGCCGCTGAAAGGTGGTGGGGCCAACGGAATTGAGCGGCAGGTCTGTGCCGGTCATGGTTTCCGAATGGCCAAGGATAAGAAATCCACCACGATTTAAATGTTGACACAATTGCGCCAACACCTTCAATTGAGTCGCTTTTTCAAAATATATCAATAGATTTCGACAAAAAATAATGTCAACCGGCTGTGGCGGCGGGTAGGGAAGTTCCATTAAATTATGGTGAACAAAGCGGACCTTTTGACGTAACTTCACAACAACGCAAACCTCGTTCCGGTTTGGATCCCGTCGCAGATGACGTTGGCGCATGGGAAGGGGTACAGGGTTGATGTCGGCATGGGGATAAATGGCATTTACAGCCGTTCGTAACACTTCGGTGCAAATATCGCTGGCCAAAATTTGAAATTTAAATCCCGGAACGGTATCGGCAAAATCCTGACAGACCATGGCCAGGGAATACGGCTCGGCACCGTTGGAACACCCGGCACTCCAGATTACCAGAGGACTTTTCATGCCAATACCCCGAGCTTGCATGGTTGGCAAAGCTTGGCCGGATAAAAATTCAAAATGGTGCATCTCACGAAAAAAATCGGTTTTGTTGACGGTAACGAGGTCAAACAGCGCGTTTTCCTCATCCTTCATCCCGTTACCATCCAACAGCCAATAACAATATTGACTCAAGGTGGTAAAACCCAATTGCGACACCAAGCGATCGATACGTCCTTCAAGATATGGCCATTTTGTTGGTGCTACCGTGATCCCGGTGCGATCCTTGACAAACATCATCAACCGCTCAAAAGCCCTTTTGTCCTTCGAGGTACGGCCTGTTTGCTCCTGCAACATGGTCATTGCAACTGTAGTGAGGCGATTTCAGTGCTGTTGAACAGGTGTTCTAAATCCAGGATGACGATAAACCTGCCATCAAGGCGGCCAATCGCCTGGATAAATTCTGACTTCCAGTGGATACCGATATCCGGGACCACATTCAGGTTATCCGTTTGCATCTCTGCCACTTCAAAAACCCGATCAACCAACAATCCAATCACCAATACGCGACCAACAAGGGTAAAATCCAGAACAAGAATGCGGGTATCATCGGTAGGGGTTGAAGCAGGCAGCCCCAATTTCAGACGCAGATCCACAACGGGGACCATACAACCACGTACATCAATGACGCCCTGGAGGAATGCAGGAGCATTGGGAAGGTGTGCCATCGGTCGGCTGTTGTCGAGAATTTCACGAACGGTTTGCACTCCTACGGCAAACCGATCTTCCCCGACACCCAACGTAACATAACTTGAAGGGGGGGTAACCGGATCGGCGGTCATGGTCTTACCTTAATAGCTGTAAATAAGACGCCCGTCGGGCGAAAAATCAAAACCTTGGAAGCTTAAGCCTCCAACATGTTCAATAATTCTCAAAACGTTCTTCATCATGCTCCGGTCCGTTCATATCCACATTGAATCCTTTGGTTTTTTTCCTCGTTCGCGTATCACCCTGGCTGCCCAATCCCCCTTGGGTGGCATTGGGATGGCCCGCCATGGTTTGGCGAGGGGTGGCATTGCCACCTCCAGGCAAGGGCTGCCTGGAGGCACTCGGGCTGCCAAGCTGGGCCTTGCCGGACAAACGTTGGTGAGGGGCATGTTGCCCCGTTCTGGAATCGGGCCTCTGGTGATCACCACGCGAAAAACCCAACTGGGGGGGCTGGTGATACCCCCGGTTACCCCCATGACTATCACCCAGATCAAAAAAGCCGATCATTTCCTGAAGCTGATTGGCCTGGGTCGATAGTTCTTCCGAAGTGGCTGACATTTCCTCGGAGCCAGCGGCATTCTGTTGAATGACCTGGTCCAGTTCCCGAATGGCCGTGTTGACCTGGCTGGCACCAATATCCTGCTCCCGACAGGCAACGCTGATTTCCCCGACCAGATCCGAAGTTTTGATAATGTCGGGAACAAGCCGTTCCAACATTTCACCGGCATGGTTGGCCACCTGGACTGTTTCGGTGGATACCGCCGATATTTCTGTGGCTGCCCTTTGACTGCGTTCGGACAGCTTGCGTACCTCTGAGGCGACCACCGCAAAACCTTTGCCATGCTCCCCCGCCCGGGCTGCTTCAACGGCGGCATTCAATGCCAAAAGGTCAGTCTGTCTGGCAATTTCTTGGATAATGGAAATTTTGGCGGCGATAGTCTGCATGGCCTGAACCGTTTTGCTGACCGCCAAACCACTCTCCTCGGCATGTTTGGCCGATTGCTTGGCAATGCGTTCCGTCTGTTCGGCATTTTCGGCGGTCTGTTTGATGTTGGCGGCAATCTGTTCCATGGCCGAAGAGGCCTCTTCGGCGGCGGCTGCTTGTTTGGTGGCACCTTGACTCAATTGTTGGGCATTTGCAGAAAGCTGCTGGCTTCCTACGGAAACTGCCGTTGCGGCCCTGTTGGCGTCTTCTACCACGTAGCGCAAACGATCCAGCATGGTTTCCAGGGCAATTCCCAAAACATCTTTGTCGGATTTACGGTGAAACTCGATAAAAAGGCGACCATTGGCAATTTCATCGGCGACCTGGGATGTGGCTCTCAGGGTGATGCTCATCTGGTTCAACGCACCAATCAAATCGGCGACTTCATCATTGCTGGTCGCAATGATCTCCATGGATAGATCTCCCTCGGCAACCGCATTGGCCAGTTTAACCGAATTGCCAATGCTGCGGCTTAAGTGGGAAGCGATCAAAAATATCACAACCAAAGCCAAAAAAAAGATGCTGACGAAAGCGACAACCTGGACAAATTTCATGGATTCAAGGGTGTCATCGGAGCGTTGTTTCCTTTCCAGCAGGTCTTTGTCAAGTTGCTTGACCAGTTCTGAGAGGGCAATGTTCAAACGGGAGGCGTTTTCCCAAACCGCACCGCGTGACATCGCAAATGCCTTGGCTTCAGAATTTTTTCGTGCCAAGTCAAAAACCCGTTCCGTCATTTTTTCCCAGACGCCAAATTTTTCCAGGAACAAATCAACCGAGTGCTTGTCATTGTCCGTGGTTCCGAGTTCCCGAATTTCCCTGGCCGTCTGCTTGACCTGTTCAATGTTATCGACAACAAGCTGCAAATTTGTCCCAATAGCGGCATCGTCGCTGGCAAGGACGCTGTCACGCAGGGCAATCCTCCCGTTTACCCAAGATAAAAGAAGGGCCCGTATCCGTTCGGCAATGCGTACCTGGAGCAGTGGGGCATCTCCTTTGGCCGCCGGTTCCAGCAACGGATTGAGCGCACTGACGGCAGCATCTCCGACACCCTTGGCTTCGTTGATAATGTTTGTTGCCATGGTGTTGGATTGTATACGTCCTTGTTCGAGAACCTTGTCCTGGGATTCAACAAACGCCCTGAACATTCCTTCGATATTCAGCAAATCCTTTGCGAGAGAGTCGTCGGACAATTTGCGCAACTGTGCCGCGAGCTGTAAATATTCATCGCGTTGCGCAAGCACGGATTTATCGAACAGATCGATGTCAGCCATGGAGGTAGACAGAAGGAAATTTTTCTCTTCGCGCTGAATACGTTGCACGGTTCGTTCCATGGTAATCGCAGTTTTAACCTTCTGGGCATCAACATTGTTGAGATCCTGGAGTGATCGGTTCATTTCAGTCATGCTACGATAGGAGTAGGTAGTAATGGCACCCATGACTACCATAACGATAGAAAAAGTCATTATCAGCTTGCTTTTGATTGATATACGCACAAAATCCTCCGGCATTCGCATGAACTTGGGTTATGTGACGGAATCGGAAGAAGCAAAAATACGATCAATATCCAAAATCATCACAAATTTGTCTTTATGCCTACCTATGGCTTTGATAAATTCAGGGTGCCAGCGTGTGCCAATACGGGGAACCTTGTCGGCAATCACCCCCTCCAGGGTGCCGACTTCGTAAACTTTGTCAGCCAGAATGGCGACCAGTGTTGGTTCGCCCTCAAACCTGATTTCCAATACGACCACACGGGCATCTCCAGAGGGTTCGCCAATTGGCAAACCACAACGCAGACGCAAATCAGCCAGTGGCACCACCCGTCCTCGAAAATTGATCAATTTGTTGATAAAAGCCGTTGCCGTTGGGACGGGGGTGGTAGGTCCAGGATCAAGAATTTCTAAAACCATGCTGGCGGGAACAGCAAATGTTTCATTACTCATGACAATGGTAAGAATTTCTGCCGTATTTGAGGTGTTGGTCATAGGTTTCCCCGCCTTTTCTTGGCCCGGCGTTTTTCTTCCATCTTCTGCCCCAGATCGATCAGGTGCAACACATCCAAAATCAGCACCACATTGCCATCACCCATGATCGTTGCCCCCATGAAACATTGCACACCACGGTGCAGCGGACTCAACGATTTGATCACCGTCTGATGGTTACCCAACAGACGATCCACAACCATCCCAATACGACGGATGCCTGAGGATACAATCACAATCTTTTCAAATAGTGGCATCTCCCCAGGCACCTTGAACAAATCCCGCAACCGTAAAAAGGGAACCAAATCTCCCCGCATGTCGAGAAAACTGCTGCCATTATCCATTCCCAGGTCACTTGCCAATTCCACGCATTCCTCGACCATGGACAAGGGGATGATGTAGCGGTTGTCACCCACACAAACCAGCAGACCATCGACAATGGAAAGAGTCGTAGGAATTCGCAGGGTGATCGTTGTCCCCTTGCCCAGGGCGGATCCAATTTCGATGGTCCCCCGCAACGCTTCAATGTCGCGTTTAACGACATCCATGCCAACACCACGACCGGAAATTTCGGTCACTTCCGTCGCCGTGGAAACCGCCGGGGCAAAAATCAACTCCATCCCCTCTCTTTCTGTCAGCTCCCGGTTATCGTCAATAATTCCCTTTTCCCGTGCCGAACAAATCACCCGTTGCACGTCAATACCCCGACCATCATCTCTCACCTCGATGACAATGAGGCCATACTGATGGCTGGCCATCAGTCGGATCTGGCCCTCCGCTTTTTTGCCCGCCATTTCCCGTTCAGCCGACGGCTCGATACCATGATCCAGGGCATTGCGGATTAAATGCTGCAAAGGACCGCTGAGTTGCTCCGCTACCTTTTTGTCTACTTCGGTGTCATAACCAACAATGGTCAGATGCGCCTTTTTTCCGGTATTTTTGCAATAATCATGAACCAGGCGTTTGGTCGGATCAAAGGCACTGCCAACAGGAACCATGCGGATGGTGAGTGCCTGATCCTGAAGTTCGTCCACAATCCTGGAACTGTCGTCAAGAATTTCCAAAAGATCTTCCGCCAACTCAGGGTTCCGGGTCTCCATGAAGGATTGAAAACTGTCAAGACGGGCCGAAACAGTGATCAACTCTCCCACCAGGTTGACCAATTTGTCGAGTTTGCTGGTATCGACGCGAATGGAACCCAGCTTCAGGACCGATTGAATGTCGGCCGTATCGGAACCGGGATTTTTGGGTATCTGCTGGAGTTGCTGCATCGGAGCAGGCGTCACCGTCTGGGGCGATTTCTGGTGGTCTGGGTCAGCCGTGACAATGCCGGAATTTCCGGGTGATGCTGGCGGCGACACCGAAGCTGCGACAATGGGTTGAGATGGCGCGAATCCCCCGTCAAGGGATCTCTTTTCCAAAGTAGTCGCAGATGCCACCCGGGGCAAACCGTCTACTGCGGCATCAATCTGCGCCTGGTTTTCCGGCATCTCCGGCAGCATGTCGAGGGGCAGAATTTCCACCCGATGTTCCGTCGGCCAATGGACCATTGCGGCCAAAATATGGTCGGTGTTGGCTGAAGTGACCAAATGGACACTACGCCACAGATAGAATTCGCCGGACTGGAGCTGGTCAAGGGGCGGCAGACTGTGTTCGTGGGAGATGACCAGGACATTGCCCAACTGCCCCAAGGCTTCGATCACGGTTGCAAGTTCAGACAACGGAGGAAAAAAATCTGGCCGGGCGTGGACCTGGATAATGTAGGTGCTTTGGTCACGCTGGACGGAGGCGGGACTCGGTGCCAAAGTTGGCGTTGAAAGATTAACTTTGGTGATTTTTCTTTCTGTTGTTGCAACAATACTGTTGTGGCTTTTTTCCAACCTAGCAACATCTAATGGCTCAATCCCCTGAGCTGAGGAGACGAAATTTTTTAAACAATCGAGTGCCTCCAGCAATAATGTCACAAGATCCGGCGTAAGAGGCAGCGTTTTTCTACGAACATTGTCCAGCATGTTTTCGACAACGTGGGTATAATGAGCCAGAGGTTCCATCCCAACCATGCCAGCACCACCCTTGATGGTGTGAAAGTTGCGGAACAACTGACCCACCAAAGCGTAATCGTCGAGGGAATCCGCCAGGCAAAGCAGGGCTTTTTCTGCATCTTGAAGCAGCTCGCCCATCTCTTCAAGAAACACGGCCTGCATTTTGCCGATATCGGCCTGACCCGTTGGCATCATTTGCTCTCCATAACGTGCGACCCGTCCCAACCATCCGAGGGTGGGGTATCGCCATAGTGGTTGCAGCGATCAATGAACAAAGAGGAAGCGGTATCGCTGCCCGCAAGTTTGATGCATGCCTGGAACTGCTCTCGGGCTTCATTCCACAGGCGTTTACGATAGAGAGCCAGGGCTTTTCCAAAAACTTCCGCCATGTTTCGATGGCTATCCCAGGCATTCCCCTCCAAATCTTGATAAATCTCGTAGACGGTCACCGGGGCAACTCGACCTTTAACCGACACCAAATCCAGCTCCCTAAACCCGTAGCTGTCTTTGTCCAAGCACGCCAAAAACTCGCCCGAGACAATGATACGAACGCCATAATACTTGGTTAATCCTTCCAGACGTGATGCCAAGTTCACCGCATCGCCGATCACCGTCGAGTTGATCCGGGTGCTACTCCCCAAGGTGCCCAGCATAACCTCACCGATGTGGATACCGACACCCGATGCCACATCCATATGCGGTAGACCTGTTCGTGTCGCATTCCAGGCCACAAGCTGTTTTTGCATACCAATCGCCGCTTTGACCGCAGCTTCGGCCTGTGCGAATCCATCCTGGTCAAACAACGCCATGATGGCATCACCGATAAATTTATCGACAAAACCGTCGTTTAACTCAATGGGATCCAGCATTTGCGCAAGATATTCGTTGAGGAAAGAAAAAATTTCCCCCGGAGTCATTTTTTCAGAAAAAGTCGTAAATGATCGCAGGTCACTGAACAAAATGGCGATGGGACGAGAAGATACAGTACCGGATACAATGTGTTCCAAACCGTTGGGGGCAATGCGCGCCAAAAATTGTTTGGGGACAAATTTTTCAAATACCTTCGTCATTACCGCAACGGCATGAGTCTCGGCAAGCTGGATTTTGGTCTCCTTCAATTCGGCATAAGCTTTACGCTGGGCCTGCAATGCTTTCTCAAGGTTTTGAGTCAAGCGACGATTATCGTCTTCAGCTTTTTTAAGGCCAATCTGAGTTTTCACCCGTGCCAATAATTCTCCGGTATCAAAAGGCTTGGGGAGGTAATCATTGCTTCCCAGCAGGGACAGCCCTTTGACCATTTCGGACTTGTCCGCCTGGGCGGTTAGAAAAATGACCGGAATGGTTTTCCAAACCGGGTCTGATTTAAGGATGCAAATGCAGGCATCACCACTGACGTTGGGCATGTTGCGATCCAACAAGATCAGGTATGGCAAATTTTCAGGATTGGTTTTTTCTAATAATTTAAGGGCATCAGCCCCATCGGCGGCCTCAATAACCTCGTAGTCGGCATGTTTGGCCCCTTCCAGAATCTGCCGTACACGCAAACGTACCGTTCGTGAATCATCGACAATAAAAATACGTGTACTCAAGACCATTCTTCCCAGTTAGAAAGATTGGAGAAATGAATCCATGTGTTGCGAATCGGGCCAGAGGCGACCGAAGTTAGACGCATTGACCAATGAACAGACAGCACAATTTGGTCCATCTTTTTGATGTTATTAATTACTAAATGATAACAGTATATTATATATGTTTTTTAAAGATTGATGCTAAGAAACACATGCAATAAAATTGCATTTTATTGCTCAATTGCATGGGATGAACGATTTGTTTCTGATATATAAAATATTAGTTATTCTGGAACCTGGAAAATGCCCCAGAATGGCTGTGTGTCACACCACTTTAAATCATATCGTTACCGTCTTTTTCCCATCAAGACCCTTTTGATCTTCAACTCCAAGGTAACCTCCACACTCCATCCCGGTTCCGGTTCACAACGTCCAGGCATGGTCCGCGTTGTGTGACCGCAGGCACATTCAACATCCCCCGTAAACACGCTTGACATGCGCTGGCCCTATTCCCGACGGTCCCCGTCAGGCGTGCGGTAAACGGAGAATCCTCCCCCAATTCCGCAGAGCAACCAGCACAACGACTGGCCCTATGAATTTCGTCAGAGCCAGCCAAAGGCAGTTCTACTTTACGGCCATGTCCCGCTGCTCCCGGCTGTTTGCCCGGATTGCGTTTTTTGTTGCCACTATCCTGTCTTTTCCGCGCGGTAGGCAAACCTTCGGCAGTCTTGAATTGAAGAAGAATGTCCATTCTTGCCGAAATCACCATCATTTTCTGTGTTCGCCGTGTACTCCTTGGCGTTTTTGCTCTTGGCATCCTTGCAGTAGATCCTCTTCATCGGTCTCGTCATCATCAACACCTGAATCCTCAACCTTCCTGGTTCCACTGGCGTTTCCGGGAGTACCCAGTTCAAAGGCATATTGAAACAAAGTATGGATGATATATTGAAAATCCAATAACCGAGTGCTAGCTTCCCGGTGGCACAGATCAGGATCGGAAGGAATGGAACGTTCGGCAATCTTAATTGATCAGCCTTTTAATTATTTATATCACATCAACACCCGCACATAATTTAAGAATACACCAATAAAAGTAAATAGTAAATACTAATAATTTCTGTTATTCTATGATAAAAATAGGTCTGGATAATTACCCCCCCCAGGGTTCTGACTTTGGTTTCACAGCCCCAAAACTCCCTGAGGGGACGATCACCCCCTCTTGTCCAGATGAACGATCGCCATCACCTCGTTACCACAACCACGGTAGACGATTTCGTCGAAATACAAGGCTTTCGCCATAGCGATCCCTCGTCCATGGGTATGGAACGCCCGCTGCGCATCCAAATATTCAAAAGGACGCCAGTCGAATCCTGATCCCTGGTCGGTGATGATAAACACAATTTCGTCCTCTTTGCGCTCCAGGCGAACCGAGGATAATTTATTTTTGTTTTCGGGGAGATCCAACCGTTTCTTTACCTCGATTCTCCATAAATTCCGCCGCAACAATGCCGTTTTTTCTCCATAAGTGATGCCCAGATTGCCATGTTCAACCGCGTTGACAAACAATTCTTTCAATCCCAACGCCTGGTTCCCTGGATCGGGACAGGCACTGGCAAGGAGTACGGCCAAATGGTGGGCCTCGTCCAACGTGCGAAAACTGAAACACCCCTCGTTGATCAGTCCAAACGTTCCAACGGTATCTTTCACATTTTTAAGCAACCGTTTGCGCAGCAGACTTCTATTGATCGCCGACTTGATCACCGCCAGCACAATGTCTTTATTATAGGGCTTTTCAAGATAATAATTGGCACCACATTGAAGACCCCTGACCACATCATCTGGAGAAGCCCTGACCGTAATAAAAATGATCGGAATATGGTCTAGATCCTGATTCTCCTTCATTTTCACACAGGTTTCATAACCATCCATGTCCGGCATAACAACATCGAGTATTATAATATCAACTTTAGTTGATTTTAGGAACTCCAGCGCATCAATCCCGCTGGTCATCAGAAATACATTATAACTTTTACTCAAGAAGTCGGCAAGCGGCAATATGCTGATTGGGCTATCGTCAATAATAAGAACTCTCACACAACCACGCGATCCGTGGCCGTTGGCCAAGGTCGGCTCAATATCCATTTCTTGCCATCCCTTTACTTCATACTTAAAAGCCATAGGAGCGACAGTAACCGAGCCATTGTAAATTATGATATTTACCAGTTACCCGTGAGATCTCTGCCCCCCGGCACAGACCATTCTTCGACAAAATGTCATCCATACAGAACATGATACCCTTCGGGCAAAAAGTCAAAGGAAAAGTCAAAAGCAAACCGTGAAGATTCTGTAACACGCTCATTTTCTTATCACGGATCGCGGACTCTGGTGTTCGGAAATCCGGTAGAGTCGAGAACTGGCTCGCTCCATTTCAACTGTCCTTTGGGCGATGACCATTAAATTTTTCTGGACACTGAGGAGGATTTTCACGAAAATCAGGGACAAAATTGAGGGTGGGTTGGTGGTCATGTTGAAGTAGATGATGTCGGCGACGTTTATGGTCAAGCAAATTCAGGACGTGGAACACCTTGAACATCGAGTGTTGGCACAGTGAAGAAGTCCATGGCAACCAAACATTCGGCATGATTCTCCAGAGTGAGTTCTCATGGCTCATTTTGCGAATCAGATCCTTGATTTCCCTCGTAACCGTAGGGCGACCGGGGAGTTTACGGCGGGACTTCCATTTCCAAAACAACCGAAATCCTTCACGATGCCAACGTATCACCCACCGCTGTCAGCTTGACGATGACCAAGGCTTCACGCTAACCTCGCCAAGTGCGTGGTGTTCCTTTGGACTGATCATGATTGACAGGATTCACCCTATAATCGTTTTTTGAAGGCTTTGCACTCCAATCCAAAGGCAGAGCATTCGAGGGTGTTTACATGACCGATCGCGACAATCAAACCAACCGACCGAGTACGACTCGCCATGGAAAGAGATCCTGAAGGCGTACTTCAAGGATTTCCTGGCGTTATATTAACATAAAATGGTAATATGCCCCAAAATTTTTGATTTATCCCCAGATTTATAAGAGTTCAATGCCTTACCGAAGGGTCTCCAGGATGGAATGTCATCTCCCCATTTGCGATAATGGCACGGAATCGGAAAAAATGATTCATACCAGTGCGCAGATCACTCATAGCAATTATGCCGGTGTT
>JADGCN010000081.1 GCA_015228975.1 Magnetococcales bacterium
ATGTTGGATAAGTTTTTTTATCTCAGAAGCGTTTTCCTTTGAGAGTAGACGACTTGGTGGACACTCTGGGGTTCTGACAGCAACTTCAATTGCGATATTGTCAATAAGAAAATCGAATAATCCATACCGACTGCCCAACCTGGTTTTTGTTTCAGGCAGAACCGATCCAAATCACCCTAGGAGATAGAATCTTATGTGCAGCAGAAGGTCTCTCTCCTTTTTTGAATATAAATGGTGAGTCTTGTAAAATTCTTGTTCCCTGATTTGCTCAAAAAGCAACATAAAAGAATCTTGAATTTGCTTAATGGTTGCCATTTTTTTTACCTATGTGATCGAAGAACATCATTGTCCCTCGTCAAAACTTCGTCCAAGGTGAAAACGCTAACATTTTCTGTCAAAGCATGATAGCCTTTCCACTATGCTGAACACAGAAAACTCCTGGTTCATGCGATTAAGATCCACCATCAAAGAACGCTTTGGGGTGGTGTTAATGAGCCTTGCCCTCCGCCATAAGATCATGGTTTTACAACGTACTGGCCGCCGTCCACAATTCACCTCTTTCGACCGCATCATCTGGCTATTCCTTGCCAACGTTTGGGATGGATGGGAAAAAGGACTGGAGATCATTCAACCGGATACCAGGAAAAGTCCATGCAACCGTATCTTTGTTGGCGTGCTGCTGGGGCATTCAACACCGTCTTGCACAAAATGTTATCTCTTTGCAGATGAAGGGCAACGGCACGCGGATCTTATGCCCGAAGGGGTTTGACTGACCAGGCCAGTAGGAGCCATCCAGTCAGGAAACAAAATCCACCAACAGGAGTTACGGCACCCAGTATCCGCATACCGGTGAGAGCAATGGCGTACAGGGAGCCGGAAAAGATCGCTGTGCCTGCCAGCAACAACCATCCCGCCCGTATCGCACGTTGCGGATGGGGAGTTCGTTCGGCCACCAGTCCCACCAACACTAATCCAATGCCATGCACCAGATGGTAATAAGCACCGGTACGCCAAGTCTCCATGGCAGCCTGGGACAGTATGGGCATCAAGGCGTGTTTGCCAAAAGCCCCCAGAACCACAGCCAGACAGGCACTGATGCTACCGAAAAAGATGAATCGTACACTGGCGGACATCACGGCATCTCCTCTAGCTACCAACTCGCTTGATAACCCAACCCCTGGTGTTCAACTGTTCGGTGACCCGCGCGATGTGATCCCCTTGGAGTTCAATCACGCCATCTTTCACAGTGCCTCCGGTCCCACATACCGTTCTGAGTGATTTGCCAAGTTGCGCAAGTTCTACGGAATCCAGCGGAATTCCTCGCACCAACGTCACGCCTTTTCCCTTGCGGCCCTTCGTTTCTCTGGAAACGCGCACGACACCATCAGACCCGACAACCGATGCATCTCGACTGCACGCACACCCAACAACAGGTTGACGGCAATCGGAACACATCCTGCCCTGCTCGGTTGAATAAACGACCCTATCCGCCATGCTCTTTCGTAATTTCAACTTTGACCTCTCGAACCACCTCATCAATTATGCTCGGTTCATGTTTTGGCGAAATCCACGGTCTTTTTTTAGATAGCGCTCCCGACACATCGTCTCCCCGCACCTGGGATGGTGTTCTGCGTACAAAGGAGACCATTTTCGGCCATGGGTCGAAGGAACACCAACATCAACATTGTATTTATCAAGTTTGTCTGTCAAGGTCGGTGGTCATCCAAACTATTGGATGCACGACTATCATTGCCAGTGCAATTATTGCATCCGCACAACATCTGGTGAATGTTTACGCCATCATATGGGAGAACAGCAACTCATTTTGCCCGGTCATTCTCCGTCACAAACTCGCGGATAAGGTTTTGAGGATGGACAGGTAAACGTCCGAACATCCGGGCCAGCAAGTCGTGGTCATCAGACCCGATCCACCTCCGCAACGTATCGGTCAAATGGCAAAGCAGACAGGATAGCGATTATACCGCAAAATTCGATGGTTGCGCCAGTTGGACCTTGCCCTCTGTTGACTTAAGAGAGCAAAGGCTACAAAATTATTTCTTGTTTCAGTCACTTTTTTATGGCTCATCGCATGGTGAAGACGCTGATTAGTTGGTTGGGTAGAACCGACCTGCAGGCGCGAACCCAGTCGGATTGCGTCGGACGGGGGCCCATTGCCCAGGCGATTGGTTCGAGGGGCTACGCCCGACTGGTACTTCTCTGCGACTACCCTCCTGCGGAAGTCGAACCCTACATGGCATGGCTCCAGAATCTGCATCCGATTGAGACTTTGCCCCATTTTGTTACCCTGACCAGTCCTGTTCATTTCGGTGAAATCTACAAACACGCCAGCCACGTCGTCGCTGAGGTCGTCAAGGAACGCGGAGGGATCGAAGATTTAGCTTTTCATCTCAGCCCTGGAACCCCAGCCATGGCAGCGGTGTGGATCATTCTGGCCAAGACCCGGTTCCCTGCAGAACTGATTGAGTCGTCCAGGGAGCATGGCGTTCATACAGCCTCCGTGCCGTTCGATATTTCAGCCGATTTCATTCCAGACCTCCTGCGGAAGCCGGATGAAGAACTGGAGCGGCTTACGGCTGGATTGCCCCCCGAAGCACCTGAGTTTGCCAATATCATTCATCGCAGCCCAGAAATGAAGCGAGTGGTAGCCCGTGCCAGGCGCGTGGCCCCCCGCTCGATTCCAGTGTTGATCGAGGGAGAATCCGGTACCGGCAAGGAGTTGCTTGCTCGTGCCATTCATCGGGCCAGCATTCGGCGGGAAAAGGCTTTTGTTGCAGTTAACTGCGGGGCGATTTCCCCAGAGTTGGTGGAGTCTGAGCTATTCGGCCACGAAAAGGGAGCATTCACCGGTGCACTGTCAGCCCGTACTGGCTATTTCGAAGCAGCGCAGGGAGGCACCCTCTTCCTGGATGAGGTGGGAGAGTTGCCCCTTGCGGCACAAGTCAAGTTTCTGCGAGCACTCCAGGAAGGGGAAATAGTCCGGGTGGGAGCGACCACTCCCATCAAGGTGGATGTGCGGATTATCGCTGCCACGAACCGGACTCTAACACAGGAGGTCTTCCTGGGGAGGTTCCGTGAAGACCTCTTCTATAGATTGGCGGTGATCGTGCTCCTTCTGCCCCCCTTGCGGGACCGCAGCGGAGATATTGCCCCCCTGGTGGATCACCTGCTTGAGCAAATTAATCGGGAAAGCGGAACGGAACCCGGATTCGAGCATAAGAAACTTTCCGTAGGCGCAAGAGATCTTCTGTTGAGACACCGTTGGCTCGGCAATGTTCGGGAGTTGCAGAATACCCTGCGCCGGGCCGTGGTTTGGTCCACTGGGCCGACAATCCGAGTGGAGGACGTCCGGGATTCCCTGTTTCCCGCGCCCAGAGGATCATTAGGAGATGAGAACATTCTCGGATTTGATGTTTCGCAAGGAATTGATCTTCCAGATATTATTGATCGTATCTCCAGGCATTACCTGGGGCTGGCAATTGAGAAGACTGCGGGCAACAAGACCCGGGCCGCTGAATTATTGGGTTTAGCCAGCTACCAAACTTTGACCAATTGGATGAAAAGATACGGGGTGAAAGTATGATGGCATCATGGTTGCTCTTACCTATGGTATGGAACACTTGATCATGAAATCACAGAACTTCGAATTTCTGCGTCCCTCCTGGCCGCAACTGGCGGAACTGGGTGGCTTTGCCGAAAGCTATGCCCACCCCGATCCCGGCAGCGCCCTGGTGAAACTGCGTGCGTTCGCGGAACAGCTTGTGCTGTGGATCTACGACCGGGACGGATTTTCCAAGCCATATCAGTCCAATCTGAATGACCTGCTGAACGAAAACGCCTTCACCGAGGCGGTGCCCAAGGTGGTGGTGGATAAGCTCCACGCCATTCGGATTCACGGTAACAAATCGGCCCATGGCGAAAATGCATCCACGAACACCGCCCTGTGGTTGCTCAAGGAGTCTCATGAGGTAGGACGCTGGATCTTCGTGACCAGTGGCCAAGGCAAAACCTCGGAGCTGTCGCCTTATCAAGATCCCCCCTCTGGTGGGCTGTCCGGTGAGGCCCGTTCCCAGCTCAAGCGGGAAAAGAAAGCGGTTCTGGAACAGTTGGCCGCCCAGGAAGCGCAGATGCAGACTCTCCTGGAGGAGTTGGATGCCGCACGGGAGAAGGCACAAACTGCCGAACTCAAGGCTGGTGAGCTGGAGGTTCTGATTCAGTCCGGTCGCAACGCCGCCAATGCCTTGAACTTTGATGAAGCCACCACCCGCAGCCGATTGATCGACAGCCAACTGGTTGCGGCAGGCTGGAAAGTGGCACCCCAAGGCGGCAACACAGATGAGGTGACCCAGGAAGAAGATGTCGAACACCAGCCCACCGAAACCGGCAAGGGCTACGCCGATTATGTGCTGTGGAACGACGACGGCAAGCCCCTGGCCGTGGTGGAAGCAAAAAAAACTTCCAAGAGTGCGGAACTAGGCCGCAAGCAGGCCCAGCTTTATGCCGATGGTCTTGAGGAAATGCACGGCCAGCGCCCGGTGATTTTCTACACCAACGGCTTTGACATCTGGATCTGGGATGACGCGGGGGGCTACCCGCCGCGCAAGTTGTACGGGTTTTACTCCAAAGACAGTCTGCAATATCTCGTGACTTTCCAACGCAACAATCGCCGTCGCCTTGATGAAATCCAACCCTCCGGGATCGCGGGTCGCCTTTATCAACTGGAGGCCATCAAGCGGGTTTGCGAACGATTTTCTGCTCAGCATCGCCGCGCTTTGGTAGTTCAGGCCACCGGTACCGGCAAGACCCGTGTGGCCATCTCGTTGACCGATCTTTTGATCCGTGCCGGTTGGGTTAAACGGGTGTTGTTTCTTTGCGACCGCAAGGAACTAAGAAAACAGGCTAAAAACGCCTACGTCGATTTTCTCAACGAGCCTTTGGTGGTGGTGGGCCGCCACACCGCCCAGGATCGGGACAAGCGGATCTATCTGGCCACCTATCCTGCCATGATGCGGGTCTTCGAGACCTTCGACGTGGGATTCTTTGACCTGATCATCGCCGACGAGTCCCACCGCAGCATCTACAACCGTTACCGGGATCTTTTTGTCTATTTCGATGCCCTTCAGGTGGGGCTGACCGCGACACCGGTGGGGATGATCAACCGCAACACTTACAAGCTGTTCGGCTGCGAGGAAGATGATCCCACCTTCAACTACGATTTTTCCCGGGCGGTGGAGGAAGGTCATCTGGTCCCTTTCGAGCTGTTCACTCACACCACCGAGTTTCTACGCCTTGGGATCAAGTACGAAAACCTCTCCGAGGCACAACGGCAGCAGTTGGAAGACGACGGCGAGGATCCCAAAACATTTGCCTACGAGGCCCAGCAGATCGACAAGGCGGTATTCAACCGGGACACCAACAAGCATGTCTTGCGCAATCTGATGGAAAATGGCCTGCGGGAGTCCACTGGAACCCATCCAGGCAAGACCATCCTCTTCGCTCGCAACCACAACCACGCGATGCTGCTTTCCCAGCTTTTCGATGAGATGTATCCTCAGTATGGTGGCGGCTTCTGTCAGGTGATCGACAACTACGATCCCCGTGCCGAGCAGTTGATCGACGACTTCAAGGGAGTGGGTTCCAATCCGGGCCTGACCATCGCCGTGTCGGTGGATATGCTGGATACCGGCATCGACGTGCCAGAGGTGGTCAATCTGGTCTTTGCCAAGCCGGTCAAGTCCAGGGTAAAATTCTGGCAGATGATCGGACGCGGTACCCGACTTTGTCCCGCCATTGGCAAGACCAAATTCCGCATCTTCGACCACTGGGGAAACTTTGAATTCTTCTCCGAAGAGTTCCAGGAAGCCGATCCGACCCTGGCCAAATCCCTTATGCAGCAGGTGTTCGAGGCACGCATTGATCTGGCGGAAACCGCTCTGAACAAGTCCGAACCGGCGGCTTTCAAGCTGGCGGTGGAGATGATTGGCAAGGACTTGGCCACTCTCCCAGAAGAGACCATAGCCGTGCGGGAAAAATGGCGTGAGAAACGCACCGTGCAACAGGCCCCTGTGCTGGAACAGTTCACACCGGAGACCGTGGGAGTTCTGCGTCAGACCATGGCCCCGCTTATGCAGTGGATCGACATTCGCGACCATGCCGCTGCCTGGCAGTTTGACCGTCTCATGGCCCTGATGCAGACCGAACTGTTGAAAAAATCCAGCCGCTTCGAGGACTGTCGCGATCAGGCATTGGATCAGGTGGCACAATTGCAGATGCACTTGAACCCGGTGCGGGAGAAAGGAGAGGCCATCAAGCGTTTCAAGGATTCGGCGTTTTGGACCGGCGTGACCGTTGCCGACCTGGAAACCATGCGCTGGGAGTTGCGGGGCATCATGCAGCACCGTCGCCCGGTGGTTCTCCTCCCTGGGGCAAATGTCCGGGTGGTGGATGTGACCGATGGCGGCATCGAGTATTCCCAGCGCAAGGCCAACATGCCAGCCGTGGATCTGGCTGCCTACCGCAAACGGGTGGAGGAGGTTCTGACGCCCTTGTTCGAGATCAACCCCACCTTGAAAAAAATCCGGGCAGGGGTTCCGGTCTCCGATGCAGACCTGAACGCCCTGAATGCCCTGATTCACCTGGAACGGCCTGACGTGGATCTGAACATCCTCAAGGAGTTCTACCACGAGACCGCCCAAGGTTTGGAGAAGATCCTGCGCTCCATCATCGGCATGGATGGGGAGGCGGTGGAGCAACACTTCGCCGATTTTATCCGCCGTCACCCCAAACTGAACGCCCGGCAGATTCGTTTTCTGGGTCTGCTCAAAAACCACATCAGCAAGTTCGGTGTCATCGCCATCGACCGGCTTTACGAGCCGCCGTTTACCACCGTGGACAGCGAAGGCCCGGATGGCGTATTCCTTGATGAGACGCAAATGGATGATCTCATCGTCATTCTGGACGCCTTCAAGCCCCCAGCCCATTTTGAAGAGAGAGCCTCCTTATGATCACGGGCGAGTTGAAAGCCAAAATCGACAAACTATGGACCGAATTCTGGACCGGTGGCATCACCAATCCCCTCACCGTCATCGAGCAGATTTCGTTTCTGATGTTCGCCCGGCTGCTGGATATCGCCGAGTCTCGCAACGAAAAACGCGATGCCCGCACTGGCGTCCAAAGCCGTCGCAACTTTGGCCAGCAGGAGCAGGATCTGCGCTGGTCCCATTTCCGCCACCTGGGTGCGGAGGAGATGCTGCCTCTGGTGCGGGATCGGCTGTTTCCCCACTTCAGAAAGGTGGCGGTGGATGGGGCCGAGTTCGGCGAGTACATGAAAGAGGCTCAACTCATGATCGCCAAGCCCAGCCTGCTGGTAAAGGCGGTGGAGATGATCGACGCCCTGCCGCTCACCGCCGGGGACACCAAGGGGGATCTTTACGAATACCTGCTCAGCAAGCTGACCACCGCCGGTATCAACGGCCAGTTTCGCACCCCGCGCCATGTGATCCGCGCCATGGTGGAGATGGTGGCCCCTGATCCAAAACACAAGGAAGTGGTGGGGGATCCCGCCTGCGGCACCGCCGGATTTCTGGTGGAGACCATGCAATATCTGATGCGGGAGTACACCTCCCCGGAGATGGTGGAGACCGACCCGGAAACCGGAGAAAAAATCTACCACGGCGACCTGCTGGAGCCGTACCGCAAGCATATTCAGCAAGCGATGTTCCGGGGGTTCGACTTCGACGCCACCATGCTGCGCATCGCCGCCATGAACCTGCTGCTGCATGGCATCGACGCCCCGGACATCCACTATCAGGACACCCTGAGTACCACCTTCCCGGAGCGTTTTCCCAAACTGGCGACGAATGCCTTCGACGTGATCCTGGCCAATCCCCCTTTCAAGGGGAGCCTGGACGAGGAGGACATTCACCCCTCCCTGCTGGGGCTGGTGAAGACCAAGAAGACCGAACTGCTTTTCGTCACTCTCATCCTGCGCATGTTGAAGCTTGGCGGTCGCTCCGCCACCATCGTGCCGGACGGAGTGCTGTTCGGCAGCTCCAACGCCCATGTGGACCTGCGCCGGATCCTGGTGGAGGATAACCAGTTGGAAGGGGTGGTCTCCCTGCCTTCGGGCTGTTTCCGCCCCTATGCCGGAGTCTCCACGGCGGTCCTGATCTTCACCAAGGGCGGTAAAACCGATCAGGTTTTTTTCTACGATGTGCAGGCGGACGGCTTCAGCTTGGACGACAAACGCCAGCCGGTGGCGGCCAACGACCTGCCGGACCTGCTGAAACAGTGGAAGGCCCGCGATCCGAAAGAGCTTACCGACCGCACCGCCAAGACGTTTTTCGTGCCTGCTGCCCAGATTCGCGGCGATGGCAAGTATGACCTGTCCATCAACCGTTACAAGGAGACGGTTTACAAGGAAGAGCGATACGACCCACCCGCCGAGATTCTGGACCGGATGATGGATCTGGAGAGGGAGATTATGGCGGATCTGGAAGAATTGAGGGGGATGGTGTAATGACATCAATAGTTTCAATTTCCGAGTTCTGTAAAACTGGAAGCGGAGGAACACCTTCGCGGAAAACAGATGAATATTTTTCTGGAACGATTCCATGGATAAAATCAGGTGAATTGCGTGAGAATATCATTACAGAATCAGAAGAGCATATTTCTGAAGTAGCATTGAAAGAGTCTAGTGCTAAGTTGATACCAGCAGGGGCTATATTGGTTGCAATGTATGGTGCAACCGTTGGTAGGATGGGACTTCTAGGGGTTGATGCAGCAACCAACCAAGCTGTTTGTAATATTATTCCAGATAAAAAAAAAGCTGACATGAAATATGTTTTTCATGCTCTTCAGGCTAAAGTTCCTGAACTATTAAAAAAGTCAGTTGGTGGGGCGCAACCAAATATCAGTCAACAGATTATTAAAGAAACAAAAATCCCCCTCCCACCCCTCCCGGAGCAGAAGCGCATCGCGGCGATTCTGGACAAGGCCGACGCCATCCGCCGCAAGCGCCGTCAAGCCTTGGCACTGGCGGACCAGTTTTTGCAGGCGGTGTTTTTGGAGATGTTTGGGGATCCGGTGACGAATCCGAAGGGGTGGAAGAGATTGACTATGGCAGAATGCGTGTACTCCATTGAAAGTGGTTGGAGTGCAAATGGCGATTCAAGAAGTGCTAGCAATGGTGAAATAGGTGTTCTAAAAATTAGTTCAGTAACATCCGGGCATTTCAGACCTGACGAGAACAAGGTAGTTACTGGAGGAGTTCCAGGGAAGAAGCTGATTTTTCCACAAAAGGGAGATTTGCTTTTTAGCCGGGCCAATACCCGTGATCTTGTGGCTGCCACCTGCATAGTCGGAATGGACCAAGAAAAAGTTTTTTTGCCTGACAAATTGTGGAGGATCAACCTGGATAGCGGTCAAGCGACTCCCGAATTCATTAAATTTCTCCTGACCCACTCTGAATTTCGTAGTTCTTTAACTAAAAGAGCCACGGGAACTAGCGGTTCTATGTTAAACATTTCAAAAGAAAAATTGTTGGAAACTACCTTTCCATCGCCTCCTATTGCCCTTCAGAGACAATTTTCAAGTTTGTATTGGCGAGAAAGGACTGCATCTGACCGGAGGCATCAAGTTTCAATGGTGACTGAAACCTTGTTCTCATCCCTCACCCAACGCGCCTTCCGGGGGGAGCTGTAATGACAGTCATGGTGAATCAACTATGGCATATTGAGTATCACGAACCTTGAGGAGTTTCCCAATGACTGTCAGAAAATCATCCGAAACCACCAGCCCAAAGGCGGCAACTGCCGCCTCCAAAACACTGCGCAACCCAAATGCCAGCCCGGCAGCCAAATCGGCAGCGGGTTCAGCATTGTCCCAGGCAGGGAATGACAAGGTGACGGGCAAACAGGCCGCTTCTGCTGCGGGCAAAGCCCTCAGCAATCCGTCCACCAGCAAAGCGGGCAAGAGTGCCGCAGCTTCAGCATTGACACAACGCTATGACAGCAAGAAGAAATAACGTGCCTGAAGGGGTCATGCCATGCTCATCACCGATTCCGACCTGACCGCCATGAGTGCCCGCATTGCCGAGTCCGTCCACCCGGAGCGGATCATTCTGTTCGGCTCTCACGCCCGTGGCGAAGCGCAACCCGATTCGGATATCGACCTGCTGATCATCACCCGTGAGACTTACGGCCCCCACAACAGCCGAAGACGTGCCATGGCCCGGTTATGGCGGTTGCTGGCGGATATTCCTGTGGCCAAGGATATCGTCCTGTTCAGCAACACCGAGGTGGAACAGTGGCGCACAGCCAAGAATCACCTGATCGCCAGGGCCTTGCATGAGGGGAGAGTGCTTTATGAAAGGCATTGATTACGCCCGGGAGCTGCTGCGTTTGGCGCGTGCGGATCATCGCGCCATGACGGGCATGCGGGATCACGAGGTGTTTACCGACGCCATTTTCGGCTTCCATGCCCAACAGGCGGTGGAAAAGGGACTCAAGGCGTGGCTGTCGGCCTTGGAAATCCTGTTCCCTCTGACCCATGACATCAGCCGCTTGTTGCCATTGCTGGAACAGCAAAGTGTGGAGAAAGACCTGTTGGCTGAACCACTGGTTGAACTTGTGCTGGGTTTTCTGCAACTTGGGGCCGTTAAAAGAGGTGGACCTCAATGGCGGCACTGCCATGATTTGCTTTTACTGCTCCGATCTGTTGATCCTGATGACGACAAGGAAACTCATCGACTGCAAGATGAATTGGGCAGATTCCAGGTATCTCTCAATAGCCAGATGCAAACACTGCCTACCAATCTTGTAGAGATAACTATTTTAGTGCGTCTTATTCTGGATTTTGCGCCAGAAAGTGCCCTTATATCTGCCGTACCTCAATATTGCCAAGGCGATTGGTATGTAAATGTTCGTAATGCGTGTTGCACACTACTGCTGGATAGCTGTCGTGATACTGGAAGCTGGACGAATGTTTTTGAACGATTTTTAGGTGTTAATAGTGTCCCCCTCATGACTATTCACAAGAGCAAGGGTCTAGAATTCCACACCGTCCTTTTTGTCGGGTTAGACGATTCAGCATTTTGGAAAATGCACAAGGACCGTGATGAAGGTTTGTTGGCATTTTTTGTTGCATTCTCCAGGGCAAGGGATCGGGCATTCATTACCTATTGCCATCAAAGAGGAAATAGACAGAAAGTGAGAGAAATATATGATATTTTAGCCTCAGCAGGTGTTCCAACAATCTGTCAAAATCAAGTTCAAGGAGATCACTGAATGGATCACATTGCATCCTCCATCGAATCCCAAGCCCGAAAATTGCCCCCTTTGGCGCGTCTGGAACTTGTGGACGCCATTCTGAGCAGTCTGGATGAGCCGAATCAAGAGATTGATCGACTCTGGTCCCAGGAGGCCGAAGAGCGCCTTGCAGCCTATCGGCGTGGGGAGATGAAGGCCATCCCCCTGGCTGAAGTGTTGGCCAAGTACCGCACGCCATGATGATCCACTTTCTCGAAATTGCCCAACAGGAACTCGATGAAGCGGTGGCATTCCATGAGGCGCAAGCCAAGGGACTTGGACAGGCATTCCTCGCCGAGGTACTGGTCGCCCTGGACCTGATGCGCCGCCATCCAGAGGGATGGCAGCAGCTCAGCCGCAACACCCGACGCTGCCGCTTGCGACGGTTTCCCTACGGAGTCATTTATCTGGCCGACCAGTCGGAGATTCTGATTGTGGCCGTAGCTCACTTGCACCGTCGTCCCGACTATTGGCATGAACGTATTCAGGCAGACAAGACATGAGCACGGTGCACTTAAACAGGACACGATTCCATGGACTTTTTCGTTCCCCTCGTGCCAGCACTTTTCCTGAGACGCTACAATCGTTTCCTGGCTGACTTCCAGACAGAAAATGGCGACACCATCACCGCCCATTGCGCGAATACCGGTTCCATGCTGGGACTGCTCACTCCCGGATCGGCGGCCATGCTATCGCATTCGGATAACCCGCAACGCAAACTGGCCTACACCTGGGAGTTGGTGCGCGAGAACGACTCCTGGGTGGGTCTCCATACTGGCCGCACCAACGCCATCGTTCTCGAAGCCCTGAAGAGCCGGATACTGCCAGAATTCAATGACTACAGGGAGTTTAAACCAGAGGTGCAGGTTGCCGACAAGAGCCGATTGGATTTCCGACTCTCAGAAGACAGGTTGCCCCCTTGTTTCGTGGAGGTCAAGAGCGTCACGTTGCGGCAGGGTAATGTGGCCATGTTCCCGGATGCCGTCACAAAACGCGGGCTGCGACATCTGGAGGCGTTGGCATCACTGAAACAGCAAGGCTTCCGCAGTGTACTCCTCTTTGCCGTGCAGCGGGAGGATTGCGTTCTGTTCCGACCACGCCAGCACCATTGACCCGGCGTATGCTGCCACGTTACGTCAGGTTGTTCAGGCGGGTGTCGAGGTGCTGGTGTACTGTTGCGCAGTAGGGCCGCAGGCAATCACTCTGAGCCATGCCGTGCCCTGGGCATTGGATTGAGCCAGCTCTTTTGTCCATTCGACCCTTTCAGACCCCGCCCCCGAAATAGCGATGCGCTGCCCGCAAACCAACAAATGCAGCCAAGTGCCAACGCACAACGTTATGTGCAAAGCCGCCCAGACCCAAGACATCGGATAATTCAAATAATCATCTAAAAAACATGACATTGTGCTTGATACCCTTTTGGAGCAATGGCTGTATGTGGTCATCGCAAACAAACAATTGGGAGCAAACACCATGAACGAATTGACCACCACCCAAAAGGCCATCCTCGAAACCGCCGCCACTCGCACTGATGGAGCAATTTACCCGATGCCGGAAGGCATGATATTGAGGGGTGGTGCACTCCAGAACGTAATCGATTCCATGCGAGCCAAAGGTCTGATTCAAGCCGATTCCGATTTTATCAGTGAGGAGGGGTACCGCGCCATTGGGCTGGAGCCTCCTCGGAGGGTAGAAGATGGTTTTACCACTGGCCCCGAAGGCGAAACCAATGACCCAACCGATGATTGCGTTGACGAAGCAAAAGACTTTGCCACCGCAGAAATCGTCTTCGATGCTTCCCTTGAATCGCCCGCAGACATTTCCCCGAAAACGGATAATGAGTTTGAAGCGGATGTCGTCGCCGCCGAACAAGCAGCCGAACAAGTACTGGAAGAGATCAAACCCCGCCGCACCAGGGAAAACACCAAGCAGTCCAAAGTGATCGAAATGCTGAAACGCCCTGAAGGTGCAACTGCCGCCCAGATCGCCGAGGCAACCGGGTGGCAAAATCATACCATCAGGGGGTTCCTGTCCATCGCCAAAAAGAAGCTGGGCCTGGATATCAGCACCAACCGCGTGCGAGTGGTTGGGCCGAACCAACAGGGATCACCCGGTTCTTTTACAACGTACTTCGCTGGGTGAGCAACAGCCTCCTGGCAATTAACGACCTTGTTTTTACACCACCGCCCACAACAGGGCGGTGTTTCTCTTGTTGCTCCAGCCAATTATGCCACCGGGTATGGCGGAAGGGGAACATTGAGTTCTGTCCGTATCCAAACAAGACCATCCATGCGTCAGAAGATCACGGCGATGTTGGCCATGAATCTGGTTCAGCATGACGCTGTCCTTGTCGTCGATCCACTGATTGACACACCATGTCAGTTTCCAGCCTCCCAATAACGGCTGTGGTTATCGAGAGCCATTGCGGTGATCGTGGCCCAGCTTGCCATTTCTGCGCAGTACCTTCAGCGTCTCTTCCGCCTTTTCCAACTTCTCGGTCTCGGTCGGTTCCATCACCCCGTTTCTAATCATCCTGGGTGTGTTGAGTACGTCCTCCAGCTTGCGCCCATAGGGTTGCACCGGCTGTGGGTATGGACCCACATGGGTGGAGACATTCCCACCGGTATAAAGCATTCCTCCCATTGCCATTACCATCAAACCCGTCATATCCGATCCACCGTTTTCTGTAGTATTCTTGATCGGTTGTCATCCAAGAATAACCCTGTACTCAGCGGGGTCTGCCCTTGGGACACTGGGACATTGAGTTCTTTGCATCCAGCCCCTTCCTGCGCCAGAGAATCCCGCATCCTCATGGGGCGGGATCGACTACCACCTCGCCGACAAAGTAGATTACCGGGAAGGTCCGTTGCCACACCTTGCTGTAGAAATTTTCCATGCGTTTTCCGTCTCCGTAGCGGACCAGGGTTCCGACCACCAATTGACTACGCCCCATGGCCGATACGCACCCGGCCACCACGATACCAATTCCTGCATTCATTGCATTGAGACAACGTTTGATGCGCCACACACCGCCCCATGGGTCAGAGAATCCCCGCCGCGTTTTGTCCACAAACATCTGGCCGTCCCGGATATAGCGGTTCAACATGGTATCGCCCTTGTGGCCGGTTTGCGCTCTGATTTTGTGGTTGGCAATCCCGGCGTTGGCGGCACTGGTCACCAAGCCCGACCGCAGACTGTGCCCTGCATAATCCGCAGGGTTTAGACCCGCCTTTTCAGCCCATGCTTTGATAATCCTGGCTACGGCATGGTTTGACAGGCGTTCGCCCATATTACCATGGCGGTCCACTCCCCGGAAGATTGGACCCTCGGTGATGCCCGCGATCTGGAGCCAGGATTGAATGGCCTTGACAGGGCAATGCGCCCCACGGGCAAAGGGGATGCCGATCTTGCGCCCACACCCTTCCTGGTCGGTTTTGCTCCGTTGAAGGGTGATGGTCAATCCCTCGCGCACCTCCTGGATGTCTTCCACGTTCAGAGCCACCAACTCCGACCTGCGGAATGCCCCCGCGAAGCCCAGCAGAAGCAAAGCCCGGTCTCTGGTTTCCTTCGGGCCTGCCCCCGTGGCATTTTTTACCATGGCGATGATGTCCTCCCGAATGGCGGGAGTGACTTGCCTTTGTTGGGAACCATGGGTGCGCCTGATTCCCTTGATCACCACTTTGACCAACTCGGTTTTCGTTGGGTCCGCCATCCCCTGGGTGGTGTGAGCCTTGGAGATCGAGACCATCCAGCGAATCAGGGTGGATGCCTTGTGGCTTTCGGCGTGGGCACTGAGGTAGGTGGCAAGGGATTCAGGAGATGAT
>JADGCN010000082.1 GCA_015228975.1 Magnetococcales bacterium
GACTCTCCTTTCTTGAACGACCGATTCATTCCAAGTCCAACAAAGGCAGAGTATGGAATGGCTACTCTCCATATGATCCAGGCAATGTTGCCAAAGTTCTCGACATCATGCGCACGGTTCACAATTACATCCTGACTGGCAAAGATGGCAAGACACCAGCCGAACGGCTTGGACTAGCCAAGGCACCCTTGGACTATGAAGACATTATCTACTTTGCATCAACAGATTAAGTGAACGGCTTGTCCTGATCCTGACACCGGCCTCCCTGGTGGGGCAGTGGCAGGAGGAGATGGCGGTCAAATTTGCAGTTTCGTTCACGACGACCCAGGATGCCGAATTTCGAGCCGATCCCGCTGCTTTTTGGGCCAACCCGCGCATCATAGCCTCTTTGGCGGTTGCCCGCCGCGAAGAACAGGCCACTCTGTTGCTGAATCAGCGCTTCGACCTGATTATTGTCGATGAGGCCCATCATTTGCGTCATCGAACCACCCGTAACTGGAAGCTGGTGGACGGACTGAACAAACGATTCCTGATCCTGCTGACGGCAACGCCGGTGCAAAACAGTTTGGTAGAACTCTACAATTTGCTCACTCTGCTCAAACCAGGTATTTTTCCGACCGAGAAAGAGTTTCGTAATCAGTATGTTTCGCCAAAGAACCCGCGTACCCCTTTGCACCCGGAACGGTTACGGGAACTGATGCGCGATGTCATGATACGCAACAAACGTGCCCTGGTCGATGTCCGCCTGCCACCTCGCCATGCCGTCACCCAAAGAGTGGCGGGCGAAGCTTCCGAGCTGGCTTGTTACCAGGAATTGAGCGGCTTGATCCGTGAACAGCATGCCCAAGGGAGTTCGCCGCAACTCAAGATGTCTCATCATCACCTGCTCACGGCTGCCGGTTCCTCACCCATGGCCGCAATCGTCGCATTGGAACGGTTTCTTCTCAAGCACCCGGAGAGGCCCGCCTGGGCGGCATTGCTCAACCGCTACCGCCAGATAGCCGAAGGGGGCAAGGCCAGGGCGTTGCTCACTCTGCTGCAACGCAATCCCCAAGAAAAGAAACTTATTTTTATCCATCATCGGGAAACACTCAAAGGGATCGCGCACATTTTGGCTGCCAATCGGGTGGCGCATGTCTGTTTTGAGGGGAGTATGAGTGGTTCGGCCAAGGATGCCGCCGTGGTAACTTTCCGGGAACAGGTTGGGGTCATGCTGTGTACCGAATCGGGTGGCGAGGGTCGCAATCTGCAATTCTGCAATACCTTGATTAATTTTGATCTCCCCTGGAGTCCGATGGCCATTGAGCAGCGTATTGGTCGCATCCACCGAATTGGCCAGACGCGGGAGGTGTTCATCTTCAATCTTGCCTTGCGTAATACCGTCGAGGATCATTTGTTGGCCCTGTTGGATGAAAAACTCAACCTGTTTGAGCTGGTCGTGGGCGAAGTGGATGCCATCCTGGGCGAAATGGATGAAGCGGGCGAGTTTACGGAAGCCATTTTTTCCGCCTGGGTGACCACAACGGAAGAGGAGAGGCAATCCGCCTTCTCCACCCTGGGAGAACGGATGCAAGAGGCGCTGAGTCGCCACGAAGCAACCAAGGTGTTGGATGAAAAATTATTCGGAGACGATTTCGAGGCCGGATGAGTACACAACTACGTACCTTTGTCGGTAATCTTTTGGAAGCCAATGATGCCTTGGTCTCCCCAGTGGATCCCAGCGGTTTGGAGGTTGTACTCCCCCCTGAAGTGCAAAAGGCTTTGAATCTTCCCGAACATGGCATGCTGGCCTTTTCGAGTGACGTTCCCGAAGGTTGGCAGCGTGTGATGTTGGAGTCGGACTGGTTGGAACGCCTGGGCGGTTTGTTGGCGGAGCGTGGACGTGAGGTGCGTTTGTTCTCTGAAATGCCGATGATCTCCGCCCTAGCCCATCCAGAACGCATTCTGGAACACCGGTTACGATTGAACAATGCCATTTTCCGCTTGCAAGGTGTGGAGGAGAGTTGGACGCGCTGCGTATTGCATACGTTTCGTTATTCTGCTGTTTCGGACGAAAAACGGGAGGGTGTGATCCGTTTGGGGCGTAATCTCGCCAGTGGCGGAATACTGGACCCTTGGGTGGTGACCTGGTTGCAGGCGTGTCGTGAAGAGGGTCATGTTTTGGGATCCGGGGAAAAACAGTCGGCAATCGCCTCCTGTCCCGAGTCCCATACGCCGCAAGAGTGGCACCGCCTGCACCAATGGCTCCTCCCGAGACACATCCATGAACATTTGAAATCTTTTTTGCACGGCATGCAACGCCGGCAACAGAGGGATCTGGAACGTTTACACAGCTACCATGCCGATCTGCGGTTGGAAGTGTTCGCACGTCTGGCGGCTGCCAGCCGCAAGGGGGACGATAAACTGAAGGAAGAACGACAGCGGGCCGCGCTACGCCTGGAATCCATCACGCGGGAGTACCATGCCAAGGCTTCTGATTTGTACGAAAAATTTGCCATGAGCATCCGCATGGAGCGTGTTCAGAGCCTGGTCGTGGAAACCCGGGTTTTCCGTTTCCATATTCTGATCAAACGGCGCAAAGGGGAAAGAACCATTGAACTGGATTGGCATCCGCTCATACGTCAACTGGAAGAGCCGCCTTGTGAAGCGGGCCTGCCTTTCGGCATGGAACGAAGCGTTTGCGATGATGCCCTCCATCTGGTCAGTAACGAAGGTTTCGCCCCCTGCGTCCATTGCGAGAAATCATTCTGCCGTGCCTGTCATCCCCAGTCCTGCCCTAAATGTCACCATCGGTGGATCGATTAACGTGCTGTGGTTTGGTATAGACCCTTACTATCCAGTCAAAATATTTTTCAAGCAGGCGTCATACTGCAGGACCGCCCACAAGGGTTGACTGAAATTTCGTCGTCCTTGCAGGTGTTCGTCGATCATCCATCGCAGAAAAGGTTTGTTCAATCCCCCAAAGTCGAACAACTGTTCCGAGGTTGTTAATTCATTCAGACGCCCAGCCAATGGGTTACGCAACCATTGGGCGATGGGGGCGATGAATCCCATTTTGCGACGGTACAACAACTCTTTCCCCAAAAGATCGGTCAAAGCCTCTTTCAGTAAAGCCTTACCGACCCCCCGATGAATCTTGAACCGGGGTGGCAGACGAATCATCCATTCCACCAACTCATGATCCAGGATGGGTACGCGGACTTCCAATCCATGGGCCATGCTGGCACGGTCCACCTTGGTGAGAACCCGACCAGCGAGAAAAGTCTTGAAGTCGATATATTGCATTCTTTCCAAGGGATGTTCCGGGGCGCGCTGGCGGAAGGCACGAAAAACCTCTTCCGCCCGGTATCCCTGAAGGGAGGTCAGGAAGGATGGGGAATAGAGTTGCTGGCGCAATTCCCAAGGGATGATGGAGACGGCATGGAAATATCCATCGATGCTGTCTTTGGCCAAGGATTGCAAGGTTGACTTGAAGCGCAACCATCGGGGCAACCGATCCGCCTTGGGATACCAGCGACACAAGGCGCCGAACGCGACTTGACGTACAGACAATGGGAGTTGTTTTTTGACCATTTCCTCAGCCAGGACGAAGCGATAGCGTTCGTAGCCCGCCAAGGATTCATCCCCTCCGTCCCCGGACAAGACAACCTTGACATGCTTGCGCGCCATCTCACAGACGATCCAGGTGGGGATTGACGAATGATCGGCGAACGGTTCGTCATGGTGCCAAGCAAGGCGATCCAGCAAATGGAAATGATGCGGTTGCGCCTGTTCCACCACATGGTGCAACCCATGGCGTTTGGCGGTCTGGGTGGCCCAATGGGTTTCATCGAAGGAGGAATCGGCAAACGCTACGGTGCAGGCCGTTACCGGGGTGTTTTGAGTCCGGGCCATGAGTGCGGAAACGGCACTGGAATCGACACCTCCCGATAAAAAACTCGCCAATTCCACATCGGCCACCAGGTGACTCTGAACCGCTTCCTGGAGGCGTACCAGCAACTCTTCCCGTGCCTGGTTGCGATTGCATGGGTTGCGCGGCGTGAAATCGAGATCCCAGTAGCATTCGGGATGGGGGACGGGTTGGCCGGAAACGATCTTAAGGCGATATCCCGGGGCCAATTTATGGGCCTGACCGTAGATGGTCAGAGGATCGGGGACATAGCCCAAAGCGAAAAAACATTCGACGGCCCGGGGATTGAATGTGCGGTCACAATCGGGGTGCGCGGTGATCCCCTTCAGTTCCGAGGCGAACGCCAACCAGCCATCGTTGAGGATAGCATAGTGCAAAGGTTTGATCCCCAGACGATCCCGTGCCAGGAACAAGGTATGCGTCCGTTGATCGTGAATGGCAAAGGCAAACATGCCGCGTAACCGGTCGGTTATCCCGACGCCCCATTCCTCCCACCCATGCACCAGGATTTCGGTATCGGAGCGACTGGCGAAATGGTGTCCCAGGGTCTGCAACTCATGTGTCAAAGTTTGAAAATTATAAATCTCACCGTTAAAGACGACGGCAATCTGACCATCTTCGTTGAACAAAGGTTGCCGCCCCCCCGCAAGGTCGATGATGGAGAGGCGTCGATGACCCAGGCCGATACCCGGGGCGATGTGCAGACCGCCACCATCGGGGCCGCGATGACTTTGGCACTGATTCATCCGCTCAAGGGTGTCGGGATCAGGACAACGCTCTGCTTTCAGGTCAAACAACCCTACGATTCCGCACATCGAAACGCCATTTTCTGAAGCCCTTTCGGGTTAGGTGGGTGACGAGCATTCCCGGGGGCATGCGCAACCAGTGGGAACGAATGTACAACAGGCTCCAGGCGAGCCAGGAGAGCCATTCCAAACGATCGGGATCCCCCGGTGTCATGATGCGACCAACAAGCCGCTTCATGACCATTCTGGCAGCGATCCCCGGGGCCAGGGGATCGGCGGTGATTTCCGCGAGCAGGGCATCGGGTATGGGCGTATCAGTTAATTTTTTACAAAAATACATGGCATAGTACAGGGGAGCGATCAAACCCAATTGGCGCGCCCGTGGGAGTAATTGTTGCCAAAACAGACTGTCCCCGGCCCCATGACGCAACAAACCATCCAGGTCCAACAATGCCCGCAATCCCTTATCAAAGTCGCTGTCATAGAATGCATGGACTGCGGCATGGATGACAAGATCGGCGGGAGCCAGGGTTTTCAGATCGACATGTCCCGGGATGTCCCTGGCGGTGGAGAAAAGCAATTGCGGATCCGGACGCAGACGGCTCACCGGGGGCACGATGGTGTGGTGGATATCCAGCTCGGTCAGGCGTTGGCGATGCACCAGGGGGGGGAGTTCGTGCATCCATTCCCGATAATAGCGCTGATCGTAAGGATGGAGCTTGGCTTGTTGCCACCCATGTTGCGCCATGCGGGACTCAATGAGGGGAAAATCTTGCGGGTGCATCAATATATCCAAGTCAGCCACATGTCGTCCCCGGGCCATGGGCAGATCAAGAAACACATAGGCCGCCCCTTTCAGGAGAATGATCGACAAACCACTCTGCCACAGGGCGCGCTGCACGCGATTGACCTCCCAGATCACCATGCGCCTGTCCTCCTCAACCAGGATGCGTGCGCTGGACAAATGATGATTGACCCGGGGGCGCAATTGTTTCAGGAGATCGTTTTCCCGCAGGAGGGCCTCCAGGCGTCCCAACAGACCGGCACGTCTGGCTTGGCGCAACAGCAAATCCTGCAACGCCACATCCAGTCCGGGAAAAAGGTCCGGTTGTTTCAAGACTTGAATCAGCAGTGCGGGATTGGGTTTGATCGTTGTCGCCAAGGGGATGGTTGGACCTCTTTAAAGGTGTTGGCCACCATCGATACAGACCATTTGACCGGTGACATAATCATTGGCGAGAAAAAACAAGAGGGCGGAAGAGATTTCCTCCAGGCGACCGGGACGTTGTATGGGAAGCGATTGGACCAACGCCTGGAATGTTGCTTCATTGTCCTGTTGGGCGGGGAGAATGGCCCCGGGTCCGATGGCGTTGACCTGGATGTTGGGGGCCAGTTCCACGGCGGCCATGCGTGTCAGGGACCACAGGGCGCTCTTGGTGGCCGTATAGGCGGCATGGCCGGGAGCGGGACGCAAGACGCGCTGGTCGATGATGTTGATGATTTTGCCGGGTGCTTCCCGGGGGAGCTGTTTGGCGAACTGACTCATGAGGAAAAAAGGGGCTGTCAGGTTGATGTCCAGGTGCCGGTCCCACTGATCCCGGGTGGTCCCAAGGGTGGTCCCGGGTTCAAAGATAGCGGCATTGTTGATCAGGATGCTCAATGGGCCAATGGTTTTCTCAATCCGGGGAATCAGGTCTTCCATGGCGTTTCCGTCTCCCAGATCGGCTTCCACCAGCCAGGAGTGCCCCCCCCGAGCCTGGATCCCCTGGCACAAGGCCATGGCATCGTCCGTGGAATGATGGCAATGCACCACTACCTTGGCCCCGGCCCGACTCAATGCCCGGACACACTGGGCACCGATGCGGCGTCCGCCACCGGTTATCAAAGCGATGTGTCCGCGAATATCCAACGTTTGGCTCGCGGGTTCAGGAGTGGGAAAAGATATCTTCGTTTTCCCAGCCACCCAAGTCCAACCGGACGCGCATGGGGAGCGCCGCCATGACCTCTTTGGCCAATTCCCAGCGATTTTCCCGCGTCAGCATGACCTCCAGGCGTTCGCGGATGCCCACCAGATACATGACATCGCCCGCGGTGTAGGCCAATTGTTGATCCGAGAGCATGTCCGCCCCCCAGTCGGATGATTGTTGTTCCTTGTCCATGTCCACACCCAGGAGTTCGCGAACCAAGTGTTTCAATCCATGGTTGCCAGAATAGGTTCGGGCCAGTTTGGATGCGATCTTGGTGCAATACACCGGTTGCACCCGGCACCCCAGCCAGTGTTGCAAGGCCGCCATATCAAAGCGGGCGAAATGAAATATTTTTTCCACTCGGGGCGATTCCAGGACTTCCTTCAGGCGGGGAGCCTGATAATCCTTCGTTTGGACAATGGAAAAAATCCCCTCTTCATTGCACATTTGGACAACGCACAGGCGGTCTCTTTTGGTTACCAGCCCCAATGTTTCGGTATCGACGGCAAGAAAACGACTGTTCAGGTAACGTTCCCGCCTCTCCTCGTCCAGATCATTTTGAAATAGTGCCAACGAAGTTGGAACATGAGCCATGGATAGTCCCCTTTTTCGCATTCTTTCAAACTTGGATAACAGACCTTTAACACTACGGAACGATTTGGATCGGGCAACGACTTCCACCCAACCGTGCGGCCAGGGGGAATGCTCTTGCAAGTAACTTGGTGTTATCAGACTTTTCTGGCATACTCAAGATGCAGGGCTTTATCTTATGGCGGGAGGTGCCGATAAAGTTATGCAGCAAGCATGATCAGTTCCTCATTTCCACTTTTCAGCCAATGTCCTACTATAAGGGTAACGGAGGCGCTTGAAAAGGTGGGATTTAAGACGGTTGCCGGTTGATGGTTATCTTTATTTGGATTATTGCCGGTTTGAATGAACAATCACTTTTTTTCCACAGGGTGCCCTGGGCGGATGCGCAGGGTTAAAGTGGCCACGTAAGAAAGGGTTCGTCATGGCGGAACGCGATCTCTACACAGCAGAGCAACTGGCTAAAATTCGAGCCACTCTCCAGGAAAATCTGGGAGATGTGAAAAATAATGTCTTAGAAAATCTGGATACCCGCTTTGCCGCCAAGGCGGAAGAGCCAACGGAATCCGATAAGCCGAAAAAAAGCAAAGAGGAAAAAGTTCACGTAGACATTGCCAGCGTTTTGGAAGAGGGCAAACTTAAAAAATTGCTGGCGGCTCTGAACGATGTCAAAGACAGTCCCGAGGATCGGCGTTCGATGGTGGCCGCGATCATCCAGCACAAGGAGGTCAAGGCGTTTCACCTGGTCGAGGCCCTGAGTAAGGTGCCGGGTGACAAGGAGCTGGTCGATGCCCTGGTGCAAGGGATTACCTCACGCAAGGGGGTCAACCCCCTGATTGACGCCCTGCGTCATGCGGAAATCAGTCCGGGGGCGATTAAATCGCTTGCCAAGGGCATTGCCGAGCAAGGGACCATCAACCATGTCATCCGTGCCATTGCCACGGCCCCCGGCAACCAGCCCGAAGCGGAAGTCATCTGGGCCATGGAGGTTATCGGCAAAGGGACGATGGAACAAATTTTGGAGGCCACCAACCTTCTGAATGCCGCGTCACCCGGAACGGTCATCCTGGCAACCGGATTGGTCAATCGCAAAGAGGTGGCTATCGAACCTTTGGTCCGGGCTTTGACTTCATGCAAGGAAAACGCCAAGGCTTCGGCGATTCTTTCAGTCGAGCTGACGCGGCAGGCCGACTTGAACTCCCTGGTGACCCTGTTGGAAAAATATATCTCCGATGGCACCGCCGCCGGGGAAATCCTCATGACCCGCCTGGTATTCCGCAGCCTGATCGAAAGGGGGAGGACCAAACTCTTGTCCAAGGCGGCCCGCTTCGTCAAAGGGGATTCCGTCGCCGGGAAAATTTTGGCCATGGGGATCGTTGATTTGGGGGATGCCGAGGAGATGGAAAAAGGATTCCAACGCATGACCAGCCACAAGGTTGGCCAAAAAATGATCGCGGTGGGCCTGCACAAAAAAATTGGCGGTCTGAAAGCTTTAAGGTTGTTGGGGGGTGATTTCTTTAAAATCTCTAAATTTCAGGATGAGGTCAGTGCGGGTACCAAGGAGGCTCGGGCGCGCTACAATCAAATTTTGAAAGAGGTTCTCGGTGAAGACCCCAACGCCAGCAAAACCTCGGCACGCGAAAAATTGGTCAAGGCGCTCGGGAAAGAGGGTGAAGACGACGGCGGCAAAAAAAGCTAGCCTCATCGTTTCTTTCTTGCCGCTTCGAGTTTGCGGTCTCGATCTTTGAAAATCTTTTCCTCCCGACCTTCTAAACCGCAACCAACGCGGGACACGTAGTTTTCTAGCGTCATTCCCGCGAAAGCGGGAATCCAGAAAGTCAGAGAAAGGTGTGTAGGCCCCCTGGATCCCCGCTTTCGCGTGGATGACAAGAACTACGAATCCCAAGATAGCTGCGGTTTAGTTTGGCCAAAGGGGTAACCTAGCCGATGGCGTTGTGAAGGCGAACTTCATTGCAATGGAATCGGACACCAGTCGCCGAGCATCTTCCAGCGCCAGTGGCGTTTTGGGTCGGCTGCACAAGTTAGTCAATGATGCCGCTGATATTCAGATAGGAGTTCGCGTAATAAATGCTATTTTATTATGATAATTAAAATTTCTAGTCTCCAAGATGGGTCAAGGTGATCCACAACTTGGAGATGTAGACAAGAAAAGAGACCAACAACAGGATAATCAATACGCCAAGTACCACTGGTAGGGCCCGGGTCAGTTTACGTCGCAAGCGTTTATTCTCTTCATCCGACATGATGAGCCAACTCAAGGTCCAACTCCCGCACTGTTCTGCCAAATTCAGGACAAAACCATAACAAATAAAAAACTAAGCCCATTAAACCGCAACCAACGCGGGATACGTAGTTTTCCTGCGTCATTCCCGCGAAAGCGGGAATCCAGAAAGTCAGGGAAAGTAGAAAGGTTCTCTGGATCCCCGCTTTCGCGGGGATGACAATAACTGCACATTCCAAGATAGCTGCGGTTTAATTCCCCGGGTAGGAGGCAGGATCTCCTTGCGGTCGTCCTCCCACCCCACCGTGCGAAATCGCAGTTGATTCGATAATTACTAAGAAATCAAATGCATCAAAGAATTTCTTTGGGAAGGCTTCGTTCATGCGACTGACCCCAGAATTCCACCATGAATCCCGTCCATCGGTAGCCGACTGCCATACCCGCTTTTCCTTCAGCCCTCGTTTCATCAGATTCCTGACATTAAAAGGACGTATCCACTGTCGCCAGAGGATACAATGAAATTTCCTCCGTAGCCATCCGTCCAGTTCCCTTCCTCACCGGTTGCAATTGATAACGACCTGCCGGCAGTTCCTCCCTGATACCAAGCCAATACTCCATAAGACAGGCTCCCGGTCCTTCGGTGGTCATGTTGTCCACTCCCACCAATCCCTGGTTGCTTTTTATCGCAGTGCAGGGCTGCTTTCATGTTCGCGTGTCGACCACCGCATCCATCAACTGCATCGACTCCTGGTTCAGGAATCCTATCCTCGCCGTGCCGTTTGACACCAGCACAAGGCCCATGGTGGATTGCTTCCGTTGACTCCTGTAGCGGTTCCGGGTCTTTCAAACCGGCCATCTATGTCTCTAAGTCATCATCGAGATTCAAATTTTTCCCCAAATACCACACGCAGGAAAATGCGCCCTGCTGGCGCACTAAAAAAAAAGAGCGCACATCGTGCGCTCTTTTTTCACTTTGAACAACAAACTTACTTGGTGGTAAACGTACCTGTAACCCGTGTAAAGTTTGAAGGATTGCTGTTGGCATCAATCCCCGTAAGAGTGGGTCCGGTGAATTCAACGGAATAGTAGAAGCTTCCCTCTGTTGCTGCACTTTTCAAGAGTTGCGCCATAACGCCATTTCCGTTTGTGGACGCCGTATTGAACAAGTTGGCAATCCGCAACTTAAGTGTCGTTGCTTGGCTTCCTTGACTGGCACCAGACCCCGAAGAAGTAACCACCAGGGTACCTACGGCTTGCTGCGTCAACGTTGCCGATGCAGGCGAAGTGGCCGCCTTGGTATAGTAACTCACCGATGCCGATGACGCATCATTCAAGGTCAATGATGTACCATTGCTGGTATAGGGAAGGCTAAACGAGGCCGATATCATCCTCTCCCCGGTTGACCTGACAGAATCACTGCCATCCAAGAGCATCATGTTGATTCCAAGTGTGCCACTTCCCGAAGGAATATTGGTCAGTTGGAAGTTCAACACCGGCGGTGTCGCCGTCGAGGATGTGGCACTGCTTTCCAACAATTTCAAGTTGGAGGCACTGACCGTTGTCGTGGAAGAAAGCGACACGTTCAGGGTGGTACCGGAGACGGCTGGTGTCATCGGTGTCAAAGTCGTAGCCGTATTGTTCGGATAGTCTGTGAGAGTGATCGCACTCAAAGGTACCCAGAAAGCAGCAGACGATGGCGTTGGAGCTGCCGATGCAGAAGCAGAAGCCGATGCAGAAGCAGAAGCCGAAGCAGACGCAGAAGCCGAGGCAGAAGCGGAAGCAGACGCAGAAGCCGAGGCAGACGCGGAAGCCGAAGCGGAAGCCGAGGCAGAACCAGAGGTTGTGATCACTGGTGGCGTTGTTGCGGTCGTGGCAGCCTGTTTAATAGAATCAACTGTGGCCGTCTTGTCATTATTCAAGATTGCCACATTCTGTTGCACGCCAGCGGCAGCTTTTTGTACTGCCTGTAAGACCGCTGCATTATTCGTCCCACCCGTCGCAGCAGCAGCGGCAATAGCCGTCATGGAACTTGATGCCGCAGCGGCAGCATCGGTCAAACTGCCACCCTTTTGCAAGACCGCATTCATCATATCAGCGAGGGCCTTGGCGATGTTTTGCACAGCCGCACCCGAATTCAAGTTACCATTGGTACCCACACCGTTTTGCACTTGCGTCAGGGCACCACTCATGGCATCGCCTTGCAGACCAGCCTGCGCCAAACCTTTGGTAACATCTCCCAAGGAGACCCCTTTGGCCTCCATGGATTGGAACTGAGCCACCATGGTGGTTTGGTTGGTATTCGCCGACGTGATAGCGCTTTGCTTCAAGGTCGCCAAAGTCGTATTGTCGATCGTACCCGTCAGCGTTGCCGTTTTCTTCAGATCCGTGGTAGCCCCGGAAGCAACGCTACTCGCCAACACCTGCAGGTTACTGCCCTTGTAGCTCGTATTTTGCCCCACCGTTTGGATCAATGCGACACCCACTGTATTGGCCAAATTATTGGCAACGTTCAACGCCGCAGTGGGAGGAGCGGAACCGGTCAAATCCAAACTTTTGACTTCCTGCAGCACTTGCCCCGCCATGGCTTGAAACATGGCGGCCTGCTTATCGGTAGAGAGTGTTGATGCGTTTGTCGACATGGCGGCGGCATTGGTAACGACCAGGGTGGCCATGTTGGTCAACGTATTGGTCGCCGCAGCGGCCAGGGATCCAGCCGTCAAATCATAATTTTTCAAGGTTGATGTGGCTTGGGTCACCAGGGCGTTGGCCATGGAGTTGATCACGCTCTTATCCATTGAGCTGACATTTTGGTTGGCTGCCATGCTGGCGAGCGCTGGCCCCAAAGCTGCCACTGTGTTGTTGGCCGTATTGGTCAGTTTGGTCAAAGTGTCACCTGACAGCGAGCCTACAGCCAAGTCGGTCAGATATCCGGACAAGGTACTGGCGACACCCGACCCCAAATTGTTGGCGATCAGCAATAAATCCTTGTTGCCCAGGCTGCTGTTTGCAGCGGAGGTTGTTTTCAACTGGGTGGCAACTGAATCGGAAACGAGTTTGCCAAAGTTGGTCACCTGATTTTTCAGAGTCGAGGTATCCACTCCAGAAGAGGTCAGGTCTACCGAAGAGTTGGTGGTAACGAAACTGGCCATCTGGTCACGCGTTGCAGTCATGACAAGAGCCAGATTGCTTCCCGTTCCCTGCGCATTGCCGATAGCGATGAGAGGCGCTTGCACGATAGCCAAACTGTTGGTAATCACGTTGGTCAGCGACGTACCGGTACTGACCCCCTGTTTCTCGACAATCTGAGCAACCGTAGCCGCTGCGGACTGAATGATGCTTTGTAAAGCAGTGGACTTTTTGGTTGAATCTGTAAGAGTCAAACCTGAATTGGCGCTGGTGTAGACAGTGGCCAGGGAGGAAGCAAAAGTTTGCGCATTGGCCAACAATGACGTTGTGTCAGCAGTTGAAACGACATCCTTTTGGATCAACGCCGCAACATCGGTAGTGGCACGTCCCTGGGCGATCAACTCACCGGTCATGCGAACCTGGAAAGCCGGGGAATTCATGAGGCTGTGCGTAACCGAAGGATCGGCGGTATCGGCAGCACTGGCCAGGATATCTTCGGGCTTACGGGTGGGATCCAAACCAGCGATCGTATCGATCAGGGTATCCAAAAATCCTCCCGCGGTCGGATTGGAAGCCGTCTTGGCGGGGAAGGTTTTGCTGGCAAACGATTCGTAATCAACAGCAGTGCCAAAGGCGGTTTGTACCACCGTTTTGGCCGTTGTGGCAAAAGAAGTGACATTCACACTGGAGAGGGTACCGCTCGTTCCCAAAACCGACGAACTGATGGCCTGGGTGATGGGATTGACGTTAGCCACCATGGTGCTGCCGGTCTTGCTGGGAATGATGGAACGCAGATTGCCGGAACCCGATGTCCGGGTCACACTCAACATGGCCGGCAGTGTACACGTCGTTGGGATTGTAAAGTTGGTGTACATACCACTGGCATCGGTCGTCCCCACGGTTGCAGTCGTGCTGTTGGCGCACGTGAGGGTAACCGCGGCGCTGGACATGGCCATACCGTCGGCAACAGTACCCGACATGCCACCTGTAGTCGACGCGGAACTCGTCACCCCGAGAGCGGTGTTGATGTTGCCCGACAGGGTCGAAACCTTGGATGCGTCAGCAACGTTGGCGGCGTAGACGCTGTTAACAGCCACAGCGCCACGGGATCCAATCGCCTGTGTCGTGGAAATGTCCGCTGAAATACCCAAATCGGACAGGGAGGAAACCCCCAGGAGTCCAATTGCCGCAGTTTTACTCGCCGCCCATTGCGTCACAACCGAAGCGCTCGGCTTGATGTTGGTCAAGGTGGTGGTGGCGGACGTATTGACTCCCGCGACTGCGGTTTTAAGAGCGGTCAGGGCATTTGCCTGGTTGCCGTTCTGATCTGTGATATTCAAACCATTGGTGGAAAAGACTTCGTTAAGGACGAACAGGGCGTTCGATTGGGCGTAGGCACGAATGCTGTCGGTGGAGAAACCGGAGATACCGGAGCTGACAGTGGTTGAAGTACCATTCGTCGTCGTCATTTTTCCGTCCAGGGAACCATCGGAGAGGTCCTGGCCCAGAGTCGTGTAAATGGCGTTGACGTTGGTGGCTGTAACGCCACCCGCAGCTTTGGCGGTACGCCGAACCGTCTCGGCCAAGGCCTCACTGGCCTGAACAAAGTTGGCGGTATTGGAGTTGCCCAACGATGCCGAAACCGGATTAAAGCTGGTGTTCGAGGTACCATCGGTATTGGTGTCCGCACCAAAGCCGAAGGTGTTCACAGCCGTTGTAGCCGCAGAGGCAATGGAACTAGCGGCGTTTGAAGAGGTCAACCCGGCATCGGACAGATTGGACTTGTCCTTGAGCAGGGCTTGGTAAATCAGGGTGGAAAACGGAGAAATATTGACTTTGGACTCACTGGCACTCGCAACAATGGAGCGCATGGTGGCTTCTGACACCGTCACACCCGCGGCGGAATGCAGGGTATCGGTACCGCCACTCATTTCAAGCACCAAGGGGTAGGTACAAGAACCACCGCTGACCGAGAATGAAGCATCGGAATTGGTGGTTGTGGACGCCGAGGAACATTGGGTACCGTTCGCGTTATACACCTTGATTGTACCACCCTTGACCGGCCCGTCCACAGCCAAACCACCAGCCCCGGAGCTGGAACTGCTGCCACCGCCGCCGCCGCAGGCGGCGATACCAATAGTGAACAGGGCTGATAAAGCCAGAATACTCGTATTTTTAATCATAATGATTTTTCCCCAGTGCTGATACTCAGTTTAAAAGTGAGAAATACCAAATCCACGAACCAGACCATGAGAGTGGATCCCGCCAGCCCCCCCCCCTCCTTCAGAACTGACTCCACACACGCCCAGCCACACCACCAAACCAACCTCAACGCTAAAGAGCGTTACACTAGATTATAACAAAGTGTCACTTGACAAAGGGAGGAGATGAAAGAAACAGACACCATTCTGGGGGGATCCTATCTCATGCTCCAACACTCTGTCCAGAGTTTTTTTAAACTGTTCACTTGAAAAAATTTCGTTCACTTTATAAGCACCTCCTCACCCTGCTCATAACATTTTCGGTCTCTGTATTTTATGA
>JADGCN010000083.1 GCA_015228975.1 Magnetococcales bacterium
TGAAGCCTCGTCATTCCCGCGAAAGCGGGAACCTCGAATGCTTGAATCGGGGGCGTGGATGACAAGAACTACGAATCCCAAGATAGCTGCGGTTTAGCGGGAATAAAAAAAAATGGGTGTCACCCGGGAGGAAGGGAACGGTTTTACTGGTATTCATTAACAAATTCATGGTAAATCCATAGGCGTCTGGCAAACAGGGTTGGGATGGGCGTATGGCGTTTCTTTGGGTGTGTTAAGCCTTGAAGAAGGGGAGGAGCAATGAGAAAGTCGTGGTTGTATGGGGTCGTAGTGGTTCTAACGGTGGGTTACTCTTTCGTGGCCCTGGCTGGAGAGACCATTCCCATTGGCGTTGGTGGCCCTTTTACCGGTCCCTATGCCGCCTTTGGTGAACAATTGTGGCGCGGAGCGGAGCAGGCGGCCCAGGATATCAATGCCGCCGGGGGTATCGATGGAAAAAAAATAGAACTTTTCAAAGGGGATGATGCCTGTGAACCCAAGCAGGCGTTGGCGGTGGCCAACCAACTGGTTGAACGCCACGGCGTCAAGGCGGTGATTGGTCATTTTTGTTCCTCCTCAACCATTCCGGCCTCTGAGGTGTACGCCGAAGCGGGCATCTTGCAGATCACCCCCGGTTCGACCAATCCCATGGTGACCGAACGGGGTATCAAAACGTTGTTTCGCACCTGTGGGCGGGACAATCAGCAGGGATCGGTGGGGGCGCAATTCGTTGTCAATGCCTTGCATGCCCAGGCTGTTGCCATTGTCCATGACAAGGATACCTACGGGCAGGGATTGGCCAACGCCATGCGCGATGAATTGCACCGCTTGGGCAAAAAAGAAGTGCTGTACGAGGGGCTGACACGCGGGGAAAAAGATTTCAATGCCCTGGTGACCAAATTCAAGTCGGTGAATGCCGATGCGGTCTATTTTGGTGGTTTGCATAACGAAGCGGGTCCTTTGATCCACCAGATGAAGGATCAGGGACTCAAGGCGACCTTGGTCTCGGGCGACGGGATCGTCTCCCAGGATTTTGTCGTGGCGGCGGGTGGTCCCTCCTATGCCGAGGGGGTCCACATGACTTTCGGTCGCGATCCAAGAAAAATCAAGGAAGGACATGATGTTGTGGAACGGATGCGCAAGATGGGCTATGAACCGGAAGGGTATACCCTCTATTCGTATGCCACCTTGCAGGTGATCGCCGCCGCTATCACCGCTACCAAGAAAACCGATGGTGCCACCCTCGCCAACTGGCTGCACAGCCACGATGTTCCAACGGTCATGGGGTCCAAGGGATGGGATGCCAAGGGTGATCTGAAGGTGTCCGACTATGTCATGTATCGGTGGCATGGCAAGGGTGGCTATGAGGAGGTTCCCTAGCGGCATCGGGTGATGGTTGCGACCATGGCATTGGAAATCTTTGCGCAACAGACGGTCAATGGACTGATTCTGGGGGCTACGTATGGCCTGATCGCCATCGGCTATACCATGGTGTATGGCATTATTGGCATGATCAATTTTGCGCATGGCGAAATCTATATGGTTTCTGCCTATCTGGCCGCCATTTTTCTCGCCGTCCTGCACTTCTTCGGGTTGACATCCGTTCCCCTATTATTGGTGGCCGTTCTGTTGGCTACCGTATTTGTCACCGCCTTGTACGGCTGGTTTGTGGAAAAGATCGCCTACCGCCCCCTGCGGCATTCCACCCGCTTGGCACCATTGATCACGGCCATCGGTGTTTCCCTGATTTTGCAGAATTATGTCCGAATCGCCCAAGGGGCCCGCTCCCAAGGGATACCCAGCCTGTTGCAGGGGTCTTTTGTACTGCCGGTGGGCGACCAGGGTGGGGTGGTGCAAATCACCCATGTGCAATTGTTGATTATCATCGTCGCCTTTCTGAGTATGGCGGTTCTGACCTTCATCATGCAGCAAACGTCCATGGGACGGGCCTGCCGAGCCACCGAGCAGGATCGTATCATGGCCGCACTGCTGGGTATCGACACCAATCGCATCATTGCCATTGTATTTGTTATCGGGGCTGCCATGGCGGCCATTGCCGGGGTATTGGTCAGCCTCAACTATGGATCCTTTGATTTCCATATCGGCTTTATCACCGGCATCAAAGCTTTTACGGCGGCGGTTTTGGGGGGCATCGGTTCCCTTCCGGGTGCCATGCTGGGCGGATTGATCCTGGGATTGGCCGAGTCGTTCTTTGCCGGATTCGTTAATTCCGACTACAAGGATGTGTTTGCTTTTTCACTCCTGGTCCTGGTGTTGATTTTCCGTCCCAGTGGTCTCTTGGGCCAACCGCAGATTACCAAGGTGTGACCCATGGGCCATCCATTGTTGACCCAACCTTTGCTGACGGCCATCCTTGTTTTGTTGCTGACCGCGCCGGTCTCGGGTCTGGTGTTGGATGGTTATGATTTCAACCTGCGCTGGCACCCCCCCCTTTGGTTGACCTTGATTGCTTTTTGTATTCATTGGATGATTTTGTTGTTCAAACGTTGGCGTTTTGGAGAAAAAACAGGGAAACCATCGCCTTGGACACGGATTTCGTCCTGGGGATCCCGTCCGTCCGTGCATCGGCTGGCTTTCTTTGTACTGCCCGTGGTTGGTTTGGTACTCCCTTTTTTTCTGGGCAAATATGGATTGACCGTGGCTATACTGGCCTTGATTTATGTGTTGCTGGCTCTGGGGTTGAATATAGTCGTCGGCTTGGCGGGCCTTCTGGACTTGGGATTTGTTGCTTTTTATGCAGTTGGTGCCTACGGCTATGCCCTGGGTCACCATTATCTGGGTTTGGGATTTTGGCTGTCCCTCCCCCTGGGGGCCCTGTTGGCAGCCTGTTGCGGCATTGTGCTGGGTTTTCCCGTATTGCGCATGCATGGGGACTATTTGGCCATCGTCACCCTCGGATTTGGTGAAATCATCCGTTTGGTCCTGAACAATTGGATGGATTTCACCGGGGGGCCCAATGGTGTTCGCGTCGATTTTCCCACATTCTTTGGTTTGGAATTTTCACGCCATGCCAAAGAGGGGGGGATTCCCATCCACGAATTCCTCGGTATCGACTATTCCAGCAATACCCGCAATATTTTCATCTACTTGGTACTGTTTCTGGTGGTATTGCTGATTCTGGCCCTGGTCAGCCGCTTGAAAACCATGCCTTTGGGGCGGGCCTGGGAGGCGTTGCGGGAGGATGAAATCGCCTGTCGATCCTTGGGCATCAATCATGTCACCGTCAAACTCTCCGCGTTTGCCCTCGGTGCCATGATCGGCGGCATCGGTGGCGTTTTTTTTGCGGCATCACAAGGGTTCGTCAATCCGACTTCGTTCACCTTCTTTGAATCCGCATTGATTTTGGCCATTGTGGTTCTTGGCGGCCTGGGGTCCATTCCCGGGGTCATGATTGCCGCAGTCGTCCTGACCGTCCTCCCGGAAATGTTGCGCGATTTCTCTGACTACCGCATTCTCGTTTTTGGTTTGGCCATGGTGGTCATGATGATCTGGCGGCCTCAAGGATTGGTGCGGGCGCGGCGCCCGGTGTTCCAGGGGAGGAAAGGTTGAACACGCTTCTGGACGTTCAAGACGTCACGCTGCGCTTCGGTGGCGTGGTGGCCCTCAATCGGGTGAGTTTGCAGGTTGCCTGGGGCAATATTACGGCCATTATCGGCCCCAACGGTGCCGGAAAAACGACCCTGTTCAACTGTATCACCGGATTTTATAAACCCCAGAATGGTCACATCATTTTAACGCCCCCCAATCGCTCCGCAACCCATCTGCATCATTTGTTGGGGCAATCGTTTGCCTGGTCTGACCTGGTTCACCCCGGGCAGGTATGGGGAAAATTGCGTGCCAAAATGTTTGGCGGTCCCCATAGCGTCTGTCGTGCGGGGATTGCCAGAACGTTTCAAAATATTCGTCTTTTCAAAGAAATGACAGTTCTGGAAAATTTATTGGTAGCCCAGTATCGGCAATTGAACCGCTATTTTATCGGCGGGCTTTTGGGGACGCGATATTTTCGTGATGAAGAGAGCATGGCGATTAACCGGGCCATGGAATGGTTGCGTTTTTTTGCCCTTGAGGCGGATGCCAATCGTTTGGCGGGGCAACTGCCGTATGGTCATCAACGTCGCGTTGAAATGGCGCGATCGTTGTGTACCGACCCCATGGTTTTATGTCTGGACGAACCGGCGGCGGGACTCAATCCCATGGAAACCCAGGCGTTGAGCCAGCTGATTCGCCGCCTGAAAAACGAGTTCAATCTGACCATACTTTTGATCGAACACGATATCGGTTTGGTAATGGAATTGTCTGATCACATCGTGGTATTGGATCATGGCGAGGTTATTGCCCAGGGGCGTCCAGCGGACATTCAACGAAATCCCCGTGTCGTGGAGGCGTATCTTGGCTGAGAATCGGCGTTCGCCCCTGTTGGAGTTGACAGGGGTTTCGAGTTACTATGGCCCGGTGCGTGCTTTGGAGGATGTTTCCCTGGTGGTTTATCAGGGGGAGATCGTCACGTTGATCGGTGCCAATGGCGCGGGTAAATCGACCCTGCTCATGACGTTATTTGGGATACCACGAGCTTTCAAGGGGTCGATTGTCTTCGCCGATACGGATATCACGCACCTTCCAACGCATTCCATCGCTCCCCTTGGTTTGGCCTTGGTACCAGAGGGGCGGCGCATTTTTCCCGGCATGACGGTGAGCGAAAACATGGAGCTGGGCAGGGCGGCTCTGGGAAAACGGAGTCGGGTTGCCAATACGGATTATCTTTATGATTTGTTCCCTATCCTTAAAGAAAGACGCCAGCAAAAAGCGGGGACGCTGTCGGGGGGGGAACAGCAAATGTTGGCTATTGCACGTGCCCTGATGGGGCAACCCAGGTTGCTGTTGCTGGATGAACCCAGCCTGGGATTGGCACCAATGGTCGTTAAAAAAATATTTGCCTTGATACGCTCCATCGTGCAATCGGGTACCACGGTGTTTTTGGTGGAACAAAATGCCAATCAGGCGCTCCAATTGGCTGATCGGGGGTATGTCCTGGTGAATGGTCTCGTGCGTCTGACGGGTACCGGTCAAGAATTATTGGCTAATCCAGAGGTGCGTCAGGCCTATCTGGGCAAAGTGACCTCTGAAGGTTAGTCCGTTCCCTTCGACCTACAGGTGACTGGTGATACGACCCAACAATGACCTTAAATTGGCTTTGCTTTACGTGGGCGCCACCTTGAATCCTTATGGATTCCGTAAAATAGGTGGGGTGGCCAAGGATATGTTAGGTGCGGTGCCCTTGTTTTTTGTCATGAACGCTTATACCCGTTCGATCAGGAACATCATGCAACTGGGGGGGCAGGCGCAACTTCAATCCCGCGATATTGATGCAATCGCTGATAATCTGGCCCTCTTTGACATCCTTGGCGTTGCGGCCATGAGCGCGGATGCCGATGTTCTCAAGGCCATCCTCGCCCGGGTTCGGCGGATCAAACCTGAAATTTATATTCTGTGGGGTGGTGTTCACGCCATCTACTGCCCCGAGGATGCCATGGCCCATGCCGATGCGATCTGTTTCAGCGAGGGTGAGGTGGCCTTTGCCCGTTTCCTTCAGGCACGGAGGGCAGGTCGGGATATTTCCGATGTTCCTAATGTGTGGTACCGTCATAACGATCGGATCATAAAAAATCCCGCGATCCCGTTGATGACCAACAGTGAGCTGTCAAACTTGCCTTTTTTATCCTATGGCGATGATGATTATCTTTATGATCGTCAGCAGCGGTTTCGTCCGGTGGCCCTGGGTGACTACCTGGATTCCGAAGCCATGGCCTTTAAAACTGTCTGGACCCGTGGATGCCCATTCAAATGTACCTTTTGCGCCAACTCAAGATTGTTGAAACTCGATAAAGGCTATGGAAAGGTGCGGTATCCTTCGGTGCCATACCTGGTGGGAGAGATCGGCTCTGTTTTGAAAAAATATCCCTATATTCAGGTCATTCAATTTAATGATGATTGTTTCATGGATGTCCCTTTGTCGGTATTGCACGAGTTCACCGATCTTTGGCAGCAGCATGTAAAAAGAACGATCGTTATTTCAGGGCTGACGCCGGTGCATGTCAACATTGAAAAATTACAGCTATTGCAAAAGGCAGGCTTGAATCGGGTGCGCATGGGGATTCAAAGCGGCTCTGAGAAAGTTCTTAAATTTTTCAAGCGTCCCAACCGTCCGGGATTGATCCAGGAGGCGACCGACATCGTCAGCGGTCTGGCCAGGGGCGGGGCCATGATTCCCCCGGCGTATGATTTAATCGTTGATATTCCAGTCGAAACCGCTGCGGACGTCCAGGCCACCCTGCGCATGGTTAATGACCTGAAGCGTCCCTTCACCATCAATTTTCATTCGTTACGCGCCATTCCCAATACGGAACTGGTCGAGCAATTGGAACAATTGGAACATAAAATTTCCCATATTGAAAATAATTATGAAAAATTGGCTCCCACATTGGCCAATTCTTTGCTTTTGTTGTCAGGAACCGTGCGCCTTCCTGAGTGGCTATTGTGCCGCCTGTTACCCCATTGCAAACCGTTCTATGAAGATAAGCAAACTTACGGTGGATTGATGCAACTGTGTCGTATACTATTTTTGGCAAAACGTTTGTATGATCACTTGCGGTGTCTTGATTTTTCGGTTGTTTTAGGGCGAATCGGTTGGCGATTCTGGTCCCTGGGTTTGCTGAAACATTGAGGAATTGTGTTCTTATGGAGCGCTCCGAGGGGGAGAAATATTTAAAAATCAAAGAATCGTTCGCCTCCTTGCGTTCTGCTGCGGTGCGCCGTCTGATGCAAATGCATTGTGACAGCCATATCGGACATATTGGCGGCAATCTTTCTTGCTTGGATACCCTGTTGCTGTTGCACCATCACATCATGCAGCACGATGATCTTTTTGTTTTGTCCAAAGGGCACGCCGCCGGGGCGCTTTATATCACCCTGTGGAGTTTGGGGGAGCTGGATGACTCCTTGTTAACAACGTTTCACGCCGATGGTAGCCGGCTGGGGGGGCATCCCTTGTCGAACTGGCATCCACGCATTCCGGTATCCACTGGGAGTCTGGGGCACGGTTTGCCCATGGCCGTCGGCATGGCCCTGGCCAAAAAATTACGGGGCGAGCCGGGGCGGGTCTACTGTCTGACCTCTGATGGCGAGTGGCAGGAGGGTTCCAACTGGGAGGCGTTGATCTTTGCCTGTCACCATCGGTTGCAGCAACTCACCATCCTGGTGGACCACAACGGATGGCAAGGATTTGGTTCGACTACGGAGGTGGCCTCCATGGCGGATCTGGCTCCCAGGATAGCCGCTTTTGGTCCGGTGGTCACTTCGGTCAACGGCCATGATCCCGTCGCCTTGTATCAGGCACTCACACAAATGAATGCGGTTCCAGTTCAACCTGCGGTTTTGCTCCTGGAAACGATCAAGGGACATGGCATTTCTTTCATGGAAAACCGTTTGGAGTCCCATTATCTGCCGTTGGACAAGGCTGGTTTGGAGCTTGCCCTGCGGGAATTGGCCGGGAGGGCGGGATCGTGAGGGATGCGGTCTGTTCCGCGTTACTGTCTTTATTCGGTCGCCACCCCTTTGTCTTTCTTACAGGTGACCTGGGATTTCAGGCTTTGGAGCCGTTGCGGGCTGTGATGGGGGAAAAATTCATCAATGCGGGTATTTCTGAACAAAACATGATCTCTGTGGCCGCAGGATTGGCACAACAGGGGATGATGGCCTGGACCTACAGCATCGGGTCTTTTGGTTATGCCAGGCCATTTGAACAGATTCGTAACGACGTGTGCCTGCAATCGCTTCCGGTCAAACTGGTGGGTAATGGCGGTGGCTATGCCTATGGTGCCATGGGTCCCAGTCATCATGCCCTTGAGGACTACGGTATCCTGCTGACCCTGCCCGGTATGCGGGTCTACGTGCCCATCTTCGGCAAGGATGTTCAATCCATCGTTGAGCGTATGGCTGTCTCAACGACACCCGGGTATTTACGTTTGGGTCGTTGCGAATGTCCCCCCGGTTATACGGTGCCGCCGTATGCCCCCTGGCGCCGATTGTTGGCGGGTCGGGGGACGCCCACATTGGTTGTGGGTCCGGTGGCGGGCTCGTTATTGGCGGCCTGTCTTGCCATGGAACTCGATGTCCGACCCGAAATCTGGGGGGTGACGGAATTGCCGGTTCGCAATTCGGAGATGCCGGCGGAGTTTTTAGCGATTGTTCGACAACACCGCTGTCTGTGTGTTGTCGAAGAGCATGTGGCGCACGGCGGGGTGGGGCAGATGGTGGCCCATGAATTATTGACCATGGGGGTCCCCATGGATGCCTTGCTGCATGCCCACGCCCATGGTTATCCATCCGCTACCTGTGGCTCGCAATCGTTCCATCGGCGGGAGAGTGCCTTGGACGCCCCTTCCATACTGCGTTTGCTCGGTCTGGGGTCATGAACCGTTCCCTTCAGGAAAAATATCACCAGGTTCCAGGACCCGTGTTGATCCTGGGCGCCAGCGGATTCATTGGCGCCAATCTTATGCATTCCTTTTTACGGGTACGGCGGGATGTGTACGGTGTTTCATCCCATGCCCAACCCTGGCGATTGGACGATCTACCAAAAGAAAACATCCTTGTTTACGACCTTCTGGTGACGTCCCACATCCAGCAATTATTGGATCGGGTTCGACCACAAACCGTTTTTGATTGCATCGCCTATGGTGCGTATTCTTTTGAGACGGAGTGGGAACGAATCCATCAGACCAATTTTAACCTGGTGGTTCGTCTGTTGCAGGAGTTGCAAGGCCGTAATATCCATTGCTATATCCATGCGGGCAGTTCATCGGAGTATGGCGAATTGTGCAACGCTCCCGACGAGATGGCCGAGTGCTTGCCCAACAGTCACTATGCCGTTTCCAAGGTGGCTGCGGCGGCCGCCATTCGCTTCATGGGACGGCATCACGGTTTGCCATGCGCCAATTTGCGCTTTTACTCGGTTTATGGTCCCATGGAAGATCCCGCACGTCTGATTCCCAACCTGATCATTCATGGGGAGCGGGGGCAGTTGCCACCCTTTGTGGATCCCAATATCGCCCGGGATTTCATTTTTGTGGACGATGCCTGCGAATCTTTTGTCGATGCGGCCCTGCATCTGACACCAAAGGATTATGGAGCCTCTTTTAATATTGGTTCCGGTCACTCGACCACCATTCGTCACGTGGCCGAGGAGGCGCGAAAACTGTTTGGCATTGCGGAGCAGCCGCACTTTACCATGCCCAATCGTTCCTGGGATTTGCCCGAATGGTGTGCCAACCCGGCCAGGGCAAAACAGGTATTGTGCTGGGAACCCCGAACCAGTTTTCTTGAGGGGTTGCAAAGAACCAGGGCATGGTACACGTCTCTCCCGGATCGGCAGGCCTACCTGGCCTCTTCCAAACAGGTCACCCTCAGTGATCGTTACAGTATCAGCGCCATCATCGCATGCTATAAGGATGGTCAGGCCATTCCCCTGATGCATGAGCGTCTGACCAAGGTATTGCAAAAAATGGGCGTTGATTATGAAATCATCTTTGTCAACGATTGCAGCCCCGACGACAGCCAGGAGATTATTCGTCGTCTCTCTCTTGCCGATTCCCGGGTGATGGGTATAACCCATTCGCGCAATTTTGGTTCCCAGGCGGCCTTCATGAGTGGTATGGAAATTTCTGGCAAAAGGGCCTGTGTTCTTTTGGATGGCGATTTACAGGATCCACCGGAGTTGCTGGAACAATTCTTGGCCAAATGGCGGGAAGGGTATGATGTGGTCTATGGTCGCCGTGTCAAGCGGGTGGCCCCTTGGTACATGCAGATCGCCTACAAACTGTTTTATCGTATATTTGACTGGTTTTCCTACTTGCAGATTCCACGCGATGCCGGGGATTTTTCTCTGCTCACCCGCCCGGTTGTTGAGGCCATGCTGCGTTTTCCCGAGCGGGATTTGTTTTTGCGCGGGGTGCGGGCGTTTGTCGGTTTTCACCAGACGGGTGTGGATTATGTTCGTCCCGAAAGAATGTTTGGGGTTACAACGAATAACCTGTTGAAAAATTTGAATTGGGCCAAAATCGGTATCCTCTCCTTCAGCAATGTCCCTTTAAACCTGTTGACTGCAATCAGTCTGGGTTTGGTTCTAGTCGTCATGCTATTGGTGGGATATGTCATTATCAGCAAACTTGTTTGGCCTGACATGGCACCGCATGGTATTACCACGCTCATGCTGATGATCATGTTTTTTGGATCGGTGAATTTACTGGCCGTCAGCCTTGTTGGGGAATATATTGCGAAAATTTTCAACGAGACCAAGCAACGACCATTGTTTGTGCGTCGAGCTTTTATCCGTAATGGCGAGGTGCGTCCGTTTCATGGGACTGACAAGCGGTGAGTGACAGGGATAGGTGGGTATGGACTTGACCCCGCAAAACTGTCCGGTATGTGACGCTGCAACCCCCGTGCAGGAATGGGCTCAAGCCAATTGGGATCTCGCGGGTTTGGGCGATTTGGCTTTTTCATCGCGTAAACTTCCGGAATGGATGCATTTTCATTTGGTACGTTGCAGTATGTGTGATGTGGTGTTCGCCAATCCGGTCCCTTCAACCGATTGGTTGCTGGCGCAATATCGGCAAGCGGCGTTTGCAGCGGGTGATGAATCGATCATGGCTGCCCGGTCTTATGCCAAAGTGGTTGCGGCACTGGTTCCAGACATGAAATCAAGGGATGGTGCTTTGGATATTGGTGCGGGGGATGGCGCTTTTTTGCAAGAATTGCTTGACCTTGGATTTACGAATGTCGCAGGGCTGGAACCTTCGCGGGCACCGATTGATCAAGCCAGTGCATCGATTCGCCCGTTACTCAACAATCGCATGTTTACCGGAGAGGAGGCGACACCGGCCTCATTGAGCCTGGTAACTTGCTTTCAAACATTGGAACATGTGAACCGTCCCCTGGAATTGTGTCGTAAAGCTTCCAACCTGTTACGACCGGGGGGGGTGCTTTTGGTTGCCGTACACAATTATCGCGCCTGGCCTGCCCGATTGATGGGGCGTCGATCACCTATTTATGATATTCAGCATTTGCAGCTTTTTTCCCCCCTGAGTCTGGGTCGATTGCTGGAAAACACGGGATTGACGCGGGTGACGATACGTCCTTTATGCAATCGTTATCCGCTCTCCTACTGGTTACGTCTGTTACCTTTGGGTATTACAGCCAAACGGCGGGTATTATCTTTGGTAACACACATGGGTTTGGATAAGTGTAATATTTCCCTGTGCCCGGGTAATTTGGTTGCTTATGGGTTCAAATCTTCGTAATTGACGCGGGATATTTCCTCTTGCCACAATTTCTTGTTGTTTCCAGCGGATGGCACTGACTGCTTAAACAGTCGTTGAGATAACATTATCTGACAAGGTATCCGAGGTGTCTATGCCGGTTATTCCACAAAATATATTTGGTAAGGTGCGGGAATGGCATCTTATTGCTGTGGCTTGCCTTTATCACCTTATTTCTGCAATTTATTATAAAGAAGTATCAGGTGTTGATATTGAATATACGTTGAATTCCTGGACTGTTCACTTACTGCCAAGGGAGATTCTTGAGGACAATTTATTGGAAGGCATTTTTCATCTGAATACGCAAGCCCCTGGATTCAACATTCTTGCAGGAATAATTCTTAAAATATCATCCTCTAATTACTATTCAATAATGCACCATTTTAATATAGTATTAGGAGTGATTGCAAGCGGGATGACCTATTTTATACTCTCTACGATTACGCGGAATCGATTGTTTTCATTTATTGTTTCGTTAATTATTATAAGCAATCCAGCCATATATTTGTACGAGGCATTGAATATATATGAGTTGCTCACAAGTTACCTCATTATACAGTCTGTTTTTTTTATATCATTGTTTGCGAAAACTAGAAAGACATCTTATTTAATATTGTTTGTTCTTTCTCTCAATATTTTATCATTGACGCGAGGAAGTTTCCACTTGGTTATCCCTTTGTCAGGGGTGGTATTCTCATGTCTACTTGTTTCCAGAAAAGAAATGTTACGGGTATCACTTCTTTCTCTGTTGTTGTGTCTTCCTACGATGGGGTGGTATGCAAAGAATCATATCCAATTCGGATTTTTTGGTACAAGTAGTTGGTTTGGAGCCAATCTTTTCAGTGCCGTTATTGGGGGCCATCAATATCAGGATTCGCCAGAATCTAAGAACTATGTCGACAATCTTTTGGCTAAAGGGATCATCGATCCAATGGTTGGCCGCCATCTCAATGTCATGCCGAACGTTACAGACATTCGTAGGGAGGGGTTTAATAAGGAATCTGAGATTGAGTTCCTGAACAAAGAAAACCTTATGAATATAAATTATATCGATGTGTATAAAGTTTATTTACAGAGTGCAATTAATCTGATCAAGCACGATCCGGCACAATGGTTAAAGACAATTTCCTCCTCCTACGAGAAATATTGCCGTCCTTCAACTGTCTATAAGTATCTAATTTATGGGCGCAGAACATATGAGCCAGGTAATGCAAAAAAAGTGGCCTTGCCTGTGTTCATATACGAAAACATTTTTCTAGGGAAGTGGTGGATGCGTTCTGTAGAAAGCCAAGGTGGTCTCAAGATGGGGTCCATATTGTTTTTTATTTTTCCCCTGTCGTTTACGTTGTATCTGCTATTGCTTTTGCGTGAGGGACACTTTTCCAGGAATGCTATCGCCAGTTCTATAAAAGAAAATCCGACGCTTCTCGTAATACATGCTTTTGTTCTCTATAATACTTTGGTATCATGCGTGCTAACCTATGATGAAAATGAGAGGTATAAATTTGATATAGAACAGATATTTTATATAGGTTTTTTTAGTGTTTGCTTTTTATTATTGGCTGAGCGAGCGGCACCTGAACTAGTGGATGAAAAATAGTTTCTCATATTATCCCCTTCCAGTTATGGCATGATGCTGGATTTTGCATTGACGGGCATTTCAATATTTGCCAGGGAGCTGATGGAGTGAACACCAACCCCTCTGCGGTGCTGTGGGGCAAGTATCTGCCATGGCTTCTATTATTGGTGATCTTGGCCACCTTGCTGTGGGTGGTGGCACCCAATCGTGGTGCGCCATGGGATTCCGATGATGCCTTGTTCTTGCGCATGTCTTGGGATGCGGCGCATGGTTATGGATTGGACACCATGTTGCCACAATCTCCCAGTTATTTGTTTCACGCCCTGTTGATCAAAATGGGAATGGTTGAGTTGCTCCATTTCCGTTATGTGAATTATGGGATGGCTTTATTAAGTTCTTTGATATTTTTCCTCGGATTGGATCGACGGCGTTTCCTTTCACCCATTGTTCCCTTGGCCGTCTGTGCGACGTTGTTGAATCAAGTCCGCTCCATCGAGAATCCCAATACATTGTCCATGGCTTTTTTTTTATTGTCGGCAGGGTTTTATTTCTTTTCGGACTCCGCCTGTGGATACAGAAAATATCTACTTGTGATGCTATCGGCTTTGTGGCTCGCCGTTGCCGGGTTCATGCATGCGGCTGCCATGGTTGCCATGTTGGTTTTGACAATGATTTATTGGATTGTGGATCCAGCGATCCGGCGTTCGTTGTTTTTGCCAATCTTTTATTTGGTTTCGTTCCTGTTATGGTATTATTATATATCATCGCTTGGCTTTGATCTTCTGTTACGTGATCCAGCGGCGCACACTTTGGATGGATTTTATATTGTTCTGCGTGTCATTCTCATTGGTTTATTTCACGTTACCCCGGTTATTTTATATGTACTCATCCTTCTTGTTTGCGTCCCCTTTGGAGACAGAAAGTTTGATATTGCGCACATTGTTGCCAGTCTGCTTGTAACATTTTTTTGCCTGGTACCGATCTCTTTCATAACCGGCTCTGAACCCTATTCTTTTGATGGATGGATAAAGAATAGTTCGGTCATGACGGGTTATACCTGCTTTCTACTCACTTTCATCCTGCTGCGCCAAATTGGTAACAAAAGGACCATCGTTCGATCCTTTCTGGGGGTGGTTCGTTCCCATCCCGAAATACGCCATACCATGATTGCGGTCTGTGGCCTTATATTGCTCCCCTCGGCTCTTTCCGTAGGCAGTAATGCGCATTTTATCCATGGCATGAATTTCTTTGCCGGACCCGTACTGGGGGTTCTTTTCTTTCTCTGGGAACGGATCGATCCGCAGTCGATTATCCGCAAAATGTTGCAATGGGGTTGGCTGGGGGTGTTTGTGACCCTGGCCTTGACGCACAACCATCCGGTGGGCCGTCTGGACTTGTCCTCGTCAGATCGGGTCATCTTGCAGGTTTCACCACTCCGGGGGATTCGGGAAACAAACCGTTACGCCGCCGTACTCAATGTCCTCAAGGAGGTCTCCCAGGCGGGGAAATGTCAGGATAAAATACTAGTAACTCTGGATTATATCCCATTGATCTATACCATTCTGCAACACCCGGCACCCAATGAAATTGGTGTGGTACGTCCCACCTATTATTTCCCTGAAGAGCGTTTGCGTTCCACCTTGCAGGGGGCATCCGGCTGGTGTGTCATCGATGTAACGACAAGCGAAACCCGGGTTGCCATTGCTGGCAATAAAGGCAAAGATCTTCGAACTGCCATTCGCACCATGGTTGAGGCCCAAAGCGATTATGTCATTGATTTTCCAACACCAGGGCCACCTTTGATTGGTAATGCCCGATTGTTTGTCCGCCTCACTTTGGCCGAAAAACAGTCGCTGATCCAACCTTGAATAAGCTTAAGATGTGCACGGTAAATTTGTTCTTGGCGTGTAAAGGCTATATCGCCATGGTGATACAAGTG
>JADGCN010000084.1 GCA_015228975.1 Magnetococcales bacterium
TCCTTGAGACGTTTCTCACACCGAATAAAGTACCGTCTGGCCTGTTGGCCTTTTGCGTTGCTCTGGACCATCGCCAGTTCTTTCGCCATGTCGAGGGTGAGGTGGTATTCGATGGCATTGTGACCACCCCGACCTTTGCTCGCCAAATCTGGCGAGCAAATAAAATCTTGATTTTCAACAAATTTGTACTTCCCAATTCTGTCTTTGATCCAGTTTGAGAAATCCTTTCCTACCTCCAGGAACACGTGAAGTTCCCTAGCATTGACGGTGGGAACAAGCTCGTCACCGATTGGCCCCTGTGCCACTGGCAACAAGAATTCCATGTCACTGGCAGACGTAGTGCCTATTTCATTGTTCATCTCGGTATTCGTTTCAGCAGTCATCGCATTAATCCTCTTTTGTATCGATAGATATTTGACAACCCACATTCAATAAGGAGATGGAGGAGAACTTCCAAGTCTGTTGGCTACTCCCATCTTAAATGCCGCACGTACCATTTCTGATTGAATAATTCGGCATGGTTCAATAGCGTGTTTCATTCTCGGGTGGAGAGTACCTTTCAGTGCTGCATTGATAACTCCATTGACAATTTCGAGAAGGATAGAGCAATCGACCCACATCACTTCCTGCCCGTTGGGTATGACCACTCGCACAGCTTTATTCTCATATAATTCCAGTGCATTAAGTGAAATTTCTTCCAGAAAACGACGAAACCTGCCACCCCTTCCAGATCTTTCTGAGAAACCAATAGTTGCAGCTAACTTGGTCCTTACGAACCCCCGCCGACCGTCATCCAGGACGGCAGCTTCCAGGTGCATATTTCCGAACTTCACGACGCCGTAATAGGCTACCTTGTTCATATTCCCTCCTGACATTCCTGGTTTGAAAACACAGCCCTGAAATGCTCAGCGCACTCCGCGCAAATGAATCTGACCGATCCATCCCTTCCCTCAATGGGAACAACCATTTTCATCTCTTCGCAAAATGTGCAGGGTTGCATTGCATCAGCCCAAATTGGTATAATAAAGCAATTGTTCATTGGTTTGTGGCACAGTTCTCTTCGCTAACGGAAACTGACCCACCTGTGCTAAAGAAAATTGACCCACCTGTGCTAACGGAAACTGACCCACCTGTGCTAAAGAAAATTGACCCACCTTCACAGCCATTTATTGGGATATAAATGGACGAACAACCATGGATCTAAGTCATACTTCTAAGTATCCCTGGCGTTTTCAGGATGCAGAGCTTGCGGAGCAGCCTGGAAACGCCGTTGGGTATTCAGGGGAACAGTCCCAGATCTATCCTAAAATCTGAGGTCAATTATTTGGGTGGGATTCCCCGTCCTGGATCCAAACCGTTTTTCCAATTTTTAACTTGCTGAGATCAGGCGGTGGATCTTTGTCTGGCTCGGTTACGGTCATGCAAACAATGGGTTTGATCGTCTTTTTCATCCGGGTGAGGATACGGAACAAACCCCGCCTACCATCTTTATCGAGGACTTCTGCCCCATCTACGATCATCACCCTTGATGCCCCCATGGATGTGATGGCCGCCTGGATGGTGATGTTCGTTCTGAATTGTTCCGATGTAGAAAGAGCCCCAAATGGGAACTCGCCGTTCGGTGTAACGAAGAACGGAAGAAAGTCAGTGCCGATAGAAACTTTGCCCCAGTTTGCAAGGGTAGAAAGCTCAGCCAGTTTGGCGTTGAATGCATCGATTGATTTTTTCAGCTTCCAGGCCCTGACACCATCTGCTGCCAAGGCTTTCACAATCTGGGATACAGCAAGGATCTCCTTAAAATGATGATCCGCTGTTCTCTTCGTTTTCCAAGCACTAAACCTGTTTTCCGAAAGACGAATCTGATTCCGTGCGGCCTCAATAGCTTTTGAATTCTGACCATCGGATACTGGACCCAGTTTCGCCAATTCTTCCTCGGCTTTAAAACTTTGTGAAATTTGGAACTCTTCCTGTTGGCGATTGTGTTTGAGTTTTTGAATTTCACCATTCAGAAATCCGATACGGCCATCGATGGTAGAAATATCCTTTAACCGCTTGCTGGATTCTTCCTTGGAGATATCTTCATAGACGCTCACTGAATATCCACCATGATGAAGGGTTCCGATGGAAATAGCTTTTCCACAATGTGGGCAATCGTGGCGGGATTGCATGGGATTGGCCGGAGGCATGGAGGGACGTTTGGTTAACAGAGCCTGGAGTTCATTTTCAAAATCCTGGATCCGTCCAGGAATCGCCTGATCCAACACCGTTCTTTTTGCAATGATCCCCTTCAGCCTTTCAACTTCGCTTCTTGAAACAGCCTCAGACGAAATCAGCGCCTCCAAGTTTTCCCGTTCCTGGGTCAATGCACCCAGGAGAGTCTCCTCGGACATGGCGTCCATGGAATCTTCCCAGGAAGGTGGAAACCATGATTCTGCTTTTTTGATCCCAAATGGCTCTCCTGCTACCGACGCCCATTCACCTTTATGCCGCTTACCAACATCCATATATTTTGAGTGGGTGATGTCCCAGTCCCGGTTAACCTGAATTTCCTCCCAGACCTTATCAATTCTCTGAGGGTCAAGCCCTTCCAGTGCCTCCACAAATTCTTCCCGAACGGGCATGGCGAAGAGATACCGAGACAGATAAGAAGCCCTTTCCCGCTGGGATGACATGGCAGAAATTTTCTCGATCCCTGCCGCAGTAAAGTCGGCGGAAATCGGGTTGCCATCCGTGGTACATTTGCAATCTGGCCATGTTGCGATTATGATGCCCTCGCTGGACTTTATTTCCACCGAGGCTTGTGAAGCACGGCGGTTTACAAAGTACGTTGCGGCGTTCTTTTTTATTCCAGGGATAGGTGTCATTTCCCCGGTTACCGCAGCGGCAATTGCCAGTGCAGTTGAGCTTTTCCCGGCGGCATTTTTTCCCACCAGCAAGGTCACTCCTTCGGCGGTAAATGCGACCTTATGAATGCCAACAAAACCTTGAATTTTCACTTCCATGGTCATTCCCCTAATCAATAGACATCAGGTGTTTCTTCTTCAGGTGCCGATTCTACGGGTAGTGCTTCGGCGGATGGTTCAGCAGGTGATTCGTCACCACCATGGTGAACTTCAGGTTCATCACGAGTATCAATTTGGCGTGGTGGTGCATCCACGTAGGAGATCATTCCTTCCCGGATTTCGGAAAGTTGACCACGATCATGGGCGTCTTCCACCGCAGTAGCCGTCTGAATGTCAGGGCTGAGTTGGACCATCTTGAGCAACCGCTTAAGGGCGGTTTTTTTCGCCATTTCGCCAAAATTTGTCACCCAGGGGGATGTGGAGGGATTCTTTTTGCCGCCAAGTGCTGCATCACGGATTTTAGTGATCTCATCCATCACCAGGACGGCTCGTTGAATGCCGCCGTCTTTGAATTTGGCAATTGCGAAGGCCCCGGTGATTTCGCCACGGTTATTCCACGAACGTGGGACAACAATGAATTCTGATTTATCGCCTTCCACCCACTTCACCTCATCCAGTTCATGGATGAGACCGGCTTCGATGGACTCAATTTGCCCAGACTGCCGAGCCAGTTTCATGAGCCCCTTGTACCCTGGGATCATTTGGACTTTTCCCTTGAAAGGCACCAGGTGGGCCTCCCCCAAGAAACCATCGGTAAACAATCCCAACTGGGCAGCGGACACACACGCGCCGAATAGGCTGGTGCGGTCGCACTGAAGGAGGTATGGGTTTTGTGTAACGGCGGTCAATGCGATGCGAATGAACCTGTCCAGTGGGACATGAGCAGGAAGTGCGTTTTGAAGCTGCGTTTTCATTGCCGAACCGGTCAACTGTGACCGGAAGATTTGGATGGGTTGATGATTATGGGCTTGCAATTGATTCTGCTGATTTGGTTGTTGCTGCCCAGAGGGGTTTTGTAATGCCATGAGAGGATCCTTTGCGATTTGGATTTTTGCCATGAAGCTCTATCGGTGAATCAATATATAAAAACAATAATTTTCTAAGAACATAATAATCTAGTTTAAGTTGTTATCAATAACATTACTTATTTGTGCTGGCACATGCCTATTCTGTTGGGTTTTCAGAGTGATAATTTCATCAAGCCTATATCGGCATTCGACGGGTCAAAATCCCGTTCGTTAAAATCTTCCTGGGTGCCGAGTGCTTGGATTCTCCAAAGACAGGTTTGCCGATGAGAGTACCGATACCTCCCACGATGGGCCACATAAAGCCGGGTTTAGACCCTATGCATAGGAAATCAATTCCAAATTCACTAAATTACCGGGATATCGATTTATAAGATCAAATTGGGATCTTCCTGAGAGACCCTGTCACCATTAGCTGTTGAGGATCTCAGAAACCGTGAATTTTCAGAGGGTTCCATCCGCGTGGGTACAGGGGGTTGAAGGCCACCAACAGCTAATGGTGACAGAGCCTCATGAGATCTATCTTTATACCTGTCCTTGCTGATTTCCTGACTGCGCAACCATGTGAGATAAAGGCAGAAAGCCGTGATCAAGGACAAAGTATAATAATCATCCATTTCTATTTCCCATTGATTGCCACCGGATTCTGCAGTATTATTCATTCTCTAATTCTCCTTGATTGCCACCAGATTCGGCGACATCATTCCTTTCCTAGTTTCCCTTGATTGCTACCTGATTCGACGGTATTATACCTTCATCCCAAGCGCGACCTTGTACATGTGAAGTACGGCTTCTTCATTATCCAATTCTTCCTGGTCTTTCCTTCGCAGTTTAATGATATCCCGCATGAGTTTCGGATCAAAACCTTGGCTCCTGGCCTCAGCATAGACATCGGATATACCACTTGTGATATCAGATTTTTCTTTCTCCAATCTTTCAATTCTGTCGATGAGTTGCCGAAGCTGTTCTTTGGGCAGTTCAATATTTCCAGTGTAAGGATCGATATCGTTATCATCATCAACCATTTTTTTTAGTACCACAGGCGTTGACATAACTAGATTCTCCGTGAGTTAATTAATAACCAGAACTAGATTTTCCGTGAGTTAACTAACAACCCATTTTACAAAATTCAGTACTATGCGCTGGGCAGAATTGTGCCCGACACATCATGGACATGGGATTGGCATTAATAACCCATGGGTCGTGTGAAACCGAGAATTGATCCCATGTCCGTATGATGTCCTGAATTGTGGCCCAGGCCGCCATTTTGCTTGTTTCCAGGTTCTGAGTTGACCAATGGACCGCATCCTGTGATTTTGATGATGGAGTACGGCGTAAGAATGCAATCTGAACCCCATTGACCTGAAATCCCCGTTCTTCGATCAAAAGCGCATAGCCACCCAGTTGGGCCTGATAAGGTCTCTCCAGTGCCCCGGTTTTGAAGTCTGTGACGATGCCATCCATCCCAAAAACATCCACATGGCCGGTCAATTCATAGCCATTTGGCACTTCCGCTTTGAGGGCTTCCTCTACGAGGCAGGGCTGGATCCTTTTGGCAACTTCCCTGGAAGCTGCACACATCCGAGCGATTTGGATATGTGCCACCCGTAGGCTTTGCGTGGTGTCATCCCACTCAAGACCATTGCCAGCCTCATCCTCAAATTTTGTGATGGCCACATCGGCTGCATCATTTTTTTCTGGAATCCCACCATTTATTTTCAACTCAAAAAGGCGCTGTAGCCCTGCGTGAACAGCCGTTCCAATGGCAGCCCCAACAGACGGGAGCGTTGTCCGGATCGAATACCCAGCGTCCATGATTTCCTTCCTGAACTGTTTAGCTGCAGCCCTACGTGGGCAGTCATTCCACCCTGGTAGCATGGACGCTCGGATCGAATTCTTCATGTTCCCACCCTCGGCCTTATCGTTCCTAAACACGAATTAAAAATATCCAAGAACGAACAATGATGCAATAAAAAAACCGCCATGAGGCGGTTTTTTTGTGCCTGAGATTCTAGGAGAGGAACTTAAGGATCGCGGAAACTGAACCTACAATATTCAAATCGTTCACATTTACGATGTCGGATGGCACTGCGTCTGGAGAGGTTAACACATGGAGCTGATCTCCGGTAAGTTTGCGCCGGAAATATCGGATCTGGAAGAATCCCGGATCCCCGTGCAGTTCGATAACAAAAAGGCCCTCAGAGGTTACGGTACGTGCCGACAAATCGATAATTGCGATGTCTCCATCTTTGATCCAATAGTCCAAATAATCGCCAAAGTGGCGGTGGACTCTCAACTTATCAAATAGCAAAAGGCCATGTTCTTTCAGGAAAAACCTGTTGATGGAAAGTGGTTCCACCTCACCATTCGCACCCAACCAAGGGATTGTTAAAGAGTCCATGTGAGGTGGCCTCTTGGCGGTTGTTCCGTAGCAGAGCCACTCAATGGACACGTTGAAAGCCTTGGCGATACCCAGGATGTATCTCATCTGGATTGTCTTGTGCTGCCCTCGCAAAATGGATGACATAAACCCTTTAGAAACATTGACTTCTTCGGCCAGAGAGGCCTGGGTCCTCTCTGATTCATCCAATAATTGCCTAATTCTGGATGCGATTTCGGGGATGTTCAAACCCGATTCCTTGTCTTCGCGCATGGCATTTCCTCGCGTTGTTTTTGGTTAAAAATTCATTTCAAAGAATAGCATAACCGAAAATCCCCAGCAATGTTCATTTTAAAAAATTTTAAATTCGGATTTGTTTCCGCTTGAATTTGGTTTGATGATATGTACAAAATGTTTGCATTCACAAATTATAAATGCCAAAAAACTTCTGAACCAAGACACGATCCCTTATGAACATTGGCAATCTTTACCCACATCAGATCAACATGATAGATGATTCTCGGTCGTTGCTGCGGACATTACCGAAAGGATCAAAGCGGATCGTCATGCAAGCCCCAACAGGAAGCGGGAAAACCATTGCCATGGCGGCAATGGCACAATCGGCAATCGCCCGTGGATCCTCGGTTATCTTCACAGTTCATCGACGTGAACTTGTTTTTCAGTCTTCAGATACCCTTAATCGGTGGGGTATCCCCCATGGGATCATCGCCTCTGGACATACCCAGACCAGGGAACCCATGCAGGTCGCCAGCATCGACACTCTCAAACTGCGATTGGACAAGGTCGAACCACCCACCCTGATGATTATCGATGAGGCGCACCATGCAATGGCAGCGGGATGGAAACGGGTCATTGACGCCTGGCCATCAACCGTCGTCGTTGGGCTGACAGCAACACCCCAACGACTGGATGGCAGGGGGTTAGACTCAATCTTCCATGGGATGGTCCAGGGCCCCCCTGTCGCCTGGTTAATCGAAAACCGTTACCTCTCCCCCTATCGCCTATTTGCGCCTCCAATCGGAATCGATGTCAGCAGCATAAAAACTGTGATGGGTGACTTTGAAAAAAAGCATTTGGAAGCGACGGTCGATAATAAGGCCGTCACTGGTAATGCGGTCCGGCATTACATCAAGCATGCCCAAGGTAAAAGAGCTATCGCTTTTTGTATCTCCATAGAACATTCCAAAAACGTCACCAAAGAATTCCAATCACATAATATCAATGCGGTTCACCTCGATGGATTTGATCAAAAATCACATCGGGATCGAATTATGTCCGATTTTGCAAATGGTCGCATCGAAGTAATTTGCAACGTGGACCTTTTCGGTGAGGGCCTCGATGTCCCTGGTATCGAAGCAATCATCATGCTTCGCCCAACCCAATCTCTCACTCTCTACCTCCAACAGGTCGGTCGTGGTCTGCGCTACATTCCTGGAAAAGTCGCTTTGATTCTCGATCATGCAGGAAATTGCACTCGGCACGGCCTGCCGGACGCCCATAGAGAATGGTCCATCGCCGGAAGAACAAAAAGAAAATCAAAGGAGCCAGAACCGCAATTACGGGTTTGTGAATTTTGCTTTCGGTGCTTCCCACCTGCACCAGTTTGTCCATCCTGCGGGATGGCCTGCAAGACAAAACCAAGAGAAGTCCACTTTGTTGATGATGATCTCCAAGAGATCAAAAACCAAGAATTATTTCAGGAAAATCTACACAGGATTGCCGTTGGGAGGGCAAGAACACGTGATGAGCTGGAAAGAATTCGTATCCAGCGTGGGTATAAACCAGGGTGGACAGATTATATTTTGAATGCCAGACAAAGAAAATCTAATGCCAAAGAAATTTAATCCAATCTATCCAGAAAATATACCAAAAACTATCCGGGAATTAATCGGTAAAATTGGTCTTACAAAAGCAATGGCATTGGTTGGTTGTTGTGGAGGGACAAGAGTTTATATCCCGAAGACAATATCAGAGAAACATTGGCTCTCCAAATTATTGGGATATGAGGCTCTTAATATCTTACATTCGCTATACGCAGGAACAAATCTAAATGTTCCATTGTTCTCAGAAAAATTTAAGTGGGAAAGGAAACAAAGAAATATAGAGATAATAAGAAGGTATGAAAATGGGGAAAATATCAGAAAACTATGTCGTGATTTTGGGCTTAATGAGCGCAGAATATGGCAAATACTAAAGATGGATTTATGATGAAAAAGAAACGTTACTATTGTGCAAGACTGGAGGTGAAAACCTTTGATCCAGATTTTTGCAGTATCTATCGCAACCGAACTGATCCAATGGATAGTGGTCAGATTAATTTTGGATGCAATAATTGCGAAGATACTCTGCAATTTATTGGGGAAGTGGATCCAGAATCACTCGTGGGAGATCATGTGAGGGATCTTCCGCGTATTAAACCAACGTCTTACTCAATATCAAACCCAACACCAATTTCTCCGAAAACCAAGCCAAAACCCATGCTAAAACCCAAGCCGACACCAACTCTGGAACCGGATCCGGAACAGATCCCGGAACCAACGTTGGAGCCAGTACCAGAACCAACATTGGAGTCAATTCCAGAGCCAACATTGGAGTCAGTGTCAGAACCAATATTGGAGTCAATTCCAGAGCCAACGTTGGAGTCAGTATCAGAACCAATACTGGAGCCAGCACCGGAACCAACATTGGAGTCAGTATCAGAACCAATACTGGAGCCAGCACCGGAACCAACGTTGGAGTCAGTATCAGAACCAATATTGGAGTCGACACCAGACCTAATACTGGCACCAACTCCAGAAGTATCCAAAAAAATAATATCAAAACCGATGAAGAGCCAGAAAACACTGGAGAGGAATGGAAAGATGTCAAAAATACCAGATAAAAATAAAATCTCTACAAAGGTAAGGGACGATGCACGGGTGGATAAATTCCAGCCAGAACAAAAGAATAGTCGCCCAGTAAACAGGCAACATTCTCGGGGGATCTCGGATAATAGGCGTTTCCAGACCGATCTCATTCCAGTGAATGATCCACTCGTGGAATTCATGGAAGGTATTTGCAAAACGTCAGGATTGTCTATGGGATTTATCGTTGAGTCCGCCCTTCGCTTGTTCCAACGGAGCCGCATCCATGAAAGAAACAATCATCAAAAAAAGAATCCTCTTCACCCTAACCAAAATGAAGGAAGTGACTCTTTGGAATAACCCGGTGGGAGAAGGCTGGCAGGGAAAAACTGATACTTCAGCAATGCCCGAATTCATCAAGATTGGATTTCCCAGGCGCATCAAATTCGGGTTGTGTCCTGGTTCATCCGACCTGATTGGGTTCCGCTCGGTGGTGGTTACCCATGAAATGATCGGGCAGACCATCGCTATTTTCGCTGCCATCGAAACCAAGTCTGATACCGGGGATGCCGGTGCAAGGCAACGAAATTTTATCCGCCACGTCAGAGACAATGGCGGTTTCGCTGGTATTGCCAGGAGCGAAGAAGAAGCCGGGAATATTATCCATCTGGAAAAATCTCCATCACCGAAAGGCCCCGACCATGTCAATGATTGACGCGGAAAACATCCGCAAGGCCTCGACCGGTCGGTGGCCAGAAATATTCGTCACACTGGGTGCCGATTCTCCAGCCTGGAATGGAAAACCTGGGCATCCGTGCCCCTCCTGCGGAGGAACCGATAGGTTTCATTTTACCAACAAGGGAGGTTCAGGATCCTATGTTTGCCGTGGATGTGGCGGTGGAAATGATGGGTTTTCATTGGTAGCAAAAATTCTGAAGCTTGACCCCAAGAAAGATTTCCCGAAAGCCGTCAAAATCGTTGCTGAATTCTTAGGGATTGAGACATCACCACCGGATAGCTTCAATCAAAAAACACCTATGAATAAATCTAATCAAGAATCGAAAACGAATGATTGGACGCCAGTATTACCAATTCCTGCGGATATTCCGCATCCCAATCCAAGCCTAAAACAATATGGCTTCGCCACAAAATTGTGGGTGTACACAAACGCTGATGGCGAGAGATTATTCTATGTTTGCCGGTTTGAAGTACAGGGGCAAAAAAGCAAAAAAATTCTTCCCTTGACATATTGCCAAAAACCGGATGGCATGAGACAATGGAGATTCCTTGCTATTTCTGAACCAAGACCAATTTTTCAGTTGGACAAGGTTCTTTCCGAACCTGATTTACAACTTCTAGTAGTTGAGGGAGAAAAAACGGCGTCGGCTGCGCAAGTTCTATTCACGGACTTTGTCGTTACAACCAGTTCAAACGGTAGTAGTTCGGCTGGAAAAACAGACTGGACACCGTTAGCCAGGCGCAGTGTTGTGATATGGCCTGACAATGATCACCAGGGCCAAAAGTATGCTGCTGACGTGGCCAAGCTGGCAATACAGTCTGGCGCGTTGTCCGTAACAATAGTGGAGATCCCGTCAATATTTCCGATAGGCTGGGATCTGGCTGACGCAATCCCGGATGGGATCACGCATAGTGATTTGAGGAACTATTTGGAGTCAGCATCACCATATATTCAACGGTCAAGATCAAATACCGATGTAAATTATCATGATACACAGAATACCATAAGGTGGGTTGGTGGTAATCTGCACTTGATCTTGGGGCAAGCTCAATCGGCGCTTATAGCGTCATCAAATGGAGATGCAATTTATCAGAGAGGCGGTGATCTGGTTAGGGTGATAAGACTATCCAGACCGGAATCAAAAACGGGCATTAAACGTGTGGAAGGGGCAATTTCAATTCTGCCTATTGATGTTGTATGGCTTCAACTCCGGCTTACGGCAGCAGTTCCTTGGGAAAAATGGAACGTGAGGTCAAATACGTGGGTCCGCATCAATGCCCCAATTGAAGTTGCTCGTGCAATATTGGCAAACGCAGGCAATTGGCCGTTCCCAATACTGTCAGGAATCATCAGTTCTCCAACGATTCGTTCGGATGGTTCAATACTGGATCAACCCGGATACGACGAGCAGTCTGGGCTGTTGTTCGACCCAGGAAGTACTGTGTTTCCACCTGTTCCCAGGAATCCAACGGTCAATGACGCATTGCACTCTTTGGGAGTATTTTTGGAAATCCTGCGTGACTTTCCGTTTAAGAACGACGAGTACCGCTCTGTGGCCGTTGCAGCAATCCTGACAGCACTCGTCCGGCTGAGTCTGCGCACCGCACCGATGACGATATTTACAGCCCCGAAAATGGCCTCAGGAAAATCCCTTCTGGCAGACATCGTGAGCATGATCGCGACCGGATACCCGGCGACCGTAATGACCCATGCCACAAATCCTGATGATGAGCGCAAACGGATTTTGGCTATCTTGACCGAGGGTGACTCCGTCGTGTGTATCGACAACGTTGAGCGACCCGTCGGAAGCGAGGCCCTTTGCAGCGTTCTCACCCAGACGACATACAAGGATCGCGTCCTGGGTGCAACACAAATGTTATCGGTTTCCACAGCGGTAACATGGCTCGTCACCGGGAACAATGTCTCTGTTCGCGGTGACATGTCCACACGGGCGATTGTTTGTCACATCGACCCCTCGGTTGAACGGCCAGAGGAGCGCCGATTTGATGTAAACCTCTACCAACATATCCCAAACATCAGGCCAAGTCTCGTAGTGGCGGGGTTAACGATCCTTCGGGCCTACATCGTGGCAGGCAAACCATCGCAAGACGTCGAACAGTATGGGCGATTCGAGCAGTGGTCGGATCTGGTACGTTCCGCTCTCGTGTGGTTGGGGCAACCTGACCCTGTGGCAACTCGGCAGTCGGTTGAAGATTCAGACCCTGTTCGAGAGCAGCTGCTGACCCTGTACGTTGCTTGGTACGATTTGTTCCAAAGCCGGGAGATAACGGTTGCACAATTAGTGGACAAGGCGAAGCCAAAAAGTGACTGGTATGCCTTGAATGACGATGACGGGAGCGTTGCCCTCTATAACGCCCTTAGGAACGCTACCAACGAACAAGGACGCGACATCAATCCTCGCAAGTTGGGCTGGTGGCTCTCAAAGTATACTGGACGGATCGAAGGCGGTTATGTTTTGCAAAGATCAAAGACACTTACAAGTGAAATGACTGTTTCATGGTCCATAAAAAAAATAATGTCTATATAAGGAAACTGCGGTGTCTAGCCGGGTTTTGCTGGTTTTGTTCACCCTGCTCTATGAAATTCGCAGAACGGGCAGAAAAACAATGTGAACGATTGTTAATGCAGCCAGTAGCTCCCAAAGTATGTTGGGCGACTGGACGGATCGAAGATGGCTATTTTTGCTAAGATCAAAGACACTTATAGGGAAAATAACTGCTTTACTTCCCATAAATAAAAATAATGACGATATAAAAAATAACAGAAATTTGCCGGGTTTTACAGGTATTTCAGGTTTTGCCTACCGCTACGCGAGGATTTCGCAGGTATGCAAAAAATAGATATACATGCGAAAACGTATAAGGTGGCTGAACAAAACCCGTAAAACCCAATAAACCAGAGTTGTTGGTGCGCAGATATTTATTTTCGCGGTTCAGATAAATTCTATAACTGTCTGGTTTGGTTCAAAAATAGCGAAGTGAGTGTTCCCCATGCGCAAACAAACAGAAACCGAGAGTGCCCCTGGCGGACGAGAATACAGGGTCGTCGTCGAATATGACGCAACAGACCATTCGGCCATCGTGGCTGGAAAATGGCTCACAAAATATTCAGGAAGGATCGAAGGTGGGTATGTTTTGTATCGATCCAGATCGAAAAATCGTGAAGGAACAGTGCTTTGGTATATTAAAAAAATTAATAACACCCAAAAAGACACCAAAGATCCGCAGGGTTTGCAGGGTTTGACAGGGTTATTTCCCGCTACGTGTGGAATTTGGCAGGAGGAAAAAAACACAGATGCATATTTTCCCGCGCATGCGAATTATATAGGACGGCTGGAACAAACGCTGCGAAACCCTGCAAACCCTGCGGGTGATTCTGTCTGCGATCCCTTAGATTTTGAAGATTTCCCTATAGGATGAACAAGTTATGGCAAAATCGATGAAAAAATGCAAAAGAAAACCATTAACGGAAATTGAGACCGGAGCCGGGGGAAGGGAATTCAAGGTCGTCGTCGAATATGACGCAGTGGGTCAGCCTGTCATCCATCGCCGGGTGCAGGATGTTCTGGAACAGCTTCACCGGAAAGGTTTGATCGATGATGATTGCTATAACATCGGGAGAATATTCCAGGACAATTTCACCATTGCACATCTGGATCGGCTCCAAGCATTCGATATCGGCAGACCATCTCTGAGCAAGCAAAAAGGCATCCAGGATTGCCTCGAGGGTTATATTGATCATCTAGAATCAGCAAGGAAAAAGGTCCATGAAACTATTGACCTCTTGGGTGGAATCGGTTCGCCCATGGGTACTGTCGTTTGGCACGTTCTCGGCCTTGGCGAGACCTTGGAGCAGTTTGTCAAGGTGAGGTCCACGGCCAATTTCTACCGTGCGCAGGGGGTTTTGATCGCTGCGCTGTGGCTTTTGACGAACGAAAGTTCAGAATTTCGGAGGATGTGTAAGTAGATTTATGAATGATAACAGCATGTTATAAAAATATTTACTGCAATAGGTCAGCACTGATTTGCACCTCGTTTCACAATTGGAGTATGCTTTTTCTTAGAATTATTTTTGCGTCTAGCGGAAACCGCCGCACGAAAAATCCACTTACGCTACCAGAACCTGCTCGGGGTGACCCGCAGCGGGATTTTTTTTGAACGAAACCCAAAGTCGCCATTACCAGAACCTGCTCGGGGTGACCCGCAGCGGGATTTTTTTTGAACGAAACCCAAAGCCGCCATTGAGCGGTTTTTTTGTTGCCTGGTAACGGGTCAAACCAACACAAGCAATTCTATCAAATTGATAGAGTTGCACCAAGTTCACAATCGAACATCCAGACGGTGCAGTATTTGTCCCGATCTGCACCGTACTAAATGCGATGCGGGACGTGCAGAAAACCACAGTATAGAGCCTGATTTAGGACATTTCGGCCATCATGAACCAACACAGTACAACCGGGGTGGATTTTCCATTCTGAAGAAGGACATACCTTATGGGACTCAACCCGCATCAACTACGAGACGACATCATCCGCCCCACCCTTAAACGCATCGACCTTTGGAGCGAAGCGGCTGAAGAACTCCTGCTCGGCACCGCCATCCAAGAGTCCGACCTACGCTGTGTTAGGCAGGAGGGCAACGGCCCTGCGTTGGGTTTGTGGCAAATGGAAAAAAATACTCATGGTGATATCTGGAACAATTTTCTGCGCTTTAACACCAAACTCGGCCTCAACATCCTTGGGCCATACACCAAGCCCGACCACACCCGCATGATTTGGGATTTGGCCTACGCCTGCGCCATGTGTCGGGCACATTACCTTCGAGAGCCACAAGCACTCCCCCCAGCCGGGAACATCAATGCCCAGGCCGCATACTGGAAGCAATTTTACAACACCCCTCTGGGCAAAGGTACCGCCAAGCA
>JADGCN010000085.1 GCA_015228975.1 Magnetococcales bacterium
ATTTTTTCAATAACAAGCAGATCGAAGAATTCTTAGGTTAATGTAAGGCACCACCGAAATGCGAAACGCCAAACGATCCCCTGGCCGAAGGTTCAACTGATCACGAATCTCCTGGGGTATCGTCACCCCACCCCAGGGATTCAACTTGGCAATAGGCATGAAAATATCCCCCGGTCATTTCACTTCCTGGGCAACTCCGTCAACGCCTGAAGGACCATCTCCCGATTGGGATCGCCGGGGGGCAGACGCTCCAGCAAACGTTGCCAATAATCCCTGGCTTCCTCCACCGCCCCCGATTGCACAGCCACTCCCCCCAAAAACCATAAGGCATCCTGATTGCCAGGATCATCCTGCAAGATGGCCTTGAACAATTCCTCGCCCACGGCCATCTCCCCATCTGTCGTCGCCGTTTGCACCTTCAACCCCGCCAAACCAACACGGGCCTGCATCTCCTGCGGATGGTTCTTGAGGATGAACGCATAGGCCTCCATCGCCTCAGCGTTGCGCTGCACCACCGAAAACGAACGTGCCAAACGCAACCAAGCCGTTAGATTGTCGGGTTCCCCTTTTAGACGCTCGAAAGCCTTGTCCAAAAGGGCGTTCATCTCTTTTGCGGATTCCGGGGCCATCATCGATGCTTCACCCGCCTTGCCACTTTTATCCAGGTTCCCCAAGCCGCCGAAAAGCACAACGCCCAAAATGGCCATTGCCACGGCCATCACCACCGACGATCCCCTGTCCAACCAGCGAAAACGGGCTGTTGTCACCGCTGGAGTGGCACCCATCGCTTGTGGGAGCTGCCGGCCATCCAATTCGGCGTAGACCTCGGCCAATTCCGCCTCCAGGCTCATCCGCCCCGATCCCTCCTCATTCCCATCCAGTTCCCTCTCCTTCAACTGGCCCAGCAACACCAGACGCCGCTGTTCCAACTCCCAAACCGGATCGTCCTCCAATCCCACGGGGAGCGGGTGATTGCCTTTTTTGGACCATACCGGCCAAAAGACAAACCCCAGACTGATCAGCAAAATCCCGGAAAAAATCCCAATCGTCGTCATGAACCAACCTCACCCAAGGATGACATCCATTCCGGGTTGATCACCCGTTCCCATGTGTCCGCCAACCGCTCCAAAGAATGTTCCGTCTCCGCCCCGACATCCACCGTAACCCGACTTTGCAGCCCACACCACTGTAAAATCGCCTGCAAGCCCTCCGGTTGATCGAGCAGACCGTGTACATAGCACCCCATGACCTGGTGATCCTCCGACATTGCCCCATGGGGACCACCCGGATGCAACACGACCATGGGTCGCCCCAGGTCGGATCCCTCGGTCACCCCCATGTGAATTTCATAGCCCGACACCCGGGCGTTCCCGTCCCAGGCCAACACACCGGAAATATTTCTCAAAATTTTTTCTGGTCCGTAACGGGTTACTACGTCCAAGAATCCCAAACCATCGACCAGCGTTGGTCGCCCCTCCACGCCCAGGGGATCTTCCAAACGACGTCCCAACATTTGAAAACCACCACAAATCCCCAGGATACGCCCGCCGTATCGCAAATGCCGTTGCATCGCCTCCAGCCAACCATGGTGCCGCAAAAAGGCCAGATCGTCGGGGACACTTTTGCTGCCGGGCAACACAATCACATCCGCACCCGGTATCGCCTCTCCCGGTTGCCAAAAATGGAGATGCACCTGGGGGTGCCAGCGCAACGGGTCGAAATCGGTATGGTTGCTAATGCGCGGCAACCGTGGAATCAATACTTTGAGAATAGCCTGATCTTTCCCACCTTTTGGATTGCAATCAAAAAAACTGTCCTCGTCCCCCAGACGCAAATCGGGCAGGAATGGAAACACCCCCCATACTTTTTTGCCCGTCTTTTGTTCCAACCAGTGCAAACCCGGCTGTAACAACGAGGGATCACCACGAAATTTATTGATGATCAACCCACACACCCGATCCCGTTCCGCAGGGGTGAGCAATTCCAACGTCCCCACCAAATGGGCGAACACACCGCCCCGATCAATGTCGGCCACCAGGATGACCGGACAATCCACCGCCTCGGCAAAGCCCATGTTGGCAATATCGTTCTCTCGCAGATTGATCTCCGCAGGTGATCCCGCCCCCTCCACCACGATCATCCGATGGGTTTGCCGCAACCTCTGGAACGATTCCAACACCGAAAGCATGGCGGTCGGTTTGAAATGGTGATAATCCCGTGCCGACAGGGTTGTGACCGCCTTGCCATGAATAATCACCTGGGCACCGGTTTCACTGTTGGGCTTGAGCAATACCGGGTTCATGTCGGTATGGGGGGGCACCCCTGCCGCCAATGCCTGCAAGGCCTGGGCGCGGCCAATCTCCCCACCCTCCGGGGTCACCGCACTGTTCAACGCCATGTTTTGCGGCTTGAAGGGTGCCACCGACACGCCGCGACGCTTGAAACAACGGCATAACGCCGCCGCCAGAATCGATTTCCCCGCATCCGAGGTGGTCCCCTGGATCATGATGGCCCCGGAAGATTTCATTTCCCCATACCCCGAACTTTGGCGTTTAAATCGTATTTATCCCCGTAGCCGCGTGGCGTCACCATCCAACCCGCACGGACAAAGGTGCTGCGATTGCCAATGAGGACCGTCGTCTGCATGCCGATTTCATGTTCGGTCATGTGTTCCAGGTCAGTCAATACCACCGTTTCCTGCTCGCGGTAACAGGCGGTCACCAGGGCTACCGGTGTACTGGCCGAACGATGCGCCAAGAAAATGGCCCGTGCCCGTTCAATCTGGGTGGTCCTGCGACCACTGCGGGGATTGTACAGCGCCGTCACGAAATCACCTTGTGCCGCCGCCGTCAAACGATTTTCAATGACCGACCAGGGGGTCAACAGGTCCGACAAAGAAATCGCGGCGAAGTCGTGGGTCAACGGTGCCCCCAGACGCGCCGCCGCCGAAACGAGCGCCGTGATTCCCGGAATGATTTCCACCCGCACCCGATCTTCCAGCCCCATGGTCAACAACATCTCCAACGTCGGGCCGGCCATGCCATAGACCCCCACATCCCCAGAGGAGATCAACGCCACCCGTTGCCCCAATGCCGCACGCCGACACGCCTCCATGCAGCGGTCCAACTCTTGACGCATGGCGCTGCCAACGATCTCCTTGCCCCGGGTCAGATCGCCCAACAGCTTGACGTAGGTTTTATAGCCGACAATGCATTCGCACTCCGAGAGTACCGCCAATGCTTTTTGAGTCAACTGCCCATGATCCCCCGGGCCTATCCCCACCAGGTACAACACCCCGGTTGCCCGATTATCATACCGGGAGGCCGCCTCCGGGGTCATTTGCGCAATGGCCACGGTACAGTTTTTTCCATCGGCACCGCGAAACCCAAATTTTTCCACGACAAGGTCGTCCATGCCGCCCCCGGCCAGACGAATGGCCGCACTTTCCGCAACCGAGGGCGACCCCACATGCCGCAAAACCGTTGCGGAAGGATTGGGAACCGCAATCTCCGCCAATTCCCCAGCGGTATAAAACACCATCTCCTTGCGCAATCGTTCCGCCACGGCCAACAATCCCGCCTCGTCACGCTTGACATCGATGCTTGCCAACACCTTGATGGCGCCCTCGTCCAGGTAACGACTCCGCAACGCCAGACCGAGCGCCTCCTCGACAGTGGCGGCGCTGCATCCCCGATCACACCCCAAACCCACCGCCAAAGGTTCCCCCTGCCCCTTGGGAGGGCGATACACCACCAGGCGTCCGGCCCAGGTGTGCCGGACCACCTCCGGGATTTCGGCGCGGGTGATCCACAGCAATCCCCGATGCCGTTCTGGATCGGCCAATTGCCAATGCTCCAACGTTTCCACATGTTCGGGAAAAGGGACGTATGTCTCCCGCCATGCCCGACTGCCACACGCCTGCACCAGCGCCAAAGGCGAGCCATCCACCATGTCCCCGGCCAACCGGGTCAACGTTTCCGGGTCCGATTCGACCGTAAATCCCCAATCACGCCCCAAAATATCCACGGGTGGCAACCCAAGGGCATCGGAAGCGGTAGTGATGATCGGCTGCGCCCGGAGCATCTGGGCCAGTATTCCCGCCCAACGATTGGCCCCGCCTTGGTGTCCCGAAACCACCGGTACAACATAACGATGTCCGTCATCCACGGCCAAAACCGCCGGATCCTCCCGCTTGGAGCGCAAATGCCCGGCGATCAGCCGCACCGTCACACCCAGAGCCGCAAAAAAAACCACCGGATCATGCTCCCGCAGGATCGATGGCATCAGATCGGCCAGAGAGGTTTCAAGCCAGGTGATCGTCGCATCGTCCCGGGTATTCTCCCCGGAACGATGCGGCAACGCATAAATCGCCGCATCCCCCCAATGATTTTCCCGGATCGTGAGCGCCGCCTCGACACCTCGCCGGGTAATGGCAATCAGCGCCGGTCTTTTGCCATCCCGTGTCATGATCGCCCCTTCATCCCCAAACCCGCCTCACCCGCATGATTGTACAGGATCATCAGCGACAAATAGTGAATGTCCGCATCCCGCAAATGGGCGACATCGTGAATCACCCGTTGTTCCGGGGATCCCACCCGTTCCACAAAAACAGCCTGATCCAACAAGTGTCGTTGTTCCATGAGTTGCAGCAACGGTTGCCACACCGCCCGCACCTTCATCAAAACGACCACTTCAAAGTGATCCAGGGCTGCGGCAATGTCTGCCATTCCCACGGTCGCCGGGATAATGGCCACCCGCTCATCGCCATCGCACAAGGCCCGCCCCGACACCCCCGCCGCCGCCAATGGCGAGGCCACCCCCGGTATCACCCGGCTGACAATCTCGGGATCCATCCCACGCACGGCCCCCTCCAAGTGGCGGAAAGTGGCATAGAACGAGGCGTCCCCCTCGACCAGGAAATGGCAATCGATCCCCTGATGCAATACCTCGATTATGGCCTGCGCCGCCACCTGCCAATGTTCGGTCAGGGTGGTCCGATCCCGGGTCATGGGAAACACCAGGGGGAGTTGGATTTCAGGGGGAACCAAGGTTGTCCGTTTCAGGATAGAAAGGGCGTAACTTTCCGCACCCTTACGCACAATAGGCCACGCCCAGCATCGGGCCGATTCCAAAGCGTTCCAGGCGGCGCGGGTGAGCAGTTCCGGGTCGCCGGGACCCAAAGAAACCCCCACCAGCACCCCTTTGGTTCGGGTGTTCATCGTGTGTGACCCTCCTTAACAACCGTGATGATCCAGACCGGGGATTGTGGCTCCAAACGGTGAAAATGCAACAACGATTGACTCCTGGCACACCCCGTTTGCGTCATGCTCCAAGGATGATGGTATTGGTCCATCCAGGTCAACGTCTTGACCACGTTTTCCAGCGTGACCAGGTTCAATACCAAACGCCCCCCCGGTTTCAGACGCTTGAGTGCCAAATCCAACAAGGATTCCAAACCACCCCCACTACCGCCGATGAACAAGGCATCGGGATCGGGCCAACGTTCCAAACCCTCGGGTGCCACCCCATGGTGCAGCCGATAATTATACCGCCCCAGGCGGGAACGATTGGCCTGGATATGATCCAGCGATTCCCGATTTTTTTCAATGGCCCACACCTGACCGTTGGGCGTCAAACCCGCCGCCTCCAGTCCCACACTCCCGGAACCGGCACCGATATCCCAAACCACGTTGCCATCGCAAATGGCCAATTGGGCCAAAGACAGAACCCGCACCTCCCGATGGGTGATCAACCCCCGGGAAAACACTTTCTTTTGATAGAATTCGTCTGGCAATCCGATCAACGGCAATCGTTCGTCGGACACGTCGCTCCTGCGTTGCAAAACCACCACGTTGGGTTCGGAAAACGCCTGCCCCATGGCGGCGTCGGGGGACAATCCCCTGGCCACCCGTTCGTCCGACATCCCCAGGCGTTGCGCCACATGCAGCAGCCACCGATCCCCCAGCCCCAAGCTGAGCAGCATATGGGCAATCCGTTGCGGGGTATTGTGCGGCCCGGTCAACACACCCACCAGTTCCGCTTCCCGTAGGCTTTGCCACAAGGGATAGAGCGGATGATCAAAGTCGGCCAATGGATGCCATGCACCGCCATCCCGGGCGTGGAGGGATACGAAGCGGGCCCGGGACCATGGCAAGGTCAGTCGGGCGAATGCCAGTTGCATCGTGGATAACCCGCTCACCACCTCCAGCGTCCCTTCAGGCAGGCGATCCTTGAGAAAAGCCGCCAAACCAAAAAACAACGGATCCCCCGTTGCCAGGACGACGACCCGCAAGCCGTCCCGCTGCGCGGCCAGAATCCATTGCGGTACCACAGCGATCTGATGACTGTACGAACGTTTTTCCGCATGGTGGGCCATGAGCGGGGCGTACAACGTCAAAAACCTCTCCTCACCCAGCACCAGCTCCGCCTGCGACAACCTTCGCCGGGCATCACCGCTCAAATCCTCCGGTCCGGTGTCGAGAACGCCAAGAACGGTCACGGCATGTTTCATGGCAAGGGATCTCCCATCGTTGCCAGCAGATGCCCCTCCCCATCCAACGCCAAAACCGTCGCCCGCACCCTCCCCTGCAACATGGGAAGGATCCCATCGTGGGCCGCTCGGGCCAATTCTTGGTAAAAGGGCACCTGCAAACCCGATTCCCGCATTCTGTCCGCGGCAAAGCGCACCGTCACCCCTGCGGCGATCTCCGCCACCACATCCGCGGAAGCCCCGGCCTTGCGCGCCAGATCCGCCACCACTCCCATGTCCAACGCCACCTTGTGCGCGTGGGTATTGGCAACACCCAGCGCCATTTTGGCCAATTTCCCCCCCATGGCGGCAATAACGACCTGCGTAACCCCGTGCGCCAGTGCCCCCGCCAATGCCGCCCCGACGAAATCACCCATTTGCACAAACGCCCACTCGGGCCACGTGGGGAAATGGCGCATGGCGAACCGTTCGGTACGCCGGCCCGTAGTCAGGACAATGGTGGTCAAACCCGCCGCCACCGCCCCGGCAATCGACTGCACCACCGCCGCCTTATAGGCGGACGTCGAATAGGGATGCACCACCCCCGTGGTACCGAGAATCGAGATCCCCCCGAGAATGCCCAATCTTGGATTGAGGGTTTTTTGCGCCAATATCTCCCCACCCGGGACCGCTATGGTCACAGTCAGGCTACGGGTTGCAAGCCATTCCCCCGCCGCCTCGCGCACGTTGGCGATGATGTTGTCCCGGGGTATCGGATTGATCGCCCCCTGCCCCACTGCCAAACCCAATCCGGGCCGGGTGACCCGTCCCACCCCCTCACCCGCCTCCAGAAAAACCTCCCCGGCAACGCCCGATGTCCGTTGGACACGCGCCACCATACGGGCACCATGGGTGCAATCGGGATCATCCCCGGCGTCTTTGATAACGGTCGCGCTGACACAATCATCACCGGCGTGCAGGCCGTCCACGACCGCAAACACCACCCAGTCACCATTGGGCAGGAACATACCAATCGTTTCCGGGATTGTTCCCGTTGTCAGGCCCACTGTCGCCGCCCGCGCCGCCGCCGCCGCACACGCCCCCGTGGTCCAACCGGTACGCTGTCCCCGCTCCCCTTTGCGAGCAAACTTCACACTTTTCCCTCCAAGATTGCTCCCGTTGTCAGGCCCACTGTCGCCGCCCGCGCCGCCGCACAAGCCCCCGTGGTCCAACCGGTACGCTGTCCCCGCTCCCCTTTGCGACCAAACTTCACACCTTTCCCTCCAACGCCCGATCCATCAACGTGTGCAACGCCGCCACCGCCAACGTCGAGCCCCCCTTGGTCCCCCGAACGGCAATCCAGGGGGGGGCATCCAGGGTCATGAGTTCCTCCTTCGATTCCGCCGCCGCAATGAAGCCCACCGGTACCCCGATGATCAAAGCGGGTCGCACCCCCTCCTCCCGCACCAGGCGGATAACCTCCAGGAGCGCCGTCGGGGCATTGCCGATGGCCACCACCCCACCCGCCAACACCCCGCGCCGCCAGGCCATGCGCATCGCTTGCACCGTGCGGGTGGTTTTTTCGGCCACCGCCAGGCGGATCACCTCCGCATCATGGTTGAATTGATGCACCGTCACCCCCAAAGGTCCCAGACGCCTCGGGGTCAAACCCGCCTGGATCATGCTGACATCCACCACCACCGGACATCCCCTGGCCAGGGCCTCCCGTCCCGCGGCCAACGCCTGCGGGTGCAACCGCGTCAGACCATTGAAGGCGAAATCACCGCTGGTGTGGATCAAACGCCGCACCAATGACCATGCACCATCGTCATAGCCCGCACGCGGACCCGCATGGGCATCGATGTGGGCGAAAGAGGCCCGCTCAATCGCCGCGCCAGCGTCAACAAGGGGGGGGGCGGTATGCGTCATGGCGTCATTTCTTCCTTTGAGTATCAATGGGATGGGTCAGATTGCCGGTCATGTGCGGCGGTCCGATGGGGGCAACCATCACACTCCATCATCGATTTGGAACCCTCCTGGACTTCCCTAAGACGCGACTCCAACACCTCGACCACGCGATCATTGATCCCCAGGTACCCCGCCATGCCAAAGGCGATCTGCGGATACTGCCGTTTCAGCCGCGCCACCTGTTCCAGGATGCGCCGGATCAACCGACCGGTGAACAAATAATAGGGGACAACGATGATTTGCATGGAACCCACCGCCACCTGCCGCGCCACCACCGATTCCAGGCGCGGATAGGTGATCCCGGTAAAGGCGTAATCCACCAGGTCGTGACGCGTGGTTTCAAATACCCAACGCGCCATCTTGGCCACTTCACCATTGGCGGTCATGTCCGAGGATCCCCGACCCAACAGGATGATCCCGGTATTTTTCGGATCCGGCATGTCCAAGGCGACCATGGCACTGTGCAGGCGCATGCGCACCAGTTTCAGGATGCGCTCATCCACACCCAGGTGCCGCCCCAACAAAAATTCCACCTGCGGATGTCGTTGCCGTGCCGCCAGCAAATAGTCGGGCAACTCCATTTTGACGTGACCCGCCGCATTCAAGATCAAGGGCAGCACGATCACCCGGTCACTCCCGGCAGCGGCCCGATCCAGCCCCTCTTCCGGCAATACCGCCGCATGCTCGATCCAACATACCTCCACGCGACGTTCCGGGTGCTTGCTCTGCCAGTAACTGGCGAATTCCGCAACTTCTTCGTTACCCTCTTCATCCCGCGATCCGTGCCCCACCAACAAAATGGTTTCCCGCATACCCTTTTCCCATCTGCAAAAAGTTTTCATTGATCCCAAGAAAATTTCACAATCCCCAACCATCCCAACCAACCGGAAGAGTGCCCTTAGCCGGGGCTAACTGGCAAGGTATAAACGAACTTTCCACCCGCAACGCATCCCGGTCACTACCCGCGTGATCCCCTGGCCCTCAATTTGCTGTCCCTCCTTTGCGAAATCCCGGCAAACGGTGTACGAAGGATGCAGCTTTCCTTAATCGGGGACGCGTGGATCACACACAATCAGCCGGATGGTGCCAAGCCCGGCCATCAAGGTCACAAAAGCATGCAACTGATCCCCAGACTTTATTATAAAATTCGCAAGTGGACCAAAGCCATTCAACTCTATCTGGTCATCGCCGGTCCAGGGCTCGTGGTGATGATTGCCGACAACGATGCCGGTGGCATTACCACCTATGCCAGTACCGGTGCCAAATATGGCTACCACCTGATCTGGTTTTTACTGCTCCTGATACCCATCGCCTACTACGTCCAGGAAATGACGGTCCGCCTGGGAGCCGTCACCAAACGGGGACATGCCGAAGCCATTTTTGACGGCTTCGGTGCCTTTTGGGGGTGGTTCTCCCTCATCGATCTCATGATCGTCGATTGGCTGACCCTGGTCACCGAATTCATCGGCATGACCTCAGCCCTGAGCATTTTCGGCATTCCACCCTGGGCCACCGTGACCGGCGTCGTCCTGCTGATGGGCATGATCGTCATGAATGGGCGCTACTGGACATGGGAAAAAATCGCCATGCTGTTTTGCGTCCTCAATCTGATCTACATCCCCGGGGCCTTCATGGTCAATGCATCGGTGTCCGACATCCTCAAAGACGGATTCGTACCCCATTTCCCCGGCGGCTTCAACGGCGATCTCTTCTTCTTCCTCATGGCCAATATCGGTACCACCATCGCCCCGTGGATGCTGTTCTTCCAACAAAGCTCGGTAGTCGACAAGGGGCTACAGGAAAAAGATATCCCCTGGGGTCGCTTCGATACCCTCCTCGGCTCGGCACTGACCGTCCTGGTCGCCGTGTTCATCATCATCGTCACCGGTACCGTCCTTCACGGGATCGAAATCGACAGCGCCTCCCAGGCCGCTGAATATCTCATGAAAACCAATCATTTGGTCGGAACCTTCATGGCCATCGGCCTGTTCAATGCCGGACTGCTCGGGGCCATTTGCATCTCCCTCGCCACCTCCTGGGCTTTTGGCGAAATCTTCGGCTGGGCACACTCCCTCAACCAAAACATCAAAGAAGCCCCCTGGTTCTACACCAGCTATTTCCTGACCCTCATCACTTCCGGTCTCGTCGTCCTCATCCCGGGGGCACCCCTGGTACTCATCACCCTGTTCGTGCAGGTCATCGCCGTCACCCTCCTGCCGGCGGCACTGGTTTTCCTCATCCTCCTCCTGAACGACAAAAAACACATGGGAGACTATTGCAATACCACCTGGGACAACTGGATCGGCGGCATCATCGTCCTGATCATCGTCCTCCTCTCCTCCCTCTACGGGGTCAGCGTCATGTTCCCCACTCTGTTCCAATAATTGCCAGGATATCCAAACATGACCAGGAACTTTAAGCAATTCGTACAAAAAATTCGTGATATCAACCAACGTTACAGCGAACCCAACATCGACATGTCACCCGCCGTGCGCTGGTCGCTCATGGCATTGCGCTTCTATCTCCTGTTCCTGGTCAGCCTCATGGTTTATAAATTTATCACCTTGTTGAAATGATGGGACGCAAATAACAATGGTCACCATACTGGAAAAAGAATTTTTTTTGAGCGAAATCATCGGGCGTAAAGTCTACCTTAAAACCGACCGCGTTGGTCGTCTCAGCGATTTCGTCATCGTGGAAACCGGCAAATTGCCGGAAATCAGCCACCTTGTCGTCGGACGATCCTACGGCTATCCCTCGCTGCTCCTGCCCTGGGACAAAATCACCCTGATCTCCAATACCGAAATCGTCGCCGATTGCGATCACATCGCCGAATACGAACGACCCGTACCCGATGCCGCCATCCTCCTTAAAGCCCATATTCTGGACAAAAAAATATTGGATATGGACGATCATGAGGTGGAAGTCGTCTACGATGTCAAATTGGCCCTGCAAAACAACAAACTCTACGCCAGCGAAGTCGATTTCAGCCGCAATCGACTGTTCCGCCGCATCGGCTTGAAAAAAGTCGCCAAATTTTTCGCCGATCATCACGAAGAGAGTAAAACCGTATCGTGGATTTACGTGCAACGCCTGCCCGAAGAAATCGGCATGTTCAAGGGGCACGTCAAACTCAACGTCCTCAAGGAAAATATTCACGATATCCACCCCGTCGATCTGGCCGACATCCTCGAAGAACTGGATAGTCAGCAACGGTTGGCCGTCTTCAACGAACTCGAACCGGAACTCGCTTCCGATACCCTGGAAGAGGTGGAATCACGGGTGCAACGCGAATTGATCAGCGCCATCCCCGAAGAACGGGCTGCGCAACTGATCAACGAAATGAGCCCGCCCCAGGCTGCCGATATCCTCGCCGTCCTGCCCAGCAACGAAGCGGACGAACTCCTCAAACTGATGGATCATGAAGACGCCGACAAAATTCAGCAAATTATCGAAGAACATAACGAAAACATCCTGCTGTACGCCACCGACGATTTCATCAAACTCCCCCCAACACTGGTGGCCCGGGAAGTCATCGACAATTACCGAAATATCGCTCGCGACAAAGAAGTCATCATGTACGTCTATGTCGTCGACAGCCTCGATACCCTCCTGGGCGTCGTCGATATTCGCGAACTCATCATGTCCGAAGAAAATCAAACCCTCGCCGAAATCATGACCGATAACGTCATCGCGTTAAACCCCAATGAAACACTCCGCGATGCCTTCGACATGTTCGGACGTTATCACTTCCGAGCCGTTCCCGTCATCGATGACAACAATCGGGTATTGGGCGTGGTTTCCTATCGGGATATCCGGGGTATCAAACCACGTCTGGACTAGCACTCTTTCAATAGTTTCAATTCCCTGATCAACCACACACAATTCCAAAATAATTCCCAACTCCCGCCGTCAGCGACCGGTATTGTTGCGTCAGTTACATTAACAAACCTGTTATTGGACATTCCCGGCATGCTATCCTCCGCAAATGGGTTATCGTCCGTCAGGACAATACCTTCCAGGCTTTCGTTTTGGTCATTATCGCGCCAAACGCCCCGGCGTGTGGTACAATCAAGGAGAAATCTATGAAAATGAAAGTGTTTGCAGCACTGTTGATGATCGCCATGCTCGGTTTTTCCAGCCAACCCCTGGTAGGTGAAGCCTGGGCGGGGAATCACCATCGCTCATCCTGTGCTGGATGCGGTTGCAGCAGCAAAGCGGACAGGGCCTATTCCAAATGCATGAAAAAAACCCATGGAAAAAGTCATGCCTGTCGCGAAAAACGCATCTCCGTCAAGAATCATTGCTGTCGCGCCTGTAGTCACAGAAGCCACAGATAACCTATCAAAAAAAAATATTGAAACCGCTACCAAAAAAATATGTGGTTTCCTGGTTTCATCCCGCATTGGATACATTCAATGCTGATCGCAAGCGGGAATCCAGAAGGATCAAAAAGATTCTCTGGATACCCGTTTGACGCTTGGCATGGCAACACTTACTCGCCCCAATAAGCCGCCGTTCATAGTGCTGAAACCTGAGGCTGGACAACATCATCGCAACATGGAAAATCCGCGCAACCTCAACGGTGCCAAGGTTCACCGTGACAAAACGGGCGCTCATCAACCAAGGGGTGCCACCCGGAATCGATAGCGGTACTCAAAGACATGGCAACACCCTCCAACGTGAAAAAAAAGGTCGGCGAGCTTTCGCCAGGATTCCACCAAGGCACCCAGCACGACAACAGCAACAAGTGCCTGAACTGTGTGTGAGAAAGCGATTTTGCAGTATGGTAAACCGTTGCTATCTTGGGATGTGTAGTTATTGTCATCCTCGCGAAAGCGGGGATCCAGAGGACTTTCCTACCTCCCCTGACTTTCTGGATTCCCGCTGAAGCCTCGTCATTCCCGCGAAAGCGGGAACCTCGAATGCTTGAATCGGGGGCGGGAATGACACTGGAAAACTACGTTTCCCGTGTTGGTTGCGGTTTAAAAGTGAACCTCAGTTTAACAGGAGACTTTTGGGGGACGTGTGACAGTCCAAACCTTGGCTAAAACGCCAAAGCCCCCGGTTCCGTCAAACGTTTCGTTCTGGCGGCGTGTATGCGCCTCGCTGATCTGGCGGGGAAGTTCGGAAATCGCCCAAAGATAGGCTGACGCCGTGCGGTCTGGGTTATTGCGCCGCTGTTCCCAGTTTTGCAGGGTATTCAGAGGGATTCCGTAAGTCTTGCAAAACTCGCTTTGGCTCATTCCAAGCTTTTCTCGGATCGCTTTTGCATCCGCACATTCGTGGAAAGTCGTCCGAACAGTGTTAGGCTCGTCCTTTGCGTGGGCAATAGCTTCGTTCAGTCCAGCAAGAATTCCTTGTGCCATATTTCCAATCAATTCATCAATCTCAGACTCTGACCACAGAGCCGCTGCCTGTCGGTCGAATGATGCCGTTTCGGCAACGGTATTTCCAATGCGGTGTTCCACCTTCAAACAGGACGCGAATCGCGTACTGTTTACAAGCGCAATTTCTAAATCGCCGATTGGCGCAAAAAGTTGGATATCGTTCCGGCCCCTTGCCACGGACGGCACGGTGGAAGGCGCTGGCCAGTCCGCTCCTGCCGGCTTGGCTCACGAAAGAACCCGGGCACAGCGGAAACCCAGGCCGCCGTCGCGGCGGTTTCCGGAAGGGATCCCGCCGCGGTACGCCGCACGCACGCGCCGGGCAAGGCCAGACCATGAACCGCCGCGAATCAGGCGCTCCACCGACGGCCCTTCCCAGACCCGGCCATCTGCGGGGGCATCCTTATAGTTACCATGCCAAGCGTCCGGGCACCACTCCCAGACATTGCCGAGCATGTCGTACACCCCCCAGGGATTGGCAATTTTAAGCCCCACTGGGTGCGTGCCGGCGTTTTCGTGTGGATACTGCTTCTCCGGCCACTCTTTACTGTCTTCACCATTATCCAGATCGAAATCAACACCACTGTTGCCACCGTACCAAGCGATGGGATCAAGGGCCGGGGCATTGTTCTCCCCCAAGATTTCAATAGCACCTGTATAAAAAGCAGTGCTCGTGTCGGCACGACAGGCGTATTCCCATTGCGCCTCTGACGGCAATATCAGATTAAGACCGGATATACGTTGGTCAATTTTCTTCAAAAACTCCAGGATATCATCCCAACTCACCTGCTCCACCGGTCGGCTGGAAGATTTGTACTCACTTGGATTATTACCCATCACCGCCTGCCAAAGCGCTTGCGTACA